>NZ_CAJPGQ010000010.1:0-188511 GCF_905339595.1 Burkholderia sp. BCC1977
TTCTAGCCAAGTTCAAATGTCCGCTTTTCGACCCATCGTAAGCTGATCGGCCGCTGGGAATCCAGCGCCGGAGGCTTCGATGGCTGCAACGGAACGGATCACGATGACGATGCGCGAGCTGGACAGGTTCAAGGTCATTCAAGACGTGGCCGACGGCAAGCTCAAGCCATGGCGAGCGGCGGAACGGCTGGAGTTGACGACGCGGCAGGTTCGCCGGCTGGTCGCCCGGCTTCGGGAACACGGCGCGGCGGGTTTGGTATCGGGACACCGATCGAAGCCCGGCAACCGTCGCCTGGACCCAGGAGCCGCCGATCGGGCGCTATCGATCATCCGCGATCGCTACGCCGATTTCGGGCCGACGCTGGCCTGCGAGAAGCTCTGGGAATGTCACGGTGTTCGGTTGGACAAGGAAACGGTCAGGAAGCTGATGACGGAGGCTGGTTTATGGGTGCCGCGCCGGCAACGACCGCCCAAGGTCTATCAACCGCGAGCGCGCCGGGCCTGCCTCGACGAACCGATCCAAGTCGACGGCAGCGACCATCGGTATTTCGCCGAACGGGCACCGGCCCGCAAACAACCGTTGAAACAAACGCGAGCACCCTGCCCACTTGCGCGCCGATCTTCGACACTGCGCAAGTGATTGTCGCAAGGAGAAAAAATAATTTAGCTACCCATATCAACCAGGAATAAACACGGCAACCTATCGCCAAATTAGAGAGATTCAATTGGCTCGATGCCCGCCGAAGAGACTAAATTTCGTCGGCATCTCCCCCTCAGCCAAGGAACCTCATCGATATGTCACACACCGCGAATCGCTTTTTGCAAAGCATGATTGCCGCGGCCTGCGTCGCATTGGCCACTTCGTCTCATGCCGCTGAACTGACCCGCGACAACGGCTCGCCCGTCGGCGACAACCAGAATTCGCAGACAGCCGGACCGAACGGGCCGACGCTTCTGCAAGACTCGCATCTCATCGAAAAACTCCAGCGCTTCGATCGCGAACGCATCCCCGAGCGTGTCGTGCATGCCCGCGGCACCGGCGCGTTCGGCGAATTCGTGCCGAGCGCCGACATCAGCGACCTGACGACGGCCAAGGTGTTCACACCCGGCACGAAGACGCCCGTGTTCGTCCGCTTCTCGACCGTGATGGGTTATCGCGGCTCGCCCGAGCAGGCGCGCGATCCGCGCGGTTTCGCCGTGAAGTTCTACACGGAGCAAGGCAACTGGGATCTGGTCGGGATCAACCTGCCGATCTTCTTCATCCGCGATGCAATCAAGTTCCCCGACTTCGTTCATGCGAACAAGCCGAGCGCCGTCACGGGCGTACAGGACCCGAACCTCGCATTCGACTTCTTCGCGCACGCGCCGGAGGCGACCAGCATGCTGACCCGGCTGTACACGACCGAAGGCATGCCCGATTCGTACCGTCACATGGACGGCTACGGCGTGCACGCGTTCAAGTTCGTCAATGCCGACGGCAAGTACACGTACGTGAAGTTCCACTGGAAGAGCGAGCAAGGGATGCACGGGCTGCGTCCGAAGGACATTCCGGGTTCGATCGGCGCCGACTGGAACCTGATGACGAATGACCTGTATGCCGCGCTGAAGGCCGGCGACGCGCCGAAGTGGGACCTCTACATCCAGGTGCTGAAGCCGTCCGAGCTCGACGCGTTCGACTTCAACCCGCTCGACGATACGAAGGTGTGGGCCGGCGTTCCGGAGCGCAGGATCGGCACGCTCACACTGAACCGCGTACCGGACAATTACTTCGAGTCGACCGAGGAATCCGCGTTTGCCCCGTCGCGGATGGTGCCGGGCATCGAGCCGTCGGAAGACCGGATGCTGCAGGGCCGGATGTTCTCGTACGCGGATACGCAGATGTACCGCCTCGGCGCGAACTTCAACCAGTTGCCGATCAATCGTCCGCGCGTGGCCGTCACGAACAACAACCAGGACGGCGCGATGAACTTCGGTGACCGCAAGGGTGAAGTGAACTACGAGCCGTCGACGCTGAACGAACTCGCGCAGAACCCGCGTTACAAGTCGGTCCAGACGCCGCTTGCCGGCACGACGCAGCAGGCCGCGATCCGCAAGACGCTGAACTTCCGGCAAGCCGGCGAGTATTACCGCATGCTGCCCGCGCAGGAACGGCAGGATCTCGTGACCGCGCTGTCGGGCGACCTGAACCACGTGACGAACGACGCGAACAAGTACGCGATGCTGTCGTACTTCTTCAAGGCCGATGCGGATTACGGTAGCCGTCTCGCACGCGCCACGCACGCGGACCTTTCCCGCGTGAAATCGCTCGCCGACAAGCTCGTCGAAAACTGATCGGGCAATCTTGCGAAGGCTGCAGGCGCGGCCTTCGCGTCCCAACCCATCCGATTGCGCCGCGCGGCCACGCGCGGCGCGCATTGCCGATGAAAAATCGACTCCGAACCGCCCTCTTCCGCATGCTCGCGATCGCGGGCCCCGCCGTGCTCGCGGCCTGCGCGCCGATCGCACCGCCCGCGGCCATGCCGCACCCCGACGCGCACGCCGACCTGCGCCGCTACGACGATGCATGGTTCGCCGCCGCGCGCCTCGGCCGCATCGACATCCTGCAGTCGCTCGTCGACGCGCATTATCCGATCGACGCGACGACGCGCGAAGGCTACACCGCGCTCATCCTCGCCGCCTATCGCGACCAGCCCGCGACGCTCGACTATCTGCTGCGCAACGGCGCGGACCCGTGCGTCGGCGATCGTCACGGCAACACGGCACTGATGGGCGCGCTGTTCAAGGGCGAGACAGCGATCGCGAAGCGGCTGGCCGATACGCACTGCCCGATCGACCAGACCAATCACGCCGGCGAAACCGCGCTGTCGTTCGCCGCGCTGTTCGGCCGCCTCGACATGCTGCCCGTGCTCGTCGCCCACGGCGCGAACCCGGATCATGTCGATGCCCTCGGCCGCACCGCGCTGCAGAACGCCATCCTGCAAGGCAACGACGCCGCGGTTTCGGCGCTCGAAAAGGTGGGCGCGACACCGAACGCCGATGTGACGTTGCGATCGAGGCCGTAAGCGCTTGAACCTCGTGCGGACGAACGCAGCCTCCTCGACCACGAACTCGGCCTCGGTGCCGGTGTCGCGAATCAATTCGCCGTCGCCACGATTCTGCACGTCCCGCCGGTCGCGCATCGAACCCTTCCCCCTGCCCCTCACGCGCGCTGGCACAGCCATCCGGACGCCGCCATCGTCTCGACGTTGTTCACGTTCGTCATGCTGATTTCGAACAGATCGCGGCCGGGCATTACCGGAATCCTGACGGTCATCCCGCAGCGGTCGTCGTCCAGCGGCTTCAACAGCTGGTAGTTGGTATGGGTGCCGCCGTCGGTGCTGTAGGCGAACACGACATAGCCCGGCAACACGCCGAGACTGCCGAGCGAGACGCGCAACATGCCCCCGGAAAACACCGACTGCGCCGATTCGTTGATGACTTTCCACGACGTGTTCACACGTGCCTGCCAGGCAGCATCGAGCACCGGCAACGCCGGCAGTTGCTGCGCATACGGCGTGACGCGGAATACATAGCCCGAGCCGTCGACGACGCGCTTGGTCAGATACCGGTTGCTCACCGGGTTGCCTGCGTCGTCCGTGCCGGGCAGGATATCGAACCGGTACGACACGGTATCGCCGTCGCTCCACCACCAGCCGTCGCTGCGGTACACGTATGGCGCGCCACTCGGCGCAACGTCCGTCCACGTCGATCCGTTCCATTTCGTCAACGCGAGGCTGCCGTCCGCGTTCACGGCAACTTGCATCGGCAACGATTCGTTGCCGTACACGCCGCCGACCGCCGACACATCCGGCGACGCAGCGGCCGACGGTGGCGCGACATTCACCTTTGCGGGGGCACCGGCGATGCTGCCGTCTTCCCGCAACGCCTGCAGCAGGATCCCGGGCGCGATGCTGGCCGCGTCATAACCCGTGTTGCCGGTGATCATCAGCGCCATTCGCGCGGCGGGCAGCACGTAGAAATGGCTGGAAAAGAACTGCGTGCCGCCGCTCTTGTACGCCCCTGCGGCACCGGCAGCGCGCAGGACCGGATCGTCGACGTCGTCCCAGCCGAGACCATACGCATACGCATAACCGAGCCGGGTCGACTTGATCTGCCACCGGTCGGTCTGGTCCGTCAGCATGTCGGCGATCCCCGCCGCCGACGCGATGCGCTGCCCCTGGAACATGCCGTTGCCGATGAACAGTTGCGCGAGGTTCATCATGTCGAGCGGCGTCGTCGACAGGCCGCCGGTGGCGTACGGATTCGCGAATTCCTGCCCGTACTGGGTACCGTTCGCGTACGCCAGCGCGAACTGGCCGCTCGCCGGCACGCTGGTCAGAAAGCCGGAGTTCGTCATGTTCAGCGGCGCGAGGATGTTGCGCTGAACGAAATCGGTGAAGCTCAACCCGGTGACGGCGGCGACCACCAGCTCGAAGATCGTGAAGCCGTCGTTGCAGTACACCGCGAACTGGCCCGGCGGATGATTCAGGTGTTCGTTGGCGAGCACCTTCTGTGCGGCGGCCGCGTAGCCGGGAATCGGCGCATACGCGAACATGTTGTCGACGTTCTGGCCGGGCAGCCCGGACGAATGCGACAGCAGATGACGCGACGTGATCTGCGTGTACTGCGGCGACAGCATGGTGAACGACGGCACGTACCGGACGATCGGCGCGTCGAGGTCGATCAGCCCGCGATCCTGCAGGATCACGCCGGCCAGCGCCGCGATCACCTTGGTGACCGAACCGATGTTGTAGCGCGTCGTCGGCGTGGCGGCGACCGCCGGGCTGATCGACGCATTGCCGAACGCCTGGGCCCACACGACCTGATCGCCCTTGAGCAACGCAACCGAGAGGCCGGCGAGGCTCTGCGGATGGGCATCGAGCGCGGCCTGGATCGTTTGCCGTCCCGCCGCGATGGTCGCGCCGTAGGTCGACGGCTGAATCGTATCCGCGCCGCCGCAGCCGGGCAGCATCGCGGACAACCATCCCGCACCCGCGTATTCGAGGAATTGCCGGCGGCCGGCGCTGGATGGCGCCGCGTCGTGGCGCCGGTGGTGTGGATCGCGTGTGTGGGCCATATCGCCTTCTCAGGAAACCTGCTGTGCGGCACGCCGCGCATCGCGCGTCGTCAGGGAACTGCCGTCGGGACTCCAGCCCGGCGGCCGGATCAGGTACTGGATCGCGGTGTGCAGGCTGTCCGCCTTCGCGAGGTCGCGCGCGATATTGCGCCACTCGTAGAACGCGATCCTGAACGGATTGTCGGTGCCGATGCTCGAGGTCAGCCCGTAGTGCGGCGTGAATCGCTCGGGCGTGTACGACCGGAACAGGCGGTCCCAGATCATCGTGGTGCCGGCGTAGTTGGTATCCAGATAGTCGAAATCGCTGCCGTGATGGACGCGATGCTGCGACGGCGTGTTCAGCAGCGCCTCGAACCAGCGCGGCATCTTGCCGATCGCTTCGGTGTGGATCCAGAACTGGTAGATCAGGCTCACCGACTGCATGAACAGGATCATCTTCGGATGGAACCCGACCCACGGCATCCACGCCCAGAACAGGAACGATCCGGTGATCGTGCCCGTCCACGTCTGGCGCAGCGATACCGACAGGTTGTATCGCTCCGACGAATGGTGGACCGAATGCGACGCCCAGAACCAGCGCACCTCGTGGCTCAGGCGATGGAACCAGTAGTAGCTGAAATCGTCCGCGAAGAAGCACAGCACCCATGCCCACCAGACGTTCGTCGGGATCGTGAAGATCCGGTGCGCGTACACCCAGCTCAGCACCGCGAGCACCAGCCCGCCGGTCAGCACGCTGGCGACGAATGCGCCGATCGCGAGCGCGAGGTTCGCCAGCGTGTCGCGGGTCCGGTACAGCGACCGCCCGAGCACCGCCGCGAGCACGATTTCCACGGCGATCAGCACCGCGAAGGCCGGGAACGCGGCCACCATGATATTGGGCAGATTGTCCATCACCGTTGCGCTCCTGCCGGCGGGCGACGAGGCCGCGCCATGGCCGTTCAAGGATTCGACCGCGAGAGGCCGGTCGGCTCATGCGCAGGGTGAACGCGATTCAGGGTGCAGGCACGGCACCCTGTCGCGATGCTTTCACAAAGGACGGCGCCCGGAAAAGGATCGGCCGTACTCCGGCCGATCGGCTGTTCCGCGGCGTCAGGCCGTGCCGATTCGATCGGACGTGCGGCCCGAACCGTGGGTTGGTCTCCCCGGCTGTCCAGGCTTTCTTCGATACCCCGCGCGACTGTTCTTTTACGACTGTTCTTTTACGATTGCCAGCAGGTGCGAAGGTACTGCAGCCGTTTCGTTTGGGAAATACCGCATATGCAGTAGTGCAGCCGTCGCGAACGCGTCGCATTCGCGTGTCGGCGCAAGCGGGCACGGTGCCGTTGCACCGTCACGCCATCACGCCGACGCGTCGATCAAGGTCTGCATGGCCTGCGGGTCGAGCGGCTTGTGCATCACGCTGAAGCCGCTCGACGAAGCGGCATGGATGCCCTCGGGCGACGTATCGCCGGTAATGATGATGGCCGGTATCTCGCGTTCGATCACGCGGAACACCCCGTGGACGACATCGGCGCCGGTCACGTGCCCCGCCAGCCTGAAATCCGTCACGATCAGGTCGAGTTCGGCGCGCCGGGGCGCGGCAAGCTCGATCGCACGCTCCAGCGATGGCGCGGCGATCACGGTATGCCCCCAGGTCTGAAGCAGCGTCTGCATGCCGGCCAGCACGTCGCGATCGTCGTCGACGACGAGGATGGTCTTGCGCCCCTGCCCGCGCCCGGCGTCCGCGCCCTCGCCCTCACCCGACGGGTTCGCGCCGGTGGCGCGCGACGGGGCATGGTCGGCCATGGCCAGCCGCACGGAGAACAGCGAACCGCGGCCCGCGGTCGAACGCACCTGGACGCTCGCATCGATCAGCACGGCCGTGCGCTGCACGATGGCGAGCCCGAGGCCCAGCCCCTGCTCCCGGTCCCGCGCCGCGTTGCCGATCTGGTAAAACTCCCGAAAGATGTTCGGCAGTTGATCGGCTTCGATGCCGATGCCGGTATCGAAGACCTGGATCTCGACGTCGGTGCCGCGCCGCCGGCAGGCCAGCAGGATGCCGCCGCGCTGCGTATAACGCACGGCATTCGACAACACGTTCGACAGGATCGTGTGCAGCAGCACCGCATCGGTTTCCAGCCAGATCGCGGTCGGCCGGATCCGGAGCGTCAACCCCTTGGCCGACGCGGCCTGACGAAACTGGTGGTCCAGCGCATCGAGTTCCTGCCGCAGCGGAAAGCGGCGCGGCTCGACGTCGATCACGCCCGCGTCGAGCCGGGAGATGTCCAGCAACACGTTCAGCAATTGCGACATGCCTTTCAACGCGGTCCGGAGCCGTTCGGCGATGTCGTCGAGTGCGGTTCCATCGACGCTCGGTGCGCGTGCCATCGCGCGCAGCGTCGCGATGTAGAGGCCGAGCGCATGCGTCGGCTGACGCAGGTCATGGCTGGCGGCGGCCAGGAATTGCGATTTGCTGCGATTGGCGAGTTCGGCGCGCTCCTTCTCCTGCGTCAGTTGCCGGATCAGGTCGACGTTCTCGAAGCGCAGCGACACGGCGTCGCGCACGGTACGCTGCAGCGTCCGGCTGAAGGCGAGATTGACCGCGAGCAGGAACAGCGACAGGAAGCCCAGCACGGAAAACAGCGCACTGCCGTGCATGAACGAACGGAACGCGAACGGCAGCACCGTCGGCAATGCGTAAGCCACGTAGGTCGGCCACCACGACGAAAGCGACGCCACCGAGCCGCCGGTCATGCCGGCCAGCACGATGCAGATCAGCGCCGTCACGATCGTGTTGTCGGGCGAAAAGAACAGCACGCCCATGGCGCCCCACAGGCAGCCGGACAAGCCCGCGAACACCAGGTATTTCCGCGCGCGGCCCCTGGCCGTCCCGGCAGGATGTTCGCCCGCGCGGCGATCCCGCCAGACCACGACGGTGCGGATGGCGGTCAGCACGCAGATCGCCGCGGCCCACGCGAGCAGCGCGTGTCGCGACACCTCGTTCCACAACAGAAAGGTGGTCAGGCTGACCACGGCGAGGTTGCCGAACAGGATCGGCGGAGACTGTCGGTACAGCGTATTGACCAGCTCCAGCTGCACGTGGCCACGATATTCTTGCGCTATCCTGTTTGCCATTTCAAAATCGCGTAGCGGATCCGGCGTTGGAGTGGTCGGGCGTCGATCTCGCCCGCCGCGTGACACGTCGCAACGGGGTTGCATCGTATTGTCGCAAAGGAATGAGCTTCCGGGTGCCCCGGGAGAAGGCGAAAGAAAAATGAAAAAAATCGTGCTTGCCGAAGACCACGCCGTCATTCGCGACGGGCTGAAGTTGCTGCTGAAGACGCGAGCGAACTGGACCGTCGTGGGGGAGACCGGCGACGGCCGGAGGGTCGGTCAGCTGGTGTGCGAGACGCAGGCCGACCTGCTGCTGCTCGATCTCGACCTGCCCGGCTTCCCCGGCATCGACCTGGCGAAGCAGATCAAGACGCAATCGCCGCAGACCAGGATCCTGGTGGTCACGGGCAATCAGAACCCGGCCACGGTCCGGGCGGCCGTCGCGCTCGGCGTCGACGGCTACATGCTCAAGCACGAAGATGGCGACGAGCTGCTGCGTGCCGTCTCGCTGGTGCTGTCGGGAATCCGTTATGTCAGCGACTCGCTCGCCCATGTCCTCGAGCACACCGGCGCCGCCGCCGTGCCGCCGGTGACGGCGCGGGAGAAGGAAA
Organism: Burkholderia sp. BCC1977; assembly: GCF_905339595.1. NCBI lineage: Bacteria > Pseudomonadati > Pseudomonadota > Betaproteobacteria > Burkholderiales > Burkholderiaceae > Burkholderia > Burkholderia sp. BCC1977. Next base: position 8,821 of record NZ_CAJPGQ010000010.1, read on the forward strand.
TCCTCGTGCTGATCGCCAACGGACACTCGAGCAAGGACATCGCCATCAAGCTGAATCTCAGCGTGCTCACGGTACGCAAGCATCGACAGAACCTGATGTCGAAACTGTCGTTGCACAACGTTGCCGAAGTGATCGCCTATGCGCTGCGCGACGGCCTGACCGTGCTGCCGCTGTCCGACGATGTCGGCACGGAGGCGACACTGCGCTGACGCCCGGGCCGGCGAGGACGACGCATGCCTGAGCGTCGTGGCTCGCCCTTCCGATGATCGTCGTCACGCGCGACGTGTCGGTTGCCTCCGCGCGACACCCGTCACCCGACCACGACCTGCTGCCCCGGATTGATCTCGCCGGGCGTGTTCGCCAGGTTCCGGTTGAGCTGCAGGATCTCGTTGAACGCGGTGCTGATCCGCTGACCGTCCGACATCCGCTGCTGCTCGTCGGCCGGCACGTGGGCCGCGGCGAGCAGCGATGCTTCATGACTTTCCGCGATCGTCCACAACGAGTCGCCGGCCGCCACGGTCGCCGTCAGCGGCGTCGGCGCGGGGCTCGGTGAGCCGGTCGACGGCTGCGCAGGTTGCGACGGCGTACTCGACGGCTGTGTGCTCGCCGTAGCCGATGCAGATGAAGATACCGACGGCGTCGCCGACGCATGCGGCTGCACCGGTGCCGTCGTCGTGCCGGGCGACGGCGCAAACGACGCGCCCGGCGTCGGCACCCCGGCATTCGAACCCGACGGTTTCGGCGACGAGCCCGGCGGCTTGTGCTGATCGTCCGACGCGGTCGCCGACGTGTACAGGCTGATCCCCTGCATGATCCCGAAGATCGCCACGGGCGCCAGCGCGATGCCGGTCGGCAAGCGCTCCATCCACGGCGTCGCATTCGGGAAATGCGAATGCAGCCGCCCGGCGCCGAGTAGCGCGCCGGACATCGCGGTCAGCGTGCCGGTCACCGGATCCACCGTCAGCGCGGTATGCACGCCGGTTGCAATGCCGACCGCCGAGGTCAGATAGTCGCCGGTCGCGCTGGCGATCCGCGCCAGTTGACTGCGGTTCTCGGCATTCACGCCGCGCAGGCTGCCCTTGTAAACGATGCCGGTGTAGACGGCGCTGAACGCGCCGCCGATCGCCTGGCCGCCGGCCAGCAGGTCGCCGTGCGTGATCGCCCGGAACGCATTCATCGTGATCGAGCCGCCGTAGCCGCCCAGCGCCAGCACGCGGCCGACGCGGCCGACCGAATGCCGGGGGCTGCCGTGGTGCAGCAGCTTCAGCGACGTCCCGCCGACCACGCCCTGCATTTGCGCGAGCATGTCGGCGGCGATCACCTTCGTATGCGCGATGGTGTCGTCGAACGACAGCATCCCGTCGTCGTTCAGCGCGCGAAGCTGGGCGGCCATCGCCTTGCCTTCGTGCGCGATCTGCTCGAGCTGCGCGCCGCGTGCGGGCACGTCGAAACCGTTCGCCTTCAGCTGTGCCTGCAACCCGCGCACGAGCCGGTCGACGACGCGGTCGAACACGCGCGGATCGCCGTTCTTCAGGCTCGCGACCGCGCCGTGATGCAGCGCCTGGAACACGCGCCCGACCCGCAGGCCCGCGTACAGCGAGTTCGTCGCGGTGCGCACCGACTCCCGGCCGACCGCTACCAGCACGCCCGCGCCGGCGCCGCCGGTCACGGTGGCCGCCGCGATGTCGCCGGCGATCCGCTTGGGAGACGGTGGCGGCGTGTTCTCGCCGATCGGTTCGTCATGCACGCGCAGCGCATGCAGTTCCGCCTGTGCGCGCTGCGCGTCGGGAATGTCGACCTTCGCGAGCTGGGCGGCTTCCCGGCGGCTCGCGCCGATCGGCTTGGTGCCGTCGTTGAGCAGCGCCGGATCGTGCACGACCGCGCGCCAGTGGTCGAGCGGGTCGGCGGCGGCCGGCCGCGTGCCGGTGGTCACCCGGTCGGGAATGCTGGCGCCGTAGTCGGCCAGCCAGCGTCCGCCGAACTTGCGCGCGCCCTCGTCCGTCCCGGAGCGCGGCGGGTTGCCGTCGGCTTCCCACAGCGGCGTCGCATGCTCGATCGTCGCCTTGCGCGCCTGGTTCAGCCACACGGTCGTGTTGCCTTCGTAAAGCTTCTGGCGCAATGCGGCCAGCTCGGCAGGCGTCATCCCGTCCGCGGCACCGAGCCGCTCGACTTCCGCGAACAGCAGTTGGTGCTGGTTCGCGAGCGTCTGCCGGTCGACGCGCTCGAACACGCGCGTCAGCGCATCGGCGCCATGCAGGCGGTTGATGATCTCCGGCCGGTTGCGGTTCTCGACGATCAGCTTCGCGAGCGCGCCGGTCAGATCCTGGTTGCCGATGAAGTCCGCGCCGTGGGTGCCGTACGACAGCCCCATGTGCACCCATTCGAGCCCCTTGCGCTCGAGCACCGCGCGCAGCAGCTTCTCGTGCCCGCCGCCCGGCACCGATTCCGGCACCGCATCCCAGCCGTGGAACGTGACCATCACGTTCGGCGCCTTCGTGTCGGGATGCGCGTTCGACCAGCGTTCGAGCGCGGTCATCACGCGCACGTAGTCGTGATACGTGTCGTTGGTGCCCGACTGGAACCGGTAGTCGGTACCGGACACGAGCGCGCGCGACGGCGCGGTCTCGAGCCGGATCGCGAAACCGGTGCGCGCGGCCTCGTCGAGCCAGCGATGCAGATGCGCGAGATCGTCGAGCGCGAGCGCCGTCCCGTCCGAGTCCGGCGCTGGATGGATCATGCCGTTCTCGCCGTCGAACACCGCGTGCTTCTGGTCGCCGAGCGCACGCACCGCGCGCAGGAAATCCGGATCGTGCGCCTTGCCGAGCACCGCCGCGAGCGAATGCGGATCGATCACGAGCGTGACGACCGGTGTCACGCCGCCGTACCGCTCGACGAGCGCCCCCATCAGCGCGGGATCGTCGCTCAGCGAGAACGCACGCGCCATCGGCACCATGCGATCCTGCAACGCGTCGCTCGAGCGCGTGAAGATCTGCCGGATCCGCTTGTCGGCGACGGTCGCCGCGCCGAGGTTGCGCGTTCGCGCGCGCAGCTTGCCCGGCACCGGCAGGAACCGCGACGCCGAGGTCGACACGTCGCGCGCGACGTACAGCTTGTTGCGCAGCGTGCGCCACATGCCCACGTCGACCATCACGGCCTGCGGGTCGCCCTTCAGCACGAGGTTCACGTCGCCGGGCCGCTGCGCCTGCGTGTTGTACGCCTCGATCTGCTCGTGCGTCGCGAAATACTGCTCGGGCTTCGCCGCGCCGTTGCGCAGGCTGAACTCGACGGCGGTCGCCGACGACAGCCCCGGCTGGTACGGTTCGATCGACAGCGGCTCGGGCGCGGTGCCCTTGTTCCCCAGGCGCCGCAAGTCCGCGAGCACCTCGTTGTAGCCGTGCCGCGTCCGGGCCGCGAGCGCGCGGAACGGCGCCGAATGCAGGCCGCGCGCTTCCGCATCCTTCCATTGATCGTGCAGCGCCTTCGCGCGCGCCTCGAGCGCGGCGACGCGCGTCGGCCGCGCGCTGTTCAGGAAATCGCGCGGCGACAGTTGCGTGAGCAGGAAATGCACGTCCGTGCCGAAGCGGTCGTTGCCGATCGGCATCGCGTCGAGCGGCACGCCCGGGTGGTGCTTGTCGTTGGCCTGCGGGATCTTGTCGAACCAGCGCATCTCGCCGTCGCGCTCGGCGATCACGCCGAGCGGGTCGCCCAGCGCCTCGGCCACCGCGCCGTCGGTCCTGAACACGTAGATCACATGACGGCCGCCGTCCAGCGCGCCGTTGCGGATCGCGGTCAGCAGGTGCGACACGCTGTTGCCGCTGAAGTCGACCGCGTTGAGCGCGGACTGGTCCGACGGCAACAGATGCGGATCGACCGGCGCCAGCGGCGCGGCGTTCGCGTCGTCGCCCTGCTCCGCGCGCGCCAGCGGCCGGCGCACCGGCACGATCGACTGGAACAGGTCGCCGGCCGAGCGCAACGGCTTCTTCTCGACGGCCGGGGCCGCCTTCGCCGGCCGGAACCCGCCGACGCGGTCGACGGTCGCGGGCGTCACGTCGCTGACGACGAAGCGGATCCCGCGGCGCGGCGACCGGCCGACCGGAATGCCCCCGCGGCGGCGGCGCCGGAACACCGTACGCAGATCCTGCTCGGGAATCTCGGTATCGCCGACCGACGCCTTCTCGAAGTACGTCCACGCGTGGTTCGTGTTGCGCTCCGCATGGCCGAGCACCTTGCCCGTCTCGTCGTCCACCACGTGAATCCAGCGCTGCTCGCCGGCAACCGCGCGCACGGCCTGGCGCGGCCGCTTGAAGACCGGCGCATCCTGCAGCTTCGACACGTCCGCGGCGAGCGTCGTCTCGATCGCCTGGCCCGACGTCGTCACGGCCCACGACGTCTTGCCGTCCGGCGTCTCGATCTTCGACGGGCCGCCGAATGCCACCAGTTCGTCGTGCGCGACCGGCGACACGTAGAAATCGAACTTGCCGCGCGCGCGCCGACCGCTGCTGTCGGCGCGCTCCAGCGCCTTGTTCAGCGCGTGCGGTACGCGCTTGCCGTTCAGCATCCGCACCGGGCCGAGCACGCCGTTCGCGTCGGTCTCGAGCACCGCGACGAATGTCGGTGCCGCATGTGCGCCGGTGCCGGCGGGCGGCGCCGCATGCGCGGTCACCAGCACATGCGCATTGGGGCCGAGCTGTCGCGCCAGCCCGTCCAGCGTCGGCGCATGCCGGCCGTCGACCCGCGTGAGCGTGCGGCGGCCGAGGGTGTCGAGCCAGGTGGCGGCTCGCGCCTGATTTTGGGCCTCGACCGCGGCGGCACCTTGAGGCGCGGCAGGCGCGGCGGCATGACCGGAAACGGTAGCCGGCGTTGCCGCTGCGGACGCGTTGCCTGCCGGGTCGCCGGCCGTGCTCGCGAGGCGGCTTGCCGGCCCCGTCGGTCCGATCATCGGCCAGGTCGGGCTGCCGTCGACCGCGCCGAGCGCGCGCGTGCCGCCGGCATGCACGACCGCATAGCCTTCCGGCAAGCCTGAACGATCGATGTCGACGAGCCGGTACGACACGTCGCCGGTCGCCGCATCGCGGGTGCGCACGACGTACATGTCGACGCCGGCCGGCTTGAACAGCGTGCCGCCGTCGGGCGTGGTGATGCGCAGCGCACTCGCCGGGTCGTGGCCGAGCACCGACAGCAACACGACGTCGGCCGGTGCGGCGGCGTCGACGGCGGCCAGGTTCGCGGTGGCGCCGGCCGCGACGCGTTCCGCCGGCGTCAGGTCGCCCTGCGCGAACGCGGTGTCGTCGGGCAACGCATCGGCCGGCACGTACGCGTGATTGCGCGGCCCGGCATGCGCCGCATCGAGCGCGTGCCCGAGATCGTCGTGCGCGACCGTCCTCACGCCTTCCGGCAACGCGAGTTGCGCTGCGGCGGCCGTGCGGCCCGTCGCGTGCGCTGCCGACGCCGCGCCTTCCGGCACCGTGCCGCTGAACCGGAACCAGCCCGCCTCGGGATCGAGCGCGCCGAAATCGGTGCCGCCGCCGAGCACGATGCTGCCGTCGCCCGTCACGAATTCGACGCGCAGGTTCGTCAGGCCGGCCGCGTCGAACGCCTGCATCACGTCGTCGATCACGCGGGTCGGTTCGGGGCCGTCGAGGAAGTAGCTCGGCCAGTGCTGGCGCACGGTGCCGCCGACTTGCGTCACGCGCGCGGCGTCGCCGATCACGCCCGGCCGGTCGGCCAGCGCGCTGCGGAACGGATGGTCGAGCGTGACCGATTCGAACGTATCGTCCGGAATCGGCGTGAAGTCGTAGCCGGGATCGGCAAACGTCGGATCGGGCACACGCGGCACCGTCGGACGCGCCGGCCGATCGGCCGCTGGCCGCGCCGCCGTGTGCGCGGCGGTCGGCGCCGGCTCCGCGTTCGGCCCGGCCGCAAGTGCCGGGCGGCCCGCCCGCGCGGGGTCGCCGACGAAGCGCTGCATCGGCAGGCGATCGGTATCGACCTCGCCGGTCCGGCGCGTCCCGCGCACGGTGGCCGAGCCGTCCGGCTTGACGAGCAGGATGTCCTGCGGCGCCCAGACCGACGTCGGCCGCCCGGTGAGCTCGGACAGGCGTTGCGCGAGCGCCGCCGCGAACGTCCCGCTCGCGGCCGGCACCTGGCCCGGCGCGACCCGCAGCGGATCGTGCTTGTCCGACCCGCTGAAACAGGAATACAGCGTCACGTCCTGCCCCGGTTCGAGGTGCGGCGCGACACGCTCGGCCACCTCGTTCGGCGTCACCGGCCGGCCTTCCGGGCCGAGCATCGCATCGGCCGACATGCCGTGTCCGAACACGACGTGATGGCCCGGCGGCGACATCAGCCCGCGCGCGCCGATCGGATGAAGCGGGTCGCCGGCCGGCATCAGCAGCGTGTCGGCCGGACGCAGGAATTCGGGATGCTGCGTCGCGTCGACCCCGGTTACGTCGTCGAAACCCGGTTGCAGTACCGCGTCGCCGTGGATCGTCGTCGTCATCACGCCGTCGTTGGCGATCGTGCGGTCCGTATAGACGCGGCTGTTGTTCCGGTACGTCTTCTGCGGAATCCCCGACAGGCCGTCGTCGGCTTCGGCCTCGGCAGCCTGCTTGGTGCGCGCGGCCCACTCGTCCGCCGTGAAGATCTGCCCCGGCTCGACCTCGACGACAGGAACCGGCACGTAGACCGGCGGCTCGCCCGCGTCCGGCTCCGGTGCGAGACGCGGATGCGCGTGGGGCCGCGGCTGGGCGGGCCCGCGCGGCGTCGCGCCCGGCCGCGCGGCATCGCCCGGCGTGCCGGGGTTGCCGCGCCGCCCGCTGTCGGCGTCCGGATCGATCTGCCCGTCGATCGGGCGCACCGGTTCGACCGGCGCGCTGTCGTGCCCGTGCGCGACCGTGCCCGGCACGGGTTCGCCGCGCCGGGCGAACACGAGCGGCGGCTCGCTCGCGTCGGGCGTCTCCGGGATGTGCAGGTAGAGCCGTGTCGACACGTCGGGATCGTGGGCCGGCACGACGATGTCGTCGCTGTTCGGATGCAGTTCCAGCGCACCGGTGCCGCGTATCGAATTGGATGCGATCGACGCGATCACGGGCACCTGCAGTTCATACGCGAGCTCCTGCGCGAACGGATAGCCGCCGGAGCCGAGATAGCAGCCCGTCAGCAGCACGCCGTTGCCTTCCGTGTAGGCCGGATCCTCGAGCAGGCTGCGCGCGAATTCCCTGGGCGACATCGTGTTGCCGTCTTTGGTGATGGCGATCGCGCTGTCCCAGCGCACGTCGCGCGGCTTCGTACCGTGCGATTCGGCGATGTCGAAGCCCGACACCTTCAGGAATTGCCGCGCGGTCGCGTGGCCGAGCAGGTTCACGACATTCGAGCCCGGCACCGGCCGCAGTTCCAGCGGATTGACGCGAACCGGCTGCGCGCGGCCCGGCGAGAACTTGCCGTTCACGTCGGGCTCGATCTGGAAGCGCGCGAGCCGGCGGTCCGGATTGGGAATCGCGCGCTGCCATCCGGCCGTGTCGTCGTCGCCCAGCCGGCCGAACACCGGCGCCTGGATCAGGTCCGCGAATTCCTGCAGCAACTCGGGATCGGCGCCGCTGTGCGGCCCCTCCAGCGCGATCGGCGTGCCCGGCGTATAGCCTTTCCACGCCAGCTCCTCCAGCGCGTACGTCATTTCGAGCGCGCTCGCCGAGCGGCCGCTGCGCGGATTGATGACCGAGCCGCGATGCGTCAGCACGCGCCACACATAGACGCCGAGCGGCACGCGCGCGTCGCCCGACGCGCCGCTGCCGCCCCAGCGGTTCGACACCGGACGCGGCGCCACGGTGCTCCAGTCGACCGCGTGCGCGCCCTGGTCGATGACCGCCAGCGCCGGCGAGAAACGGTAGGTGCGCGGCCCATGCTGCACCGAACGGTCGGGCTTGCCCGCGAAACTGGGGGCATCGGGCTCGATCACGATGCCGGCCGTATAGCCCGAGTCGGGGCTGCCGTCGATGCGACTGCGCGGCGAACGCCATGCGACGAAGCCGCTCGCGCCGTAGACGTCCACCCCCAGCACGTTCGCGAGCAGTTGCGCGAGCGGGCTCACCCGCGTGCCCGCACCGCATGCATAGAGAATCACCGGCGATGTGCCGTCCCAGCCGCTCTGGCGCACCAGCTCGGCCATGGCCTCGGCGCTCATCGGCTTGCCGGTCGCGCTCGCGAACGCATCGGTCCACGCGTGCGCGTACACGGCGAAGTAGCCGGGCGGCACCGGCATCAACGGCCGCTCGCCCGCCGGCAGCCGGTTCTCGGGCTGCGCGGGATGGTTCGAATAGATCGCGAGATCGGCCTCGCGGCGCGGATAGGCGGCCCATTGCGTCTCGTTCATGCCGAGCATCGCGTTGATCACGTCGACACGCCGCCCGTCCTCGCTGCGAATCAGCGGTTTCGCCGGATCGAACCCGCGCGGGTACAACACGCTCAGCGTGCGGTCGTACGTGTCGTTCATCGACAGCGTCAGCCGCTTGCCGGCCGCGTCGAGCCCGACCCGGCCGACGATCGCCTCGGGCGGCACCGAGCCGTCCGCGGCCAGCGCGGTGTGATCGACCAGCGCGACCTGGTAGCGGCCGGCCGCCGCGCCGTTGCGGGCGACCATCATCGCGTCGTGGTACGACGCATAACGCGTGACGCCGATCGTGCCGTCGTCGGCGGAGGCGGCGGCCGCGCGTTGCGCCGGATCGTTCCCCGCGGCCGCGCGCCGCTCGTCCGCGTTCGCCGCGCGGATGTCCGCCGACAGGTTGCCCCTTTCGGTTGCGGGCAGGCCGTCCTCCGCGGGGCCGCGCACGTTGCCTTCGCCATCCGCCAGCGCGTACACGTAGTATTCGACGTCCTCGAGACGGTTGCCGCTCTCGAGAATCGACCCGACCACGCCGCTCAGGATCTCCGGATCGGCGGCGACATGCGCGGGAATGTCCCACGTCGCGGGGCGTGCCGCTGTTGCCGCCGATGCCGGCATGCCGGCCCTGGCCGGCGTCGCATCATCGCCCGCCAGCGCGGCGGCAACGGCCGGCGTCGCTTCGCCGTCGATCCCTTCGGCGTCGGGCGCGAGCCGCAGCAGCATCGCGTCGCCGTCGTCCGGCGTGCCCTGCGTGCGGCGCGCCCGCAGCCACGCGGTGAATCGCGCCCGCAGCCCGCCTTCCGCCGGCGACACCGGCTCGCCGTCGCCGGCGGGTTCGCCGAAACTGGCCGCCTGTGCCTCGGCGTGCTGCCACGGGTTGCCGATCTCGCCGACCGCGAGACGCTGGTTCGCCAGGCCATTGCCGAACATCGTGTTCGCCACGTCGATCGCGATCGGCCGCGGCGTCGACGACGGGGCCGGCGTCTTCGTGATCGCGCGAATCGGCCGCTCCATCAGCGTGTGCGAGCCGAGGCCCATCTGCGCGACGCCGATCCCGAGGTTCAGCAGCTGCTGCGCACGATCGGAATCGGACATCGCGTCCCAGTTCTTCACGAGCGACGCGCCCTGGTCGACCATCTGATAGCCGCCGATCGCGCCGCCCGTGACGTTGAACACGCCGGCCGTGCGGCCCGTCGTCTGCGCGACCGACTGGAACGCGTCGGCTTCCTGCGTGAAACGGCCGAGACCGGCCACGTCGGCCGTCACGCCCTCGCCGCGCGATGCCAGCGTGACCATGTCCGAGACCTGCCCCGTCGTGCGCAACAGCGACGACGCCTCCGCGAGCGACTTCGCCGCGACGCCGAGCCCGCCGCCCGCGATGCCCGCGCCGCTGCCGATCAGGCTGATCCAGTCGCCGCGCGCCTGCGCATTGCCGAAGCCGATCGACTGCCCGTGATCGCTCAGATTGTTCAGGTCGCCGATCGCGGCCGGCACGCCGACCGCCATCCCGGCGCCGACGGCGGTCCACGCGGCGCCGAGCATCAGGCCGCCGACCGGCGCGCCGATGCCGCTTGCGACCAGCACGACACCGCCGGCCGCGGCGAGAATGCCCGTGCCGATCTCGAGGTAGTGTTCGACGTGCTGGTACCACTCCGTCTTGTGCGCGTCGATCGATTCGTACTGCGAGTAACCGCCGGACGCCGAGCCGTTCGTCAGGCTCTTCGGCACGTACAGCTTGCCGTCGTCGGACAGCGCGTTGTTGTGCTGGTAATCGTCGACGGTGTCGTACTTCCAGCCGCGATCGTCGATCAGCTTGTACTGGTCCGGATGGTTCGCGACCTGCACCTTGAACAGCGCGCTCGGCGCGGTACCGGTCCCCTTCGACACGTAGTAGATCGGCACCAGCGACACGACCGCGTGATCGCCGCCGACCTTGCGGATCTGGTCGACGACGGCCTGGATCATCTGCGTCGCCGCCGAATTCTTCGCGTACAGCGACTGGCTGTTGACCGCGGTGCCGTTCTGCAACTGCCCGTTGCTGACGATCAGCTGCTCGAGCAGCGCCATCGACGGCACGTCGTTCCGGTCGGTCGGCGTCGCGGCCGGGTCGTCAGGCTGGATGCCGAGCCCCGCGCCGACGAAGTTCGTCATCTGGTCGGAGCCGGTGGTGAACGTGTAGGACTTGTCGTCGAAGTGCTTCTGGAAGTCGTCGAAATACGCCTTCAGCTGCTTGTCCGGATCGGCCTGGAACAGCTTGTAGCTCGCGCTTGCGGCATCCTTGTTCTGCTTGCTCTGCGCATTCCGGGTGCCTTGGTCGTAACGCAGCTGGAAGTCGTTCGCGAAGCCCGCGCGGAACCGGTCGTCGTTCTGCATCCTGGACAGCAGCGCCTTCGACAGCGCCGGATCGACGCCCGACGAAAGCGCCTCGCGCACGGTGTCGAAACCGTAGCCCGTGTTGCTGCCGCGCAGCGTATAGATCAGCGTCTTCGCGTTGCCCTTGTCGTCGAGCAGCCAGTTCGCGACGTCGTCCTCGCGCTGCACCGGCACGCCGCTCGCGGTCGGCTGCTGGTCGGCCAGCCCGACCGCCTTGCTGAGCCCCTTGTAGAACTCGGTGCCCTGCCCGTACGGCTGCGGCGTGCCCGTGTTCGTCTGCATCCACTTGTTGCTGAAATCCTTCTCGACGGTGTCGAGCACGACGCCCGCGAACTCGGGCGGTGCATTGTTCAGGATGTCCTGCATCCACTTGCCGGCCTTGTCGGCGTTCATCGTGTCGTCGTAACGCGCACGCATGCTCGCCTGATCCGTTGCGTCCGCATCGGGCTTCTGCATCAGCGGATCGATCTGCGAATGGATGAACTTCGCGTCGAAATGCGGCTGGCCGGCCTGCGTCCACAGCGTCTGGCGCTCGTCGAGCGAGAACGACGCGTCCATGTTGGTCTTCAGCACCTGGAGCGCCGCGCCGGGGTTGCTGCCCGGGCCCTGCATCAGTTGCGCGACCTGCTGCTTCGTATACTGCAGCCGCACCTCGGGCGCCGCCGCGAGCAGCGTCTGGATCTTCTGATAACCGGGATTGTTCTTGTCCGCCTGCGCCTGCGCCATCGCGTACGCGAACACGCCGCCCGCCTGGTCGATCTGCGCGTTCAGCGCCTTCGCGTCCGCGTCGCTCTTGCCGTCGGTGCCCACCGGAACGCCCGTCATCTTGACGAACGCCTCCGCGAGCGGATTCTGCTGCGCGAGCGCCTTCTCCTGCGGCGACAGCTTCGGGTCGTTCGGATCGACGCTCACACCGGTGTCCTGCAGCAGCGCGAACGTGACCGGGTCGGACTGTGCGAGCTGTTTCATCTGCGGCGACAGCGACGGATCGCCGGGGTTGATCGTCGCGATCGTGCGCTTGAGCTGGCTTTCCTCGCCCAGTGCGTCGACGAGGCCGGTGTACCACATGCCGTCGTGATTCTGCTTCACCGACGCGACGACCTGCTTCTGCTCGTCGGCCGTCACGTAGGTCAATGCGGTGTCGTCGCCGCCCGTCACGACCTTGTCGTACTGGCTCTGCGCCTGCGACAGTTCCTGCGTGATGTCGGCTTCGTCGGCGCGGCGCAAGCCGCCCGGCTCCTTCTGCCACGCCGCGTAGTCGGCCTTCGCGTCGTTCAGGCGCAGCGTCGCGGCCGACGTGCTGTATTCGTGGCGCAACGCGGTGGTGAGCGCCGTGTACGCGTCGTTGGCATTCGTGTCGGCCGTGCTCGCCGCCTGGCGCAGTTGCGCACCCGTGTCGGGATCGGCGCGCCGGATGCCGCCCGGCAACGCGTTGTACTGCTGCACGTCGGCGTTCGCGGCCTGGTCCTTCTGCATCGCCATCGCGAACTGGAACGCCTTCACGTTGGTCGCCCGCTCGGGCGCCGATTCGGCCGACACCGCCTTTTGCGCATCGTCGAGCACCGAGCCGAGCACCGGATCGTTCGGAGACGCATTGCGCAGATCCGAGGCCACGCCCGCGATCGCCTTGTTCGTGTCGCCGCCGCCGTCGGCCGCGACGCGCATCTGGTTCTCGACGGCCGCCTGCACCGAGCCCCATGCCGCTTCGGCCTTCTTCACCTGGTTGTCGAGATCGGCCTGCGACGCGTCCTGGTCGTGCAGGCGCTTGAGCGTCGCCATTTCGGCCTGCGCGAGCTGCAGCAGGCGCTGCGTCTCGGCCTGCGCGGCCGCGAGGGCCTGCTGTTCCGGCGTCTGCGCCGGCGGGGTGCCGCCGGCCCCGTTCTTGGGCGCCGGATCGTTGTCATCCTGCGGCTGCGGCACGTTCACCGGTCCGCCCCCGCCCACAGCCATCAACACCATGTCCGTTCTCCCGCGGCATGCGTGACGTGCCGGCACAGCGGCAGGCGGGCCACGCGCAATGGTCCATTGTGCCGAACGGGAAAGCGTGAAAAAGTCGCGTATTACGTAGTCGTCGGGCGGGTTGCGCCGGCGCGGGAAGACACGCGCTACGAACGCAATGAACCCGATGCCGCAATTCGGCCCGTGCCGCTTCGGGCGGCAGATTTTGCTGGCTGCCGCGCAGCGGGTCAAAAATACACGTTGCCGTCGTCCGGCAACACACGACCTTTCGCGATGCGTCATCACCCCGATGACCGCCGCCGCCGGCCCCTGAACGCAGCGACGCTCATGCTGAACCGCCCCGGCCCTGCCGAATCGTTCCGCACGCGCGACGGCTGCGTTCCGCATCGATTCGACGGAAACACCGCGCATCGAAACGCCACGATTCCACGCGATTTCGCAGAGGACCTTTCCTGTGCAGCGCCTTAATCGACGGTCGCACGTTCTCCAATAATGGCCGCTCGATCCGTCGGCCGGTGCGCCGACGCGACCCACCGGCGATCGGGCCGGAGACCAATGATAAAAAATCCTATGCATTCCTGCCAAACCAGCCAGCCCGCCGGCGCGCGCGTTGCCGCGCCGCATGCCGTCCGCCGCGGCCGTCGTCCCGGCGCGCTCCCGGGGACCGCGATTGCGGCCTGCGTGGCCGGCTTCCTGATTCCGTCCGTCGCGCACGCGCAGAGCAGCGTGACGCTGTACGGCCTGGTCGATACGTCGATCACCTACGCGACCAACCAGCGTACGCAAGGCGCCGGTTCGCCGGGCAGCGGCAGCGTCGCGCTGACGAGCGGCGCGTTGAACGCGTCGCGCTGGGGGCTGCGCGGCCGCGAGGATCTCGGCGGCGGGATGGCGGCGGTCTTCACGCTCGAGAACGGCTTCTCGGGCACGACCGGCAAGCTGTCGCAGAAAGGCGTCGACATGTTCGGCCGTCAGGCGTGGCTCGGCGTGAGTTCGCGCACGGCCGGCACGCTCACGTTCGGCCGCCAGTACGACCTGATCCTCGATTTCGTGACACCGCTGGGCGCGTCCGGCCCCGGCTGGGGCGGCAACCTCGCGGTGCATCCGTACGACAACGACGACTCGAACCGCAACCTGCGCATCAACCACGCGGTGAAGTACACGAGCCCGACGTATCGCGGGCTGACGTTCGGCGCGATGGTCGGATTCTCGAACACGGCCGGCGCGTTCTCGAACAACGCCGTATGGAGCGCGGGGCTCGGGTATGCGAACGGACCGCTGAAGCTCGGCGCCGGTTACCTGAAGATCAGCCGCGACCGCAACGCGCCGAACCCGGACGGCGCACTGAGCACGGTCGACGGCTCGGCGACGATCACGGGCGGCAATCAGCAGATCTGGGCCATGGCCGGCCGCTATGCGTTCGGCCCGCACTCGGTCGGCGCCGCGTGGTCGCACTCGGCCACCGACGGCGTGAGCGGCGTGCTCCAGGGCAGCGGCATCACCCCGCTGAAGGGCGAATCGCTGGTCTTCGACAACTTCACCGTGGACGGCCGCTACTTCGTCACGCCGGCGTTCAGCCTCGCCGCCGCGTACACCTACACGATGGGCCGTTTCGACACGCGCACGGGCCAGACGCGCCCGAAATGGAACCACGTGGTCACGCAGGCCGACTACGCGTTCTCGAAACGCACGGACGCGTATCTTGAAGCCGTCTATCAAAGCGTGAGCGGCGGCAACGGCAATCCCGCGTTCAACGCGACCGTCTGGACCATGACGCCTTCAGCCAACAGCAACCAGCTGGTGGTCGCGCTCGGGTTGCGGCACAAGTTCTGACGACCCTGCGACGCGTGACGCGCCCGCCGCGGAATGGCGCATCACGCATCGCCGCGCATCCCGTGGCGCTCGCGCAAGCAAGAAGGCGTCCCGCGTCCCGGTGCCGTGCCCGTGCGAAAAAGACGGAGAAACTGGTCACGCCCTGACATTTTTCCTAATCTGGTTGCAGCGGCGCCGTGCTTCGGCGTTCCGGCCGAGACCATCTTTCGCATGGCACGGCGCCGGCTGACGAACGCGCATCGCGCACGGAAGCCGGCATTGTCGTGCCGTCTCGCCGGATGCGTGACGCGGCAGTTCGCGCGCACGACGCTTCCCACTCAGTCAACCGCAGGAGACGCACGATGAGCAAAACGAACCGGTTTGCGGTCATGGCGGCCTTCGTGCTGCTGGCGGGTTGCCACCACGCGGCGAAAACGCCCGAGCCTGCCGGGATGGCGCCGGCGCCGTCGAGCGAGGCGGTCGCCACGGTGGCGGCCGACGATCTCGACAATCCGAACAGCCCGCTCGCGAAGCGCAGCGTCTACTTCGATTTCGACCAGTACTCCGTGAAGCCGGAATACCAGACGCTGCTGCAGGCGCACGCCGACTACCTGCGCAGCCATCCGTCGCGCCGCGTGCTGATCCAGGGCAACACCGACGAACGCGGAACGTCCGAATACAACCTCGCGCTCGGTCAACGGCGGTCGCAAGCCGTGATGAGCGCGCTTGAAACGCTGGGTGTGCAGGCCGCGCAACTCGAAGCGGTCAGTCTCGGCAAGGAAAAGCCGGTCGCGCTCGGCCACGACGAGGATTCATGGGCGCAGAACCGCCGCGCCGATCTCGTCTATCGTTGATCGAACGCCGCCGCGACGGCGGGTCGGGCACCCCGCTTCGCGCTCAACGCAAGCGCTCGAGCCGCCGATGCAGCCAGCGCGACATCATCGCCGAGGTCAGGAACGAATCGAGTATCGCGATCACGTTGATGCCGCCGATTTCATCGGTGTTCATCAGATGCGTCAGCAACAGGACATAAGCGACCATCAGACCGGTGCCGACGATGATGCCCAGCAACACGAACCAGCGCCGCCGGATGCGCGTGCCGATCGCGGCCATGATCCCTCCCGCGATCGTCGCGGGCAGGAAATAGCCGAACACGAACGACGCGAAAAAGATCAGCGGCACCATGCCTGCGCAGAGTTTCAGTGTGGCCCACTCGGGGCCGTCCATCAGGGTCCACACGATCAGCATCACGCCCGGCCACACGAGCGCCGCGACCAGCGGCGCGCCGAGGGTAAACGACACGCAGCCGAGCACGACGTGACTGGACAGACGCGACGATTTGCGCGGCGGGCGCTCGAGGGCGGTGCTCATGGTTCTTGTAGTCGGAATCGGAATGGCGGCGAGCGGGAGTGTACCAAGCCGCCGCGCTTCGCCGCCGATCCGGCCCCTTCGCATGCGACGCGCGCCGACATGCAGAAACCATGGAATAAACCGGCGCGCCGAAACGTTTCGTCATCGCGTGGTCGCCCGGTTCGCGCGAACCGGCTTGTCCCGCGGCCTGCGCACCGAAAGGGGAATGAAATGAAATCGGCAAGATTGGCCGCGGCGCTGGTCGCGGCGCTGATGCTGGTGCTGTCGACGGGATGTATGTCGTCGGGCGGCGGTGGGTCGCAAGGGGCCGGCATGAGCCGCTATGGTGGCGCGGGCGGCAGCGGAGGGGGTAGTGGTGGCGGCGGAGGTGGTGGAGGCGGCGGCTACTGAAGCGCCGCCTCGCGGGATCGGACGAGGTGTCGGACGAGGTGTCGCGCGCGAACGCAGCCGGAAACCGGCTGCGCTGCGCGCGACGCCCCGCCCTGCCGCACGACCGCTTAACGCACGGCCTTCACGTCGGCCGGCGTGACGCTCGCGGGCTGGCCGCCCCACGTCGCGCGCAGGTAGTTCGCGAGCTGCGCGAGTTCGTCGTCGCTCAGCGTGTGCGCGAAACCCGGCATCGGCTGCAGGTTTTCGTAGCCGGCAAACTTCTGCTCGTCGATGCCGTCGAGCATCGCGACCAGCAGGTTGCGCGCGTCGCCCTGGCGCAGCGTCGAATTGCCGTTCATCGGCACCGCCACGTGCGGCTTGCCTTCGCCGTTGAAGCCGTGACAGCCCGCGCACACCGCGAGATACACCGAGCGGCCGGCCGCGAGCTGCGCCGCGTCGGCCGACACCGGCTTCACCGGCTGCGGCGCCGGCGGCGTATCGCCGAGCAGATACACGGACAGCCCGCGCAGGTCGTCCTGCGTCATGTATTGCGTGCTCAGGTGCACGACCGGATACATTTCGCCGAACGCCGAGCCCTGCGGCGCGATGCCGACGGCGAAGAACGTCTGCAGGTCGGTGCCCGTCCAGCCGCGCGCGGCGAGGCCGGCCGGCGTGATGTCCGGTGCGGCCACGCGGCCGAGCGCGGCGCCCGCGAACGGCTTCGCGTCGTCGAGCTGGCCGGTGAACGCGCGCGGCGTGTGGCATTCCGCGCAGTGGCCGAGCGCGCCCGCCAGATAGCGGCCGCGCCGCCAGTCGGCGGACTGGCCGCTCGACGCGTCGGGCAGGCTGTCCTTCAGGAACACCATGTCCCAGAACACCATGCCGAAGCGCAGGTTGTACGGGAACTTGAGTGCGTGCGCGCGGTTTTCCTGCGCGACCGGCTTCACGGTCTTCAGGTACGCGTACATCGCGTCGGTATCGGCGCGCGTAAGCTGCCGGTACGACGTGTACGGCATCGACGGATACAGGCGCTTGCCCGGCGCCTTGCCGTCGTGCAGCGCGGCGTAGAAGTCGTCCGCGCTCCAGTTGCCGATCCCGTGATCCTTGTCGGGCGTGATGTTCGAGCCGTAGAACGTGCCGAACGGCGATTCGAGCGGCGCACCGCCGGCGAACGGCGCGCCGTCCTTCGCGGTGTGGCACGCCGCGCAGTCCGCGGCCTTGACGAGATAGCGGCCGCGCGCAACTGCGTCGGCACCAGGCGCGCCGGAAGCGGCGCTCGAGGCCGGCGCGTCGTGGCCGCCGCAGGCGGCGAGCAGCAGCGCGCAGGCGGCCGCGAGTGCGGGCAGGCATGCGGCCCGCGCGGCACGATGGGCGAATGTGCGTGTCATGCGGCGTCCTTCACGAGTCCCGGCGTCGTCAGAATCACGTCCTTCACGGCTTCGTAGTAGCGGACGTAACCCGTGCAGCGGCAAATGTGCGCGTTCAGCGCCTCGGTGATCGTGCGCTCGACGTCGGCCTTCGCGACCGGCTCGCGCTTCAGGCGCTCGATCAGCACCGTCGCCGCGTTGACGAAGCCCGGCGTGCAGTAGCCGCACTGGAAGCTGAAGTGCTCGAGGAACTTCTGCTGGATCGGCGACAGCTCGACCACCTCGCCGGCTTCGTTGCGCTTCGCGTGGCCTTCGATCGTGCGAATCGAACGGCCATGGAAGAAATGCGCGCCGGTGATGCAGGTGCGCATTTCCTCGCTCGTGCCATCCGGCTTGTCGACGATCACGACGCACGCGTGGCAGACGCCCTGCCCGCAGCCGAGCCGCGAGCCGGTGAGGCCCGCGTACTCGTGCAGGAACTCGATCATCATCAGCCCCTCGGGCACCGGCATCGGTCCGACGGACTTGCCGTTGATGTTCACCGACAGCGGTTTCTGCTGGAACCGGACGAGCGGACGCTCGACGGCGGCCGACGCTGCAGCGGGTGCAGCAGACGCCGCGGGCGCGGATGCCGGGGCGGCCGAAGCCGCGTTCGGCGCGGACGCGCCGGTCGCAGCCGCGCTGGCGCTCGCGGCCGACGCGGCGGTTTGGGCGGTCGTCATGCGAGCACCTCCTGAATCTTTTGCGGGGTCACCGGCAAGTCGGTGAAACGATGGCCGATCGCGTGCGCGATGCCGTTCACGATCGCGCCGACGACGGGGATCATCACCACTTCGGCGACGCCCTTCGGCGGGTCGGTCTCGGACAGCGGCGGCAGGATGTCGCCCGTCTGCGACCATACGGCGACGTCGGTCGCGCGCGGCAACGGGTAGCGGTTGAAGTTCCACGTGCCGTTGCCGGGGCCGTCTTCGTAGAGCGGCAGGTACTCGTGCAGCGCATGGCCAATGCCCATCGCGAGGCCGCCCTGCAACTGGCCCGACACGAGCTGCGGCGAGATCTGGTTGCCGCACTCCATGATCGAGTGATGCGTGAGCAGCTCGACCTTGCCGGTCGCTTCGTGCACGGCCAGCTCGACGAGCGTGCCGACCGCCGTGTAGTACGTGACGGCCGCGTTGTTGCGGCTCGTCGGCGGGATGAACACGCGCTTGCGGTCCAGCACGCGATAGCCGTTCGCGGTCGGCGCCAGCGTGCCGCGCATCGCGGTCGCGCCGGCCGGCGCGGCGGTGCCGGGAATCGGGCCGTCGTCGCCGGTCTTCGGCGCGCCGACGCGCAGCGACAGCCCGTCGATCGGCAAACGCTCGAGCGCGCCGCCCACGTCGAACTCGGCGTCGGTCCATTGCCAGCGGTTGAACACGTGCACGACGGCGCCGGTCGGCAGGCCGAGCGCATGCGCCTGCTTCGCGAGCTGCTCGAACGTCAGCGGCTCGAGGCCGTCGGCGGTCAGCTTGCCGTCGACCCAGCGCGCGTCCTCGAAGCGGATCGTGTACGGCGCGGCCTGGCCGCCGCCGAGGCCACGCGTCCAGATCGACATCGCGGCCGGCCACAGCCCGTAGCGGAACACCGCGCGCGCCGCTTCGCGCGTGCTGTGCGTGAAGTAGTACGCGGAGTTGGTCGCGCTCGACGGCGACGCATAGCCCGGCGACCAGCGCGGATTCGCGCTCAGCCGGTCCTGGTCGGCCTGCGACATCAGGTACGGATCGCCGCTCGTCTCGACCGGCAGGTCGGGCCATTCGGTCACCGCCACGCGCACCTCGGTCGCCGGGCGGCCGAGCCACTTCGCGACCGCGACGGCCTGCGACGTCGACATCCCGGTGCCGATCTCGGCGGCCGTGTGTTGCAGCGACACCTTGCCGTTCTCGTCGAATTCGACCTTCGCGAACGATGCCTCGGCACCCGTGCCGAAATCCTTCTGCACGCACGCGAAGCCGACACCGTAGCGCTTGCCCGGGTTCGCTGCCTCGAATTCGGCCTTGCGCGCCGCACGACGCGTCCACAGCGGATGCTGCTTCGCGCGTTCCAGCACTTCGTCGACGCGCAGCGCGCCGGCGGGAATCGCGCCCTGGGTGTTCTTCATCCCCGAACGCAGCGCGTTGCGCAGGCGGAAATCGATCGGGTCGAGGTTCAGTTGCGCGGCGATCTCGTCGACCGCCATCTCGGTCGCGGCCATGCTCTGCAGCGTGCCGTAGCCGCGTGCCGAACCGGCATCGATCGCGCGCGACGCGATCGCCACCGCCGCGAGGTCGCTCTTCGGGAAGTAGTAGATCGATTGCGCGGCCGTCGCGCCGACCATCGCCACCGACGGCGAGAAGTTCGAGCGCCCGCCGCCGTTCGCCTCGAAGTCGCCCTTGAACGACTGCAGGAGGCCCGTGTTGCGGTCGACCGCGATCCGGTAATGCATCTTGAACGCGTGACGCTTCAGCGACGTCTGGAACTGCTCGTAGCGGTCGTTCGCGAACCGCACCGGACGGCCGTCCGCGTACAGCGCGCAGACGAGCCCGTAGAACGGCACGTTGCAGTGATCCTTCGAGCCGTAGCCGACCGTGTAGCACGGATGCACGAACAGCTTCTTCACCGGGAAGCGGCATTTCGCGACCATCGCGGCCGCGTTCTCCGCCACTTCGAGCGGCGACTGGGTCGGCACGACGAGGTGCAGCGACTGCGTCGCGGCGTCGTACCAGCAGTTCGCGTTGTCGGGTTCGAGCGCGGCGGTATCGACCGACTGCGTGCGGTACTCGCGGTCGAACACGAGCCAGTCGGCCGACGGACGATCGAGTTCGGCGGCGATCTGGCCGGCCAGGAACATCCCCTGCTCGTCGAGCCTGCCGTGCTCCTTGCCGTCCGGCCAGACCGGCAGGTGCTTGCGCATCATGCTCGGGAAGATCGGCGCGTCCTTCAGGCTCGAATAGACATCGTCGTCGTAGGCCGTCCCGCCGCCCACCCGCACGTAGCGGAACGTACCCCACGGATCGCGCTCGAGCGGGCCCGTGACCGCGCCGTAGCGGATCACGTCGTCGCGGAACTTGAGCGCGTTCTTCGCGAAGCGGAAGCGCGCGAAGTCGTGGTAGATGAGGATCGCGACCGCATGGCCGAGATACGCGGGCGTCTTGCCCGCCGGCAACAGCATGTCGTCGCCGTAGAACGTCGGGAACGCGACGCCGTCGCGCGCGAGATCGTCGGCGGTGACCACGCGGTCCGGCTTCAGTTCGTCGCCGAGCAGCGACAGGTCGAAGCCTTCGTAGGTGCGGTCGGCCTGCGTGATGCGCAGGATCAGCGCGTGCGACTGCTGCTGCGGCCAGTGCGGCATGTCTGCTGCGCGCACGTCACGGGCGAACACTTTCGAGCCCGTGACCTTCGCGATGCCGTCGATGCGGAATTGGGGGATGCCGGTGACGCTATCCCATTTGACGGGGGTGAGGAGTTTTTCTTCGAAGAGCGCCGCGAACGCGCGGCTGCCGATGGGCGCGACGTAGACTGCGACGCCCGCCAGCACGCTGGCTTTCAGAAAACCCCGCCGTGACAGGCCGTGGTTTTTCATTGGGGGGAACCTCCTGATGCGGCTCGGACGGCGATCGGGTGTCGCGGCGTTCGGAGCGGCGCGCATTCTGGCATTGTTTTGGATATATCGCCTATAGTATTTCCCGCATGAATTACTTATTGAATTTCTTATAACGGGATTCGGACGGGCTGCGGCGCCCGGTCGCGGGCGGCACACGTGCGCGACCCGGCGGTGTCGCGGCGGCAGCATCGATCGCCGCCGGCCGATCTCGCTCCGCCGGCGAGCCACCTGCGGCGCGCGCCGAAACCGGTCCGCGGGCGGCTGCCCGGCATCGTCCCGTCGGCAACGATCCTGCCCCCGCGTCGGCGAATCCGCAAGATGCGCGCGGGCGCGATGTACGACTACGCGCCGACGCCCCGCACGGCACGCGCGGCCGATGTTTCATGGTAATGTCGTGCGCATCCGGCTTGCCGGTCATCCCGCCCCGTGCCGTGCGGGGCTGCCGGCGATGCGCCGCATCGTGTCGAGGTCAAAATAGCCATGGCAGTCAAGGCAAGCCTCCTGAACGCCGTTCTCGCCACCCCTCCCTGCGGCAATCACCGCGTGACGGCCGCGCTGCGCCCGTCGATGCTCGTCACGCTGTTCGAGGACGTGCGCCCGATGGCGCTGTCCGGTCTCGCCAGCGCGTTCGTCGCGGCGATCGCGCTGATCCGGCTGCAACAACTCTGGTGTTTCGTGTGGCTCGTCGTCGACGTCGGCCTGCTCGCCGCGCGGCTCGCGATCGCACGCGCCTATACGGTACGTCGTGCCGCCGGCGACGATCGTGCCGAATACTGGGCGCTGCGCTATGCGCCCGTGTCGCTCGCCGCGTGCTTCGTGCTCGGCCTCGGCGTGATGGGCTGCGTGGATGCGCCCGACGTCGAGCTCGGCACGCTGTCGGTGATGGTCGCGGGCGGCGTGTTCGGCGGGATCGCGTCGCGCAATTCGGCGCTGCCGCGGCTCGCGATGACGCAGGTCACGCTCGGTGTCGTGCCGATCGGCATCGGCGCGCTGCTGGTCACCCGGCCCGGCGCATGGCTGCTGCTGCCGCCGCTCGTGATCTATCTCGCGGCCATGCGCACGGTCGTCGAGCGCCATTACCGCGTGCTGGTCGCGCTGATCGCCGCACGCCAGCGCAATGCCGAGCTCGTCGCGCGCTTCGACGCCGCCCTCACCTACATGCCGCACGGCCTGTGCATGATCGACGGCGAGAGCCGCGTGATCGTCGCGAACCGGCGCACCGCGCAACTGTTCGGCTCGCCGCGCGAGATCATGCTGGACACGCCGCTGCCCGACGTCGTCGCGGCGCTCGGCGCGAACGCGGTCACCGACCCCGACGGCGCCGGTCTCGCCGTGCAATGCGACGTCTGGCTGAACCATGACGAACCGGTGCCGCTCGACATCGCGCTCGACGACGGCCGCCAGCTCGAACTCACGCGCCACCGCGTGCCGGACGGCAACGCGGTGATCATCGTCGAGGACGTCACCGCGCGCCGCCGCACCGAGCAGCACATCCGGCACCTCGCGCGGCACGACGCGCTGACGGGACTGCCGAACCGCCACGAGTTGCATGCGCAACTCAAACGGATGCTCGCGCACCGGTCGCACCTGCCGAGCCCCACGCTCGCCGTCATGTATCTCGACCTCGACGGCTTCAAGGCGATCAACGACCGCTTCGGCCACCAGGCCGGCGACGAAGTGCTCATGCAGGTCGCCGAGCGGCTCGGCAAGACGCTGCCGCCCGGCGAACTGGCGGCACGGGTCGGCGGCGACGAGTTCATCGTCGCGCTCGACGCCACCACGATGCAGGCCTGCTCGGTCCTCGCCGCGCGGATCATCCGGCAGATCTCGACGCCGTACACGCTGTCGATCGGCGAGACCGTCGTGTTCGGGATCAGCATCGGCATCGCGCTCGACGACGGACACGGCTCCCCCGACGAACTGATCCGGCAGGCCGACAGCGCGCTCTACGACGCGAAGTCGGCCGGCAAGGGGATGTACCGCTTCTATTCGGCCGGCAGCCGCCGCGTGGCGCCCGCCACCGCGACCTGAGCGCACGCGCGGCGCGTGTCTCCGCCGCCGGCCGCCGCGCTTCCCTGCAGGTCCCTTCGCTTCCCGCGATTCATGTCGGAAACGCTTTGCGTGGTTCGACGCGTGCGTGCATGTGTTTCGCCGTGCCCGGCGATGTCACGTGACGTGTTCCGTAACATCGGCCCGTTCCATGCGTCGCGTTCGCAGCAGAAGCCCGCACGATCGCGGCGGCGCGCGGTATTTCATGGCTGGCACTCTTATTGCTCCTTGAGTGGGAAACAGGATGTCCGGGAGCCCACACATGAATACCGTCGAAGTTCTCAGCCGCGCGGAAACGATCGATCAACTGGACGTGATCGACGGTGCCTCGCTGATCCGGCGGCTCGTCTCCGAGCGCCGCATGCCCGCCGCCCGTGAAGCCGCGTGCGTCGACAATCCGCCGCTGACGCTGTACGGCGCGTTTCGCCAGGGCGTCGCCGATCACGCCGCGCGACGCGCGAATCCGTATCGCGCCGGCAGCCGTTTCTGGGCGCTGTGGGAAGAAGGCCGTATCGAAGCTGAAACATCGGGCCGCTGACGCGATCACGCGCGCCGGCCCCGTCGCGGCAAGGGGCTGACGCGCGACACGGCGTATGCAGGCTGCCGGCCGCACGCCGGCATGCGTTTCAGCGCTGCAACGTCGCACGCGGCTGCTCCGGTTGCGCCTGTCGCGCGTTCGCGCGCGGGCCGGTTGACGGCGTTCGACATCGCCCGCACCGCGCACGCCGCGCGGCGGTCGTTTCCCGATAAGATGGCAGATTCACGTTCTTCGAACGATGCCGCCATGACCGCCTCCTCCTCACACCGAAATCCCATCCACTGCGAAATCGATCTCGATGCGCAAGGCAAGCATGCGGGCTACCTGCGCCTGCCGCATTCCGTGCATCGCTCCGCGTACGGCTGGCTGCCGATCCCGATCGTGTCGATCCGCAACGGCGACGGCCCGGTCGCGCTCGTGATGGCCGGCAACCACGGCGACGAATACGAAGGCCAGATCATCGTGTCGCAGCTGATGCGCGAGATCGACCCGGAGTCGGTCACCGGGCAGCTGATCCTGCTGCCGATGGCGAATTTCCCCGCGGCCGACGCGGGCCTGCGCGTGTCGCCGCTCGACGAAGGCAACCTGAACCGCAGCTTCCCCGGCGACCCGACCGGCACGCCGACGCAGATGATCGCCCACTACATCGAGCACGCGCTGCTGTCGCGCGCGCAGTATCTGGTCGACCTGCATTCGGGCGGCAGCTCGCTGCTGTACCAGGGCGGCAACATGCTCGCGATCGACCCGCTCGACGACGACGAAGCGGCGACGCTCAACGGGCTGCTCGTCGCGTTCGGATTGCCGAACGCACTGCTGCACGCGCCGAACCCGGTGCATTCCGCATCGGCCGCGCGCCGGCAAGGCGCGATCTCGATCGTGACCGAACTCGGCGGTGCGGGGATGGCCGATCCGTCGCTGATCCGGCTCGGCCGCCACGGGCTGCTGCACTA
Source organism: Burkholderia sp. BCC1977 (assembly GCF_905339595.1). Taxonomy (NCBI): domain Bacteria; kingdom Pseudomonadati; phylum Pseudomonadota; class Betaproteobacteria; order Burkholderiales; family Burkholderiaceae; genus Burkholderia; species Burkholderia sp. BCC1977. Next base: position 33,599 of record NZ_CAJPGQ010000010.1, read on the forward strand.
CCTCGGCCATATCGGCCTGCTGCACGGCGCGCTCGTGCCCGACGCGCCGCCGACCGTCACGCGCTTCCTGCGCGTCGACGGCGATCGCCACTTCGTCTATGCGTACGAACGCGGGCTGTACGAACCGCTCGTCGAACTCGGCGACCAGGTGAAGGCCGGCCAGCCGGCCGCGTGGGTGCACTTCCCCGATACGCCGCTGCGCGAACCGGTGCTGCATCGGTTCAAGGGCGACGGCGAGGTGGTGTGCAAGCGCGTGCCCGCGCAGGTGCGGCGTGGGGATTGCCTGTTTCAGCTGGCGGAGGCGTCGACGCCGCCGCGCGTTGCCCGTTAGGCCCGTTACCGATTCGTGTCTTTTCCGGGCAGTCTGCCAAGGGTGGCGGACCGCACGTGCGCCATTAACCAACTTGACAAATTAACTTTTTTGGTTACGATCGCGGCCGGAAAAGAACACGCCTCATTGCAAGCTGTCGCGGGTCAAGGCACTCATCGAAACCGGCAACGTCCGGTTGACGACGAGTGCGGTGTTCGGGGCCCGCCAACCGGGTTTCACGGAAACGGAGGCGCTCGGTGTCGTCATGTCGCTGGATACCGCCGATTTCTACAAGAGCATGACGACCTACGCCGACCATACGATCTGGCAGGACGGCTATCGGCGTCGCACCGTGAATGGCGACGTGTATCTGAAACTGACCGTGATCGACGATGTGCTGATCGTGTCGTTCAAGGAGCGATGAAAATGAAGTGCCCTGCGTGCGGTGCCGCAAAACTGGTCCGTGATACACGAGACGTTCCTTACACGTACAAGGGCCGCTCGACCGTCGTTCGCGCTATAACCGGCGACTTCTGTCCGGCCTGCGGCGAGTCGGTGCTTGATATCGACGAGGCCACCCGGCTCGGGGAAGCGATCAGCGAGTTCAACAAGCAAGTGAACGCGACCATCGTCGACCCGAGGTTCATTGCGAAGGTGCGCAAGAAGTTGATGCTGGATCAACGCGAGGCAGCCGAGCTATTCGGTGGCGGCGTCAATGCGTTCTCGCGCTATGAAACCGGCAAGACGAACCCTCCGCTTGCCCTTGTGAAGCTGCTCAAGATCCTGGATCGCCATCCGGATCTGCTCGCCGAGGTACGCGCGGCCTAGACACACGCCGTTCGGCATCCGCATGCGTTGAACAGGACATTCGACGCATGCGCACCTTCGTCACCCCCACCCCACTCCCCCTGCAAGCCTTCTGACGCCCCCCGCGAAATCCTTATCGAAATTGCTTCGTTCGTCTTTGCCGGCCGCGCCGCTAACGTATTCAAAACGGCGGCGGCACGCCGGATGCAGCGCAGCAAGCACGGCGGCCGCCGCCATCACGACAACCGCGTCGCGATAACGGAACAGACCGGACGGGCCGTGTGCCCCGCCCCCGCCAGGAACGTCCGCATCGCGCGCCCTTCGCGATGCCCATGGCCACGAACGACCGCATCATCGACACGACGCCGCTCGACGTCCGCGCCCAGCCGCTGATCGACGCACTGATCGACGAATACGCGACGCGCTACGACGCGTATCGCCCCGACAGCCGCGCGTCCGCCCGCGACGAACTCGCGCGCTACCCGGCCGACCTGTTCGCACCGCCCGAAGGCGCGTTCGTGCTGCTGCTGCGCGATGGTGAAACGATCGGCGGCGGCGCATTCAAGCGCTACGACGCGCAGACCGCCGAACTCAAACGCATCTGGACCCGCACGGACCTGCGCCGCCAGGGGCTCGCGCGCCTGATCGTCGACGCGCTCGAACTGCGTGCCGCGCAGCAGGGCTATCGACGCGTGTACCTGACCACCGGCTTTCGCCAGCCCGAGGCGTGGGCGCTGTACGACCGCACCGGCTATACGCGGCTGTTCGATTCGTCGATCGACCCCGAAGCGTATTTCCACCTGCGCTTCGGCAAGGATCTCGCCGATCCGTCGCGCACGTCGACGCTCGCCGACCTGTGGGCGCCGCTGCCGGAAGCGGCGCTGCCGCGCTGAACGCCTCGCGCCATCCGATTCCGCTCCCTCGCTTCCGACGACAACACAACAACAGGACACATCCATGCAACGAGCCGTACCCTTCACGCCGCGTGCGATCCGCACGCTGGCCGCCGCGCTGATCGGCGCGACCGCTTTCGCCGCGGCCGCCGCGACCTTCGACCTGAGCCCCGAGCAGCGCACCCGTCCGCGCGGCACGGCCGATGCGGCCGTCGAGCGTGCGGTGCCGGCGTCGTTCAAGTTCGCCGAAGCCGGCACGCTGACGATCGGCGTCGCGCCGAGCCTGCCGCCCATCAGCTCGTATGCAACCGACGCACGCACGGTGATCGGCTTCGACGCGGACGTCGGCCAGCTCGTGTCCGACAGTCTCGGCCGCAAGCTGAAGATCGTCCCGCTCACGTGGGCCGACTGGCCGCTCGCGCTCGAATCGGGGAAAGTCGACGCGGTGATCTCGAATGTCACCGTCACCGAGGAACGCAAGCAGAAGTTCGATTTCTCGACCTACCGCAAGGACCAGGTCGGCTTCTACGTGCGCAACGACAGCAAGATCCAGTCGATCCGCGAACCGAAGGATGTCGCGGGGCTGCGCATCGTGACCGACGCCGGCACCAACCAGGAAAAGATCCTGCTCGCGTGGGACCGCGAGAACGTCGCGCACGGCCTGAAGCCCGTGCAGGTCCAGTACTACGACGACCAGGCGATGCGGATCGTCGCGGTGCAGTCGGGCCGCGCGGATGCCGTGTTCAGCGTGAACTCGGTGCTCGCGTACCAGAGCGCGCAGCAGGGCAAGACGCGGCTCGTCGGCGCGATCAGCGGCGGCTGGCCGCGCACGGCCGACATCGCGATCGCGACGCGCCGCGGCAGCGGGCTCGCCGATCCGCTGACGGTCGCGCTGAACGGGCTGATCAAGAACGGCCGCTATCAGCAGATCCTCGGCCGCTGGAACCTCGCATCCGAAGCGATCGACCAGTCGCGCACGAATCCACCCGGTTTGCCGAAGAGCTGAGCGCCGCCCCTTCACGCCTTCGCAGGAACGCCGAACACCATGTCTTATTCGCTTTCATTGCTGGACAAGAGTCCGATCGCCGACGGCGCGACCGCCGCCCACGCGCTGCGCTTCACGACGACCCTCGCGCAGCGCGCCGAACAGCTCGGCTACGAGCGCTTCTGGGTCGCCGAGCATCACGGCACGCCCGGCTTCGCGAGCTCCGCGCCCGAGATCGTCGTCGCGCACCTGCTCGCGCACACGTCGCGCATTCGCGTCGGCTCGGGCGGCGTGATGCTGCAGCACTACAGCCCGTTCAAGGTCGCCGAGACGTTCAAGCTGCTCGCCGCGCTCGGGCCGGGCCGCGTCGATCTCGGCATCGGCAAGGCGCCCGGCGGGCTGCCGCTGACCACGCGCGCGCTGCAGTGGTTTCACGACAAGGCGAAGAAGCCCGACTTCGCGGGCCAGCTCGCGGAACTCGACGCGTTCCTCGGCTGGGGCGTCGCGGAAGATCATCCGCTCGCCGGCGCGGTCGCGATGCCGGTGCCACCGCACGCGCCCGAGCGCATCCTGCTCGGCGGCTCGCCCGACAGCGGCGCGCTCGCCGCCCGCAACGGCTGGCGCTTCTGCTACGCGGGGCACTTCAACGGCGACGACGCGAACCTCGAACGCTCGCTGGCCGCCTACCGCGACGCAGGCGGCACGCGCCCCCTCGTCGCGCTGTACGCGGTCGCCGCCCCGACCCGCGACGAAGCCGAGCAACTGATCGGGCCGCTGAAGATCTTCAAACTGCAATTCGCCGGCGGCCAGAGCTTCAACCTGGCGAGCGCGCAGGCCGCCGCCGAGTTCGCGCGGCAAAGCGGCGCGTCCGACTACCGGATCGACGAACTGCGCCCGACCGTGCTGGCCGATACGCCCGAGCGCGTGCACCGCGCGCTCGACGCACTGAGCCGGCGGCTCGACGTCGACGCGTTCGTGATCGACTCGCCGGTGACCGATTACGCGGCACGGCTCGCGTCGGCCGAATGGCTCGGCGGCGTGCAGTCGATCACCCCCGTGCAGGCGGCCCTCGCGGCCGAACCCTCCCTTCGTTCCACTTTCCCCGACCAGAACGCGTGACGCCCCCATGACGACCCGACGATCGATTCCCTTCGGCCTGATGCTGCAAGGCGCAGGCAGCCACATGAACGCGTGGCGGCATCCGAGCAACCCGCCGGACGCGAGCATCAACCTCGACTTCGCGATCGGCATCGCGCGCAAGGCGGAAGCCGCCGGCATCGCGTTCGCGTTCGTCGCGGACGGCCTCTACATCAACGAGAAGTCGATTCCGCACTTCCTGAACCGCTTCGAGCCGCTGACCGTGCTGTCCGCGCTCGCGGTCGCGACGAACAAGATCGGCCTCGCGGGCACGATCTCGACGTCCTACAGCGAGCCGTTCACGGTCGCGCGCCAGCTCGCGTCGCTCGATGCGATCAGCGGCGGACGCGCGGGCTGGAACGTCGTGACGACGCCGCTCGAAGGCACCGCGAAGAATTTCGGCAAGGCGCATCCCGAGCATGAACTGCGCTACGAGATCGCCGACGAATACCTCGACGTCGTGCAGGGGCTGTGGGATAGCTGGGACGACGACGCGTTCGTGCGCGATCGCGCGAGCGGGCGCTTCTTCGATCGCGACAAGCTCCACACGCTCGATCACCACGGCCGCTTCTTCCAGGTTGCCGGCCCGCTGAACATCCAGCGCTCGCCGCAAGGGCAGCCGGTGATCTTCCAGGCCGGCTCGTCCGACACGGGCATCGGGCTCGCGGGCAAGTATGCGGACGCGGTGTTCACGCATTCGCCGTCGCTCGACGAAACGGCCGCGTTCACGCGGCGCGTGAAGCAAAGCGCGGTCGAGCACGGGCGGCAGCCCGGCGACGTGAAGATCTTCCCGGGCGTCGGGCCGATCGTCGGCCGCACGGCTGCCGAGGCGGAAGACAAATACCAGGCGATCCGCGACCTGCTGACGATCGACGAGGCGCTCGCGTATCTCGGCCGCTATTTCGATCACCACGATTTCACGCAGTACGCGCTCGACGCGCCGTTCCCCGAACTCGGCGACATCGGCCGCAACAGCTTCCGCTCGACCACCGACCGGATCAAGGCCGACGCGAAGCATAAGCACCTGACGCTGCGCGAGACGGCGCTTGCCGTCGCGACGCCGCGCCCGAACTTCATCGGCACGGCCGAGCACGTCGCCGACGAGCTGATCCGCTGGCACGACGCCGGTGCCGGCGACGGTTTCATCCTCGGCTTCCCGGTGCAGGCCCAGGGCGTCGACGATTTCGTCGACCTCGTGATTCCGGTGCTCGAGGCGCGCGGCCGCTACCGCCGCGACCTGCCGGGCAGCACGCTGCGCGACCACCTCGGCCTGCCGCGCAAGGCGAGCCGCCATGCAGCGCCCGGCGCGGTGCAGAAGCAGGACGACGCGGCCGAAGCGCACGCGTGACGCCGCCGCGCCGCCACGCGCGGCGCGTCCGACCGACCCGATCGAGGACCCTCACCGACATGAGCGACACGACCCATCTCGGCGGCGCACTGCCGCCGCTCGCTTCCTCCCACCTCCGCGACGCGGGCACACGCCCGCGGATCGTGCCGGCCCGGCACCGGTCGCGCACCGTCGGCACCGTGCTCGCGCTCGTGCTGATCGCGCTCGCGCTGCATTCGATCCTCGGCAACCCGCAATGGGGCTGGCCCGTGTTCGCCGAATGGTTCCTGTCGCCGCCGGTGCTGTCCGGGCTCGCGCGCACGCTGGTGCTGACGCTGCTCGGCGCGGTGTTAGGCTTCGCGCTCGGCGGGTTCGTCGCGCTGGCCCGGCTGTCGCGCTCGCGCCTGCTCTCGGCGAGCGCATGGGCCTTCGTGTGGCTGTTCCGGTCGATTCCGCTGATCGTGCTGTTGCTGATCCTCAACAACGTCGGCTACCTGTACGAACACGTGCGGCTCGGCGTGCCGTTCACCGACATCGTGTGGTTCGACACGCCGACCACCGACCTGATCAGCCCGTTCCTCGCGGCCGTGCTCGGCCTGTCGCTGAACCACGCGGCGTTTTCCGCGGAGGTGATTCGCGGCGGGATTCTCGCGGTCGACCAGGGGCAGCTCGAAGCGGCCGCCGCACTCGGCCTGCCGCGCGGCCGCCAGACCACCCGGATCGTGTTGCCGCAGGCGATGCGCGCGATCCTGCCGACCGCGTTCAACGACCTGATCTCGCTCGCGAAAGGCACGTCGATGGTCTACGTGCTCGCGATGCCCGAGCTGTTCTATACGGTGCAGGTGATCTATCGCCGCAATCTGGAAGTGATTCCGCTGCTGATGGTCGCGACCGTCTGGTACCTGATCATCCTGACCGTGCTGTCGGCGATCCAGGTGCAGGTCGAGCGCCACTATGCGCGCGGCGCGCTGCGCAACCCGCCGCCGTCGGCGCTGACGTTCGTGCTGGCGCGCGTCAGTGCGCTGTGGCGGCATGCGGCGGCACCCAACGCAACGGCAACCGGCGCGGCGGCCCACGGCGACGCCGCGGCCGCGCCGGTGCCGCACACCGGCGGCGAAGTCGCCGTGCACAACGTGTCGAAGCAGTTCGGCATGCAGCGCGTGCTCGACAACGTGTCGTTCGTCGCGCCGCGCGGCAGCGTGACGGTGATCGTCGGGCCGTCCGGTTCGGGCAAGTCGACACTGCTGCGCACCATCAACCATCTCGAACGCGTCGACGACGGCTTCATCGCCATCGACGGCGAGCTGATCGGCTATCGGCGCGACGGCGACGTGCTGCACGAGCTGAAGGAGCGCGACGTGCTGAAGCGCCGCACGGCGGTCGGCATGGTGTTCCAGAACTTCAACCTGTTTCCGCATCTGACCGTGCTCGAGAACCTGATCGAGGCGCCGGTCGCCGTCGGCGGCGTCACGCGCGAGGCCGCCGAACGCACCGCGCGCACGCTGCTCGCGCGCGTCGGCCTCGCCGACAAGGCCGATGCATACCCGCGCCAGCTGTCCGGCGGCCAGCAGCAGCGCGTCGCGATCGCGCGGGCGCTCGCGTTGCGCCCGAAGGTGCTGCTGTTCGACGAGCCGACGTCGGCGCTCGATCCCGAACTGGTCAACGAAGTGCTCGACGTGATCAAGGAGCTGGCGCGCTCGGGCACCACGCTCGTGATCGTCACGCACGAGATCGGCTTCGCGCGCGAAGTCGCGGACACCGTGCTGTTCATGGAGCGCGGCCGCGTCGTCGAGTCGGGGCCGCCCGCCGTCGTGCTCGACGCGCCGGCCCATCCGCGCACGCGCGCGTTCCTGTCGCGGGTGCTCTGATGCACACGGCTCACGACCTTCGAGGCCACCGACGATGATCGACCGACGCCGGTTCATCGCCGCCACCCTGGCGGCCGTCGCAGGCCTGCGGTGGCAAGCGACCGAGGCCGCCGCCGCGACCGCCGACCTCGATCCGCGCCAGGCCGGCCGGATCCGCGCGTCGCGCGACGATGCGGCGATTCGCGCGGCAAGCACCTACCGCTGGGTACGCGACGGTGCGTTCACGGTCGCGATCTCGCCACATGCACCGCCCGTATCGACCTATGCAACCGACGCGCGCACGGTGGTCGGCGCCGATCCCGACTATGCGCAGCTCGTCGCCGATGCGCTCGGCCGCACGCTGGTGCTGGTGCCGACCGCGTGGGCCGACTGGCCGCTCGGGCTCACGTCCGGCAAGTACGACGCGGTGATCTCGAACGTCGGCGTGACCGAGAAGCGCAAGGAGAAATACGACTTCACGACCTACCGGCTCGGGCTGCACGGCTTCTACGTGCGCACCGCGAGCCCGATCGCGAAGATCGCCGAACCGAAGGACGTCGCGGGCCTGCGCATCATCACGGGGGCGGGCACGAGCCAGGAACGCATCCTGCTCGAATGGAGCCGGCGCAATGACGCGCAAGGGCTGAAGGCGACCGAACTGCTCTATTTCGACGACGATGCGGCGGCACGCGTCGCGCTGCTGTCGGGCCGCGCGGATGCCGAACTGAATCCGAACGCGTCGCTCGCGTACGAGGCCGCGCGCGACGGCAAGATCCGCCGGGTCGGCGTCGTCAACGCGGGCTGGCCCGCAAATGCGGATGTCGCGATCGCGACGCGTCGCGGCAGCGGGCTCGCGCCGGCGCTGACGCTCGCGACGAACGCGCTGATCGGCAACGGCCGCTACGGGCAGGCGCTCGCGCGCTGGGGGTTGCAGAGCGAGGCGGTCGCGCATGCGGAGACGAATCCGCCGGGGTTGCCGTCGTTTTGATTCGATGCGTCGATGTGTCGATGCGCCTTTGCGCCGGTGCATCAAGCGCCCATCGGCACGCGCATGAAATGAAATCGCCCCGGCATCCCGCGAAGGCGATGCCGGGGCGCATCCACGAATCGGCCGGCGTCGCCTATGCCATCACCGCCGCGCGATCGCGATGGTGGTCAAGTTCCGCGACATGCGCATGAATCGCCGGAATCAGATCGCGCCCGTAAGCCAGCGCATCGTCGAGCGGATCGAAACCGCGAATCAGGAACGTCGATACACCGAGCCGGTAATACGCCCCGAGCGCACGCGCGACCTGTTCCGGTGTGCCGACGAGCGCGGTCGAATTCCAGCGCGCGCCGGTCAGGTTCGCGACACCCATCCACAACCGCTCGTCGAGCACGTCGCCCTGTGCGGCCGCGGCCATCAGCCGTTGCGAGCCCGCATTCCGCGGCGCATGGCCGTCGATCGGCTGGCCGTTCGCGAGCCGCGCCGCACGCACGCGCGCGCGGATCGCCTCGGCCTTCTCCCACGCAGCAGCTTCGGTGTCGGCGACGATCGGCCGGAACGACACGCTGATGCGCGGCGCGCGTCCGAACGGCGCCGCAGCGGCCCGCACGCGCGCGATCTGCTCGCGCACCGCGGCGAGCGGCTCGCCCCACGTCATGTAGACGTCCGCGTGCTGCCCGGCCACGGCCAGCGCGGCTGGCGACGAACCGCCGAAATAGATCGGCAGGTGCGGCCGCTGCGCGCCTTTCACGACCGGCGACGCACCGTGCAGCCGATAGAACTCGCCGTCGTGATCGACCGGCGTGTCGGCCAGCCAGATGCGTTTCAGCACGTCGAGATATTCGCCGGTGCGGCGGTAGCGTGCGTCGTGCGGCACGAAATCGCCGTCGCGCCGCAGGTCGGCATCGTCGCCGCCCGACACGACGTTCAGCGCGAGCCGGCCGCCGCTGAACACGTCGAGGGTCGCGATCTGCCGCGCGGCGGCCGACGGCACGATCACGCCCGGCCGATGCGCGAGCAGGAGGCGGATGCGTTCGGTCGCGGCGGCCGCGAACGACGCGACGATGAAACCGTCCGCCGCGTTGCTGAAATGGCCGACCAGGATCTGGTCGAAGCCGGCGGCTTCGTGCGCCTGCGCGAAGCGCCGCACGTAGTCGGGCTGGACGGCGGCGCCGCCCGGTACGTCGACCTCCGCGCCGGGCGTCGCGGTGATCATGCCGATGATGTCGACTGGCATGTCGGGCTGTCCTTCTGAGGAGGGATCGGAGGCCGCACGTTCACTGCGCGGCGGCCGTCTTCTGTGCGGGTGCCGCGAACGCGCCCGCATACGAGCGGTCGAGCAGCTTCGCCGTGTCGTACGCGGCCGGAATCACGCCCGCCTTGTGCAGGAAGTCGGCGGTGTTCTGCGCATCCTTCGCGGCCGTGTCGTCGACCGGGCCCACGCGCTGGTGCGCATGGTCGAGCCAGCGGTACGCGACATCCGGCTCGAGCTTCGCGCGCTTCGCCCACAGGTCCGCGTACTCGCGCGGATGACTGTCGACCCACTGGCGCGCCGCCACCACGCGCTTCAGGAAATCGGTGATCTCCGCGCGCCTGGCCGTGGCCGCCTGCTCGTTCGCCGCGACGAAACTGAGCGCGGGCATCAGCCCCTGCGCGGTCGTCACGGGCCGCGCGCCCTGCCGCAGCGCGAGCGTGCTGACGAACGGCTCCCACAACGACACGGCGTCGACCGAGCCGTTCGCGAGCGCGTTGGTCGCATCGATCGGCATCAGGTACGCGTACTTGACGGAATCCGCGCGCAGGCCGGCGTGTTCGAGCGCGCGCAGCACGAGCTGCTGGCTCCACGCGCCGCGCCAGACGGCGATGGTCTTGCCCTGCAGGTCGGCGACGGTGCGCACCGGCGAGTGCTTCGGCACGAGGATCGCGACGCCGTCGAGGCTCTGCCGCGACACCGCGACCACTTTCACCGGCGCGCCGCGCGCGGCCAGCGTGAGCAGCGCGGAATCGCCGAGGAAGCCGACGTCGATCGCGTTGCCGTTCAGGCTTTCCGCGACGGGCGCGGCGGCCTGGAAGTGCTTCCACTCGATCGTGTAAGGCAGGTCCCTCAGCACGCCGGACGCCTCCATCGACGCCTGGATGTTGAAGTAATTCTGTTCACCGACGCGCAGCGTGACGGTGTCTTTCGCGATGCCCGGCTGCGCGGCGAGCGCGAGCAGCAGCGCCGTGACGATTCGGCTCGACAAGGTGATCTCCCCGGAGGTTGGCGGGCGGCCGCGCGACGGCGGCGCCCTTGGGTCCGCCTGGCGCGACGGCCGGCGAACGGGCTGGAACCGGTGAAGATACGGCGATCCGCTTCATCAGACAAACGCAATATTCTGCTATGCAAAGATGCAAATATTTTATGAAATGACCGCCGTGAAGCGACGCTGTCCGCCGGGCTTCACCGGAAGCCGTTCGAATGTTCCCTCGATATATATTTCGCACGCGAAATACATTACGCACTATATTTCGCATACGAAATACCTACCCGGGACGAGGATGGCCATGACGTCAGAACCCATCGAGTTTTCCGCCGCCGACGGCTACACGCTGCGCGGCACGCTGTGGTCGCCGGACGCGCCGCCGCGCGCGCTGGTGTTGATCCATCCGGCAACCGCCGTGCCGGAGCGGCTGTACGCGGGCTTCGCGCGCTTCCTGACCGAGCGCGGCTTCGCGGCGCTGACCTACAACTATCGCGGCATCGGCGCGTCGCGGCCCGCACGGTTGAGCGCGCTGCAGGCCCGCATGCGCGACTGGGTCGAGCTCGACGTCGGCGGCGCGATCGCGTGGGCCCGCGAGACGCACGACGGGCTGCCGCTGCTGGCGGTCGGGCATAGCGTCGGCGGCCACGCGATCGGGCTGTCGGCCGGTACCCGTTACCTGCGTGCGGCCGTGCTCGTCGCCGCGCACGCGGGCAGCACGCGGCTGATTGCCCGCGCGGCGGAGCGGCTGAGGGTGCGGCTGATCCTGCGCGTGCTCGGCCCGCTCGCGTCCGCGCTGCTCGGCTACGTGCCCGGCAAGCGGCTCGGGCTCGGCGAGGACCTCCCCGCCGGCGTGTTCCGAGAATGGAGCGGCTGGACCACGCTGCCGCACTACTTCTTCGACGATCCGACGCTCGGCGCGGCCGAGCGCTTCTCGAAGCAGCAGTTGCCGATTCTCGCGCTCGGCTTCGACGACGATCCATGGGCGAACCCGCCCGCGATCGACCTGCTGGTAAGCTACCTGACCCGGGCGGCCGTCGAACGCCGCCAGATCGATCCGCATGCAGCGGGCAGCGGGCCGGTCGGGCACATGGGCTTCTTCCGCAGCCGGCCCGGCACCGTGCTGTGGCCTGCGGTCGCCGACTGGCTCGCGCAGGCGCTCGACGCGCCGCGCGATGCGGGCCGTCCGTCCCTTTCCATTGCAGCCGGGAACCGAGCTTGAGCGAAGACCGACGACTGTTTTTCCTGTTGAACATCGGCCAGCGGCGCGTGCAGCGCTGGGTCGACCGCAAGGCCGAGGCCGAGACCGATGCGCGCGCCAGCGCCGCGCAGGCCGGCGTGCTGTTCTGCCTCGCGAGGCAGGACGGCGCGCTGATCGGCGAAGTCGGCGCGGCGCTGCAACTGGCGCCGTCCGCGATGACGGGGCTCGCCGACCGGATGGCGAAGGCCGGCCTGCTCGCGCGTCACGCCGATTCGGACGACGGGCGCGCCACGCGCCTGTTCCTGACCGACGAAGGTCACGCGGCGCTCAAGCGTGCGCGCGTGCTGCTGCGCGATCTGAACGGCAAGCTGTGCGACGGCTTTTCCGACGACGAACTCGACGTCGTCGCGCGCTGGCTGCACGCCTTGCAGGACCGCTTTCCGGCCGAACGCTGAACCACGCGGGCGGCACGCCGCATCGACAACCGGTGATGCGAGCAGCGCAATCGAGAGCGATTGCGATTCGTCTTCTCGCTTCGTTTTTGCCCCCGCTCGCGGCGGCAAATTTTGCGTGCCGACCGCGCCGCGCCGGCAACGCTTTCCGGCTACGCTCTGTTACAAAAAATTGCCTGCCGTGCCGCATACGGATCGCCTACATTGCAATCCACTTCGACGCATTCGTCGTATGCACGGACTGGCCTTCCCGTCGGGCCCGCCTCCCGAGACGCACCCGACACCCAATGAAAATGAAGAGGAGTCTTGACCGACGTGCTGGCGGCCTCCAGCACCCGCGGATTGCGATGACCGAAGCGGCCCCCTGAACGACACGAGCCGACGCGCTGCACGGCATCCATCGCCGCCGCGTGCCGGTGCGCGTCGTGCCGCTATGCCGCGCCGTCGCCGCCGCACGTCAACGAGGAGCAGTCCATGCGACGCACGATCGTGTCCCCCGCCCTTGTCACTCGCCTCACCCGCCTGTCCGCCGCGACGGCCATGGCGATGGTCGCCGCAGCAGCAGCCCATGCCGAGCCCGTGGTCGTGTCCGGCCCGAGCCCGTTCGCCGCCTGCACCATCGGCGGCCCCGGCACCGTCTACGTGAACGCCGAGGTCGAACCGTGGCTGTCAGTCAATCCGGCAAACCCGACCAACATGATCGGCGTGTGGCAGCAGGACCGCTGGTCGAACGGCGGCGCCCACGGGCTCGTCGCGGGCTACACGTTCGACGGCGGCGCGACCTGGGCGCGCACGCCGCAGCCGTTCAGCGCCTGCGCGCCGGGCGGGCTCAAGTACGAGCGCGCGTCCGATCCGTGGGTGTCGTTCGGGCCGGACGGCACCGCGTATTCGGTGTCGATCTCGTTCAACCAGTCGAACAACGGCAATGCGGTCGCGGCGTCGGTGTCGACCGACGGCGGACAGACCTGGAGCAGCCCGGCCGTGCTGATCGCGAACGACGAACCGACGACGCAGTTCTTCAACGACAAGGAATCGGTGACGGCGAACCCGGTGAAGGCCGGCACGGCCTACGCGGTGTGGGACCGCCTCGAACTGCCGAACGGCAACCCGTACGCGAACCTGCACACGCAGGCCTACCGCGGGCCGACGTTGTTCTCGAAGACGGTCGACGGCGGCAAGACGTGGAGCCGCGCGAAGGTGATCGTCAACGTGCCGTCGCGTCAGCAGACGATCGGCAACCAGATCGTCGTCGATCCGAAGACCGGCACGCTCTACGACTTCTTCGACCTGATCCAGCCGCCGTTCAGCAAGGCGGCCGGCAAGGTCGCGTTCATCAAGTCGACCGACGACGGCGCGACCTGGACGAAGCCGCAGGTGATCGCCGGGCTGCAGACGGTCGGCGTGACCGATCCGAACACCGGCGAACCGGTACGCACCGGCGACATCATTCCGGAACCCGCGATCGATCCGGCGTCGGGGCAGCTCTATGTCGTCTGGCAGGACAGCCGCTTCAATGGCGGCCAGTACGACGAGATCGCGCTGTCGACGTCGAAGGACGGCGGCGCGAGCTGGAGTGCGCCGCTGCAACTGAACACGCCGACCGGGCGTCCCGCGTTCAATCCATCGGTGCGGGTCGACAATACCGGCGCGGTGATGGTCAACTACTACGACTTCCGCGACCTGCAGGCCGGCAACACCACGACGCTGCCGACCGGATTCTGGCGCAAGATCTCGCATGACAACGGCACCACGTTCGCGGACGAGCGGCGCGTCGGCGGCCCGTTCGACATGAAGCTCGCGCCGAACGCCGAGGGCTTCTTCATCGGCGATTACCAGGGGCTCGACGTGCTGCCGTCGTCGTCGTTCCATCCGTTCTTCGTCCAGACCAACGCAGGCAACCTGACGAACCGCACCGACGTGTTCTTCGCGCCGTGATCTGCGCGTGAGCGCAGCGCTGCCGCGGCGCCCCTTGCGTCGCGGCAGCGTACCCGAAGGCGCGTCACTGCATGTCGGTCAGCACGACGCGACCGTCGACCTTCCCTTCGCGCAGTCGCGCGAATATGTCGTTGATGTTGCCGAGCCGGTCGCGATGGATATGCGCGCGCACCCGCCCGTCCGCCGCGAAATCGAGCGATTCCTGCAGGTCGCGACGCGTGCCGACGATCGAGCCGCGCACCGTGATGCCGTTCAGCACGGTCGAAAAGATCGGCAACGGGAAATCGCCGGGCGGCAAGCCGTTGAGCGCCACCGCGCCGCCGCGCCGCACCATCCCGAGCGCCTGCGCGAACGCGCTGCGCGACACGGCCGTGACCAGCACGCCATGCGCGCCGCCGATCTCCTTCTGGATGACCTTCGCCGGATCGTCGGCCGACGCATCGATCGTCAGCTGTGCGCCCAGTTCGCGCGCGAGTGCGAGTTTGGCGGGAGACACGTCGATCGCCGCGACGTGCAGGCCCATCGCCCGCACGTATTGCACGGCCACGTGGCCGAGTCCGCCGATGCCCGAAATCGCGAGCCACTGGCCCGGACGCGTGTCGGTGACGCGGATGCCCTTGTAGACGGTCACGCCCGCGCACAGGATCGGTGCGATCTCGTCGAACGCAACCTGCGCCGGCAGATGGCCGACGTAGTCGGGATCGGCCAGCACGTATTCCGCATAGCTGCCGTTGACCGAATAGCCGGTGTTCTGCTGTCCGTGGCAAAGGGTTTCCCAGCCGGTGTGACAGTACTCGCAATGACCGCATGCCGTGTAGAGCCAGGGCACGCCGACGCGGTCGCCCTCGCGCACGTGCGTGACGCCCGCCCCGACCGCCGCGACGACGCCCACGCCTTCGTGTCCGGGAATGAACGGCAGCGACGGCTTCACGGGCCAGTCGCCGTCGGCTGCATGCAGGTCGGTATGGCAGACGCCCGACGCCTTGATGTTGACGAGGATCTGGCCCGGGCCCGGCGTCGGGATCGGCACTTCCTCGATGCGCAGCGGTTCGCCGAACGCGTGCACCACGGCCGCTTTCATGGTTTGTGTCATGCGTCGCTCCTGTCTGGTCGATGACCGGGCCAGTATCCGGGCTCGAAACCGGAACGCCTTGATGCGCATCAACGGGGCGGGAAACGCGTGCGACGCCGGCGGATTCATCGCGACACGGGGTGCGCGGGCCGTCGGTCCCGGCTTGACTGGCCGCCTCTGCTTTCGCAGCCATTTCGGCCATGTGCCGGAAACCCTGCGGCATGCCGCCGTTTCGCTTGGAATTTGAAATGATATAACATATCATTTCGCGACCTCGTCCATCCGAAGCCGTTCCATCCGGGTGGCCGGGCTACGCCGAGCCATATCCAGACGGGTCACTGCGCGCCGCAGATGCAACAATATATCGTATCCAGCCTTGACCCGCATGGCTCGCTTTCCGATCCGATTCCAACGATTCACCGACCATGCGCGACCTCCCTCGTCTACCGCTTCGCCCGCTCTCGCCCGTTTCGCTGATGCTGTTCGCCGCCGTCGCGCACGCGCAGGCCGATACGCCCGCCCCGTCGACCTCGACGCAGACCACGCCGCTCGCGCCGATCTTTGTGACCGCGAACCCGCTCGGCGACACCGAGCTGATCGCGCCGACCGCGCAACTGTCCGGCGACGCGCTGACACGCCGCCAGGCCGACTCGCTCGGCGAGACGCTCAACGGCCTGCCCGGCGTGTCGACCACCACCTACGGGCCGATGGTCGGCCGCCCGATCATCCGCGGGATGGACGGCGACCGGATCCGGCTGCTGCAGAACGGCGTCGCCGCGTACGACGCGTCGTCGCTGTCGTACGACCACGCGGTGCCGCAGGATCCGCTGTCGATCGAACGCGTCGAGATCGTGCGCGGTCCGGCCGCGCTGCTGTACGGCGGCAACGCGGTCGGCGGCGTCGTCAACACGATCGACAACCGGATTCCGCGCGAAGCGATCGAAGGCGTGACGGGCGCGCTCGACGCACGCTACGGCGGCGCGAATTCAGTGCGCGCGGGCGCTGCACAGGTCGAAGGCGGCAACGGCCGCTTCGCGTTCCATGTCGACGCATTCGATCGCGAAACGAGCAAGCTGCGGATTCCCGGCTACGCGCGCAGCAGCCAGCAACGCGCGATCGACGGCCCCGACACGCCGCAGCCGGAAGGCAGCGTACCGAACAGCGACGGCCGCGTGCATGGCGGCGCGCTCGGCGCGTCGTACACGTGGGCGGACGGTTTCGCGGGCCTGTCGTACAGCGGCTACGAGTCGAACTACGGCTCCGTCGCCGAGGACGACGTGCGCCTGCGGATGCGCCAGGAACGCCTCGCGTTCGCGTCCGAGGTACGCAACCTGAGCGGCCCGTTCACGAAGCTGAAGTTCGACTTCGCGTACACCGACTATCGCCACAAGGAAGTCGACAACGGCGAGACGGCGACCACCTTCCGCAACCGCGGCTACGAGGCGCGCATCGAGGCGCGGCATCGCAGGATCGGGCCGTTCGAAGGCGCGATCGGCGTGCAGTTCGGCCAGAACACGTTCTCGGCGCTCGGCGACGAACTGCTCGTGCCGTCCACCCGCACGAACAGCGTCGCGCTGTTCGGTCTCGAGGAATGGCAGGTCGTCCCGGCGCTGAAGCTGAGCCTCGGCGGACGCTTCGAGCACGTGAAGGTCGATCCCGATCCGGCCGGCGTCGAGAAATTCGCGCGCGCGCAGCCGCGCGACTTCAATGCCGGCAGCGTCTCGGCCGGCGCGCTGTTCTCGCTGACGCCCGTATGGTCGGTCGCGGCGAACGTCGCCTACACGGAGCGCGCACCGACCTTCTACGAGCTGTACTCGAACGGCCCGCACGATGCGACCGGCCAGTTCCTGATCGGCAACCCGAACGCGGCGAAGGAAAAGGCCGTGTCGACCGACCTGTCGCTGCGCTATGCGAGCGGCCCGAACCGCGGCAGCGTCGGCGTGTTCTACAACCGCTTCTCGAACTACCTGACCGAGTACAACACGGGCCGCGTCGTGAACGACGACGGCGAGCCGGTCGCGCCCGGCGCCGACGATACGCTCAACGAAGCAATCTATCGCGGCGTGCGCGCCGAGTTCTACGGCGTCGAACTCGATGGAAAATGGCGCGCGTTCTCGCGGCGCGGCCATACGGTCGACCTGGAACTGACCGCCGACTACACGCATGCACGCAACGTCGACACCGGCCAGCCGCTACCGCGGATCGCGCCGCTGCGCGCGACGCTCGCGGCCGACTATGGCTACGGCCCGTTCGGCGCACGCGCGCAGGTCACGCACGCGTGGTCGCAGCACCGCGTGCCCGACAACGACTTCTCGACGGACGGCTACACGTCGCTCGGCGTGATGCTCACGTACAAGTTCCGCGTCGGCGCGACGCACTGGCTCGCGTACCTGCGCGGCGACAACCTGACGAACCAGGAGATCCGCTATGCGACCTCGGTCGTGCGCGGCTTCGCGCCGGAAGGCGGCCGCAGCGTGATGGCCGGCCTGCGCACGACGTTCTGACGCGGGACGGTTCGAACCGGCGGGTATCCGTTCGCCGGTCGTGCGGGAACACGGCCCGGCCGCGCATCGGCCCGGCCCGCGTGCGGTGGTCGTTGCGCTCGCGCGGACCTGAAACGCCACGCATCACGCGGCACGCGCCGTGCGTTCGCCCCGCGCATTCCCGCATGCCGACAACGCCCCCCATGATCGATCGGCGCGGCCCGCCCGCGTCGACCGAAACCGTCGCGATCGACAGCGCCAGCGTGGCCGAACACGATCGCTCGCCGTCGCCTTCGATCCCCCTTCTCCGGCCCTCCGCTTCCCGTTGCGCACACGGCCGCGCAATTTCCGATCCTGTCGGTCAAACGCACGGAACAACGCGCATCGCATCGATGCGCGGTTGCGTTGATCCAGGTCATGCACTTTTAAATCACCCGAATGACGAGTATGCTTAAAAAAGCACTCCACGTTCGAACGGCGAATCGCGTGCCCTGATTCCCGTCCGCTCGTCTCGCGGCCCCATCGCGCCTCGCGTCGATGGCGGCGTCCGCCTCACGCCCTGGCCGCACGAACCTTCCCCAACCATTCGCAGGAGAGCTGGTGAGCCGACTCGTCGTCGTATCCAATCGTATTGCAGATCCCCGTAAAGCCGCGGCAGGCGGGCTTGCCGTGGCCGTGAAAGACAGCCTGCAGGAATCGGGCGGCGTCTGGTTCGGGTGGAGCGGCAGGCTGCGCGGCGACGGCGACCATCCCGCGCACGGCGACGACGTGCAGATCCAGAACGTCGGCGGCATCCAGCTCGCGACGATCGATCTCGATCCGCAGGATTACGACGCGTATTACCTCGGCTACTCGAACAACGTGCTGTGGCCGGTGTTCCACTACCGGCTCGATCTCGCGCAGTTCGACCGGCGCTTCGCGGACGGCTACCGGCGCGTGAACCAGCTGTTCGCGCGCAAGCTGAGCACGCTGCTGCGCCCCGACGATATCGTCTGGGTCCACGACTACCAGCTGATTCCGCTCGCCGCCGAACTGCGTGCGACGGGCTGCACGAATCCGATCGGCTTCTTCCTGCACATTCCGATGCCGCCGCCGCCGATCATGGCCGCGATTCCGGAGCACGAGTGGCTGATGCGCTCGCTGTTCGCGTACGACCTCGTCGGCTTCCAGACCGAATCGGACCTGCTTCACTTCGAGCACTACGTCGAGGCCGAAGCCGGCGCCGCGCGGCTGCCGGACGGCCGCCTGCGCGCGTTCGGCCGCACGCTGTCGGCCGGTGCGTTCCCGATCGGCATCAACGTCGACGAATTCGCGGCGCTCGCGGAGAATCGCGACGGCATCGACATGTTCGAGCGGATGCGCGACGAGTATTCGCGCCGCCAGCTGCTCGTCGGCGTCGACCGGCTCGACTACACGAAGGGGCTGCCGCAGCGCGTGCACGCGTTCCGTCAGTTGCTCGAACAATATCCGGAGAACCGCGACCGTGCGACGCTGATCCAGATCGCCGCGCCGAGCCGCGAGGATCTCGGCGCATACGACGACCTGCGGCGCGAAATGGACAGCCTGTGCGGCGCGATCAACGGCGACTACGGCGAACTCGAGTGGATGCCGATGCGCTACATCCACCGCACGGTCGCGCGCAAGCGCTTGCCGGGCCTCTACCGCGCGAGCCGCGTCGCGCTCGTCACGCCGCTGCGCGACGGGATGAACCTGGTCGCGAAGGAGTTTCTCGCGGCGCAAGACGAGACCGACCCGGGTGTGCTCGTGCTGTCGCGTTTCGCCGGCGCGGCCGAGCAGCTGAAGCCCGCGCTGCTCGTCAATCCGTACGACACGCAGGGCACCGCGCAGGCGATCCAGCGCGCGCTCACGATGCCGCTCGACGAGCGCCGCCAGCGTCACGACGCGCTGATGGCGATCGTGCGCAAGACCGACGTGCACTGGTGGCGCACGCGCTTTCTCGACGCACTCGCCGAAGCGGCGGAAGTCGCCGCCGCGACCGAGTCCTGACGCATCCGGTCCTGCCGCACGTTCACACGCCGGTCATCTCGCGGTCGAGCACCGCACCGTTCACGTCCTGCACCGCCACCGCGATCGGAATGCCTTCGCGCATGCTCTCGGTCACCACGCAATAGGTGTCGAACCCGTGCAGCATGCGCGTCGCCGCCGCGAGATCGGACCATGCCTTGCCGACCGACAGCGTCACGGCCATCGCACCGACCCGCACCCTCCCCGCATCGTTCTGCACCATGTCGACGTCGATATGCGCGGTGACCGGCTGCGGATCGACGCGCTGTTTCTCGAGCGCGAACAACAGGCTCGCCGCGAGGCAGCTCGCGACCGCCGCGGCCAGCAGCCGGACCGGGTTCGGGCCGCGGCCGGCGCCGAGCGGCGGCGGTTCGTCGGTGAGCACCGGCGAAAGCTCGGTGCCGGCAAACCTGACTTCGAAACTGAAACGCGCATGCTGCGCGACATCGACCGATACGTGCGCCTCGCTCATGGCGACTCCGGGACTGGAAAGAGAAAAGGGAACGCCGGCGCAACGCCGCGCCGGCCAGAGTGAGTCGCAGCGACGGTGCGGCGCGATCACGGCCGCCCGCCGGCTGCGCTAGCGATGTGCGCTTCAGCGCTCGGGTTCGCGCGGCGGCCCGTACGCGACGAAATCGCGCTCGATCGCCGACGCCTGCTCCGGCGCATTCGCGCTCGCGCCGGGCCCGCGATCCGTCGGGGACGGCTCCGGGACCGCCTCCTCGCGCCCGTCGATCAGCGCCTGCAACGCATCGCGTTCGAGCACCTCGCGCGCGAGCAGCCGTCTTGCGATGCGCTCGAGCGCAGCGCGACGTTCGCCGAGGGTTGCCGCGACGCGCGCATGCGCGTCGGTCAGCAGCGTATGCACCTCGTCGTCGATCATCCTTGCGGTGTGCTCGCTGCAGCGGCCCTCGCCCGCGTGCCATACGCCCGGGATGCCGGTGCGCGTCTCGCCGTCGTCGAAGCTCACGAGCCCGATCCTCTCGCTCATCCCGTACTGCATGACCATGTGGCGCGCCATCGCGGTCGCGCGCTCGAGATCGTTCTGCGCGCCCGTCGACACGTCGCCGAACACGAGTTCTTCCGCGACGCGCCCGCCGAGCAGCGCATCGATCCGATCGAGCAGCTCGCTGCGGCGCAGGACATAGCGATCCTCGGTCGGCACCTGCTGCGTGTAGCCGAGCGCGGCCACGCCGCGCGGAATGATCGACACCTTCTTCACCGGATCGCAATGCGCACGGCTTTCCGCGACGAGCGCATGGCCGGCCTCGTGATACGCGATCGTCAGCTTCTCCTGCGCGTTCATCACGCGGCTCTTGCGTTCGAGGCCCGTCAGCGCGCGGTCGATCGCCTCGTCGAAATCGTCCATCCCGATCGCCGGCTTGCCGAGTTCCGCCGCATGCAGCGCGGCCTCGTTGACGACGTTCGCGAGATCGGCCCCGACGAAGCCCGGCGTGCGCGACGCGAGTTCGCCGAGGTCGACGTCGGCCGCGAGCTTCACGCGCTTCACGTGCACGCCGAGGATCTGGCGACGGCCGTTCACGTCGGGCCGGTCGATCGCGATGTGGCGGTCGAAGCGGCCCGGGCGCAGCAGTGCGGGATCGAGAATCTCCGGCCGGTTGGTCGCGGCCATGATGATCACGCCGGAGCCGGCCTGGAAGCCGTCCATCTCGACGAGCAGCTGATTGAGCGTCTGCTCGCGCTCGTCGTTGCCCGACATCGGACCCACGCCGCGCACCTTGCCGAGCGCGTCCAGCTCGTCGACGAACACGATGCACGGCGCCTTCTGCTGCGCCTGCTCGAACAGGTCGCGCACGCGCGCCGCGCCGACGCCGACGAACATCTCGACGAACGCCGAGCCGCTGATCGAGAAGAACGGCACGGCCGCCTCGCCGGCCACCGCGCGCGCCAGCAGCGTCTTGCCGGTGCCGGGCGCGCCGACGACGAGCACGCCCTTCGGGATCTTGCCGCCGAGCCGCTGGTAGCGATCGGGGTCGCGCAGGAACGCGACGAGCTGCTGCAACTCGGCCTTCGCTTCGTCGATGCCCGCGATATCGTCGAACGTGATGCCGGTTTCCTGCTGCACGTACACGCGTGCGCGGCTCTTGCCCATCCCGGTGAAATCCTGCAGCCCGCCACGCTTGCGCAGCATCAGGTTCCAGATGAACACGAACGCGACGAGCGGCACCAGCCACGACGCGAGCGACGCGATCCAGCCGGTGTCGGACGTGCCGTGAAAACGGATGCTGGCGGCGGTGAGCGTGTCGATCAGCTGCGGGTCGGTCACGCGGTTGGTGCTGAAGCGCGGCGGCGTGCCGTCCGACTTCACGGCCGCGACTTCGGAAGCCGGCAGCATCGCGCCGGCCTGCGGCATCGTCAGCGTGCCGGTGATGGTCGCCGGTCCGATCTCGAGATCGTCGACGAGCCGCGCGGCGACGAGCCGATGGAAGTCGCTGTACGCGATCAGCGTCGACGCCGGACGCAGCATCAGCAACTGCGCGGCGAACAGCACGAAGAAGCCCGCCGCGATCAGCAATCCTGCGTAGTCGAATTTTCTGTCCATGGCATCGGGCCGGCCGCGCGCGTCGACGCGCGCGCTTATGCGTGCACGCGCGCCCGGCCGGCGCGCGGCATCGGCAGCCACGCGCAAACGGAATGAATCCGCGCCATCGTCGCCTCGTTTCGTCGCATGAATGACACCGCGAAGGCGCCGCCGGGCGTCCTTCGCATGGACAGCGCGCCGCAACGCGCCGCCCGTGATTCAAGTCTAGTTCGCGCGCGGACGTCGCGCATTGTCCGACAAACACCTTTCATCGACGCCGCCGGCCGCGTTATAGTCGCGTTCGTGACATTTTCGTGACAGTCCGTAACACTCCGCCCGGGTGCGGCGCCGGCCGTTGCGCCCCGTCCCGCGTCGCGGCCGGCGGTGCGACGCTGCCGCGCATCGAACGACAACCGCCCATCCGAGGAGCACACGACGTGAACGACACCCCCGATCGCCCCGACGACCTTCCCGTTGACCCCGACCGCCGCCGCATGCTCGGCGGCCTCGCCGCGCTCGGCGCGGGCGTCGCGCTCGGCGGCTGCGAGACCACGCCGGGCGGCGCGCCGCGCGCCGCCGCCGACCTGCGGCTCGACGACGCGCTGCGCCGGCAGGTGCGTCACATCGTCGTGATCTATGCGGAGAACCGCAGCTTCACGAACCTGTACGGCGACTTCCCGGGTGTGCGCTACCCGCTGAGCGAGGTGCCGCCCGAGCATGCGCGGCAGCTCGATCGCGACGGCAAGACGCCGCTGCCGACGCTGCCGAAGATCTGGGGCGGGCTCGTGCCGCAAGCGCAGGAAGTGGACGGCAAGCGCTACGCGATCGCCGAGCGCGACATCGACACGCTGCCGAACGCGCCGTTCCGGATCGCCGACGCGCAGGGCAAGCCGCTGCCCAACGGCGTGATCACGCGCGACCTGTGGCACCGCTTCTACCAGAACCAGATGCAGATCGCCGCGGGCCGCAACAACCAGTTCGCCGCGTGGGCCGATTCCGGCGGCCTCGTGATGGGCCATTACCGCAACTCCGCCGACACGCTGCGGCTGTGGAACCTCGCACGGCAATACACGCTGTGCGACAACTTCTTCATGGCGGCCTTCGGCGGTTCGTGGCTGAACCACATGTTCCTGATTTCCGCGCAGCCGCCGAGGTATCCGGATGCGCACAAGCATCCGCACGCGGCGAAGCTGCTGTCGAAGGTCGACGGCGACGATCCGGCCGGCACGCGGCTGACGCTGGCAGCCGATTCGCCGGCGTCCGCGCTCGAGGGCCCGCCTAAGTTCGCGGTCGACGGCCCGCTGACGCCCGACGGCTACGGCGTCAACACGATGGCGCCGCCTTACCAGCCGAGCTACGTGCCGCCGGCCGATCCGGGCAACGCCGCCTATGCGGATCCGGCCGACCATCGCGTGATCCCGCCGCAAGGCCATGCGACGATCGGCGACCGCCTGTCGGAGAAGAACGTCGACTGGGCGTGGTACAGCGGCGCGTGGCAGTACGCGCTCGAGCACCGCGACACGGGCATGGTTCCCGATTTCCAGTATCACCACCAGCCGTTCAACTACTTCGTGAACTACGCGCCGGGCACCGACGCGCGCCGCACACACCTGCGCGACGCGGGCCTCGGCGATGAACCGTCGACCAACCACTTCATCGCCGACATCGACGCCGGCCGCCTGCCGGCCGTCGCGTTCTACAAGCCGCAGGGCAACCTGAACATGCACGCGGGCTATGCGGACGTCGAATCGGGCGATCGCCACATCGCGAACGTGATCGAACGCATCCGGCGCGGCCCGCAGTGGGCGAACACCGTGATCGTGATGACGCACGACGAAAACGGCGGCTGGTGGGATCACGTCGCGCCGCCGGTCGGCGATCGCTGGGGCCCCGGTTCGCGGATTCCGGCGCTCGTGATCTCGCCGTTCGCGAAGAAGGGTTACGTCGACCACACGATGTACGACACGAACTCGATCCTGCGCTTCATCAGCCGCGTGCACGGGCTGGCGCCGCTCGACGGCGTCGCCGCGCGCGACAAGGCGTTCGCGTCGCGCGGCGCGCCGCCGCCGGGCGACCTGACGAACGCACTCGATCTCGGCTGACGGCCGGTCGACGCGCCACCGACGTCCGCCTGAAACGACGACGCCCCGGTGCAACACGGTTGCCCGGGGCGTCGTTCCTTTCGGTTCGACTCAGTCGACGCTACGCTACGCGGCGCTGCGCAGCGTCTCGCTCGCCGAACGCGCGGCGTGACGGCCGGCCTGCCGGCCGAAGAACGTCGCGTCGGCCAGCGACAGCCCCGAGCTGTACCCGGCGCCCCAGCGCGGCAGCCCGCAAGACGTGCGGCCGGCCGCGTAGAGGCCCGCCACCGGCACGCGCGCCGCGTCGAGCACCTGCCCGGTCGGCAGCGTATCGAGCCCGCCCAGCGTGAAATGCGGATAGAACGCGTAGTCGATCCGGCAATCGAGCGCGACGAACGGCGGCTCGATCAGCGGCTGCAACCACTTCTTCGCCTTGTGGAACAGCGGATCGACGCCTTCGGCCGCGTGGCGGTTGTAGACGTCGACGGTCGCCGTCAGCGTGCCGGCCGGCATCCGCAGGTCGCGCTCGACTTCCTCCCAGGTCTCGCCTGCCGCCGCGATGCCGATCCGCGCGATCGCGGGCGGCGCCTGGTAGGTCGCCTGGTCGACCAGCAGGTAGATGCGGTCGTCGGCCTGGTGGAACGCGTGATGGCCGGTGCGGCCGTGATAGCCGTCCTCGTTGATGAAGCGCTGGCCGCGCGCGTTCACGAAGATCCCGCGGATCAGCGCTTCGGGCGCGTAGAACGGCAGGCTGACGAAGCCCTGATCCATGTGGATCGCGGCGCCGCCCGCGCTCTGGCCGAGCAGGATGCCCGAGCCGTCGTCGCCGGGGCTGCCGATCGGTTCGTCCGAGCGCAGGAACTGCGGTGCGTGGCGGCGCACCATGTCGCGATTCATCGCGAAGCCGCCCGCGCACAGGATCACCGCGCGGCGCGCCCGCACGAACGCCGTCTCGCCGTATGCACGCAGCACGACGCCGCGCACCGCGCCGGCGTCGTCGACGATCAGCGCCAGTGCGCGCGTGTCGTAGCGCGTCGACACGCCGAGCGCCTGCACGCGCTCGGCCAGCACGCGCATCAGCATCTGCCCGCCGCCCCAGCCCGGCCATTGCGGCGTGTGGCCGCGCGGGCACGGCTTCGCGGCTTCACTGAACGGCCAGGCCTCCTCGCTGCCCGACCAGATCAGGCAATCGTCGGTTTCCGGTTCGACGATCCGCTCGGCGATGAAGGTGTTCTTGTACGTGAGGCCCTGCGCGACGAGCCAGTCGTGATGCGCGAGGCTCTCGTTCGCGTAGAGGCGCACCTTCGCCTCGTCCGCGTCGCGGCCGCCGGCGAGCATCAGGTAGCGGTACAGGTCCTCGGTAGCGTCGCTGAAGCCGGCCTGCCGCTGCGCGGGCGTGCCGCCGCTGCCGCCGAGGTAGATCTCGCCGCCGGACAGCGCGCTCGTGCCGCCGTAGCTCGACGCGCGCTCGACGATCAGCGTGTCGGCGCCGGCGCTCGCGGCTTCGATCGCCGCGCACGCGCCGGCCGCGCCGAAGCCGACGATCACGACGTCGTGGTCGGCGTCCCAGCGAGGCACGTCGCGGACGTTCAGGGGGCGGATCAGGGAATAGTCGGGTGACATGGGGGCAATGGGTCTGCTTGAAGGGAATCGGTGAACTGAATCGGTGAAGGGCGGCGGTCGGGGCACGGCACCGCCGGGCAGGCAGTTCGACACGGACATCGGCGCGTCATCGATGCGAGCGCTCGAGGGTGCGCATGCGAGCCGCGCCTGGCGTCGCGGGCGGGGAAGTCGAACGACAACAGGAAACCGGATGGCGCGCCGCGATATACGCGCCGGGCGGTACACAGCGCGTGTATCGCGGCGCGCCACCCGGCCCGTCCATCCGGACGCCGCCGCATCGCGCCGGCGCCGGGGCGGCATCGAATTGACGCGGCACACGGCCGCGCCGGCGTCACATGCCGCGCAACGCGGCGAAACCGAAATGCGAAGGATCGATCGGCACGCAACCGGTCGGCAGGCCGTTCGGGTCGACCGAGCGGCATTGCAGGATGCCGGCCGCATACGGCGGCGACGGGACTTGATCGGCACCATATCGCGCCATTGCCATGGCCGCGAACGTGCCCATCGCCAATACGCACAGCTTGCGAGTCGTCAGTCTCATGATCGTCGTCCCCTCCGGTTGGCCGCTGTCGCGGTTCGTGTCCGGCGCACTGGCCGCAGGCAACGGCACCGGATGACTGCACGGTAGCCAGCGCCGGCCCGCCGGCCATCGTCCATTTCGACTAGGGGCAAACGCGAAGCGGGCTCCATGCGGCTCGCCGCGTTGCAGCATCGCCGCGCGGCCGGCGCGTCCGATGGACCCGAAAACCACCTGTCCTGGCTTGTCGCGACTGGCCGCCTCACCATCGGACGAATACCGCGCATCCGCCGCTGCATCGCAGCATCGGGCGCTGCGCCGCCGTCGGCCCCGGTGTTTTCCCCGATCCTTGCCCTGCTCCGTATGGATGATGAGGATCGAGCGGTTCGGTGCGAACCTGCGCGTCGACGTCGCAATGCCGCCGCGTCCGCACCGATGGCGCGGCCAACACCGATGGCGCGGCCAAGTCTTTCCGTTCATTCACGGGAGTTGCGTATGACCGATTCGAATCCCCGCCACGCGCTGTACGAGCTCGCCTGCCGCTATGCGCAAGCCGTCGACCGGCGCGACTGGCCGCGCCTCGCCGCCCTCTTCACCGCCGACGCGCAGCTCGACGGCCCCGGTTTCCGCTTCGACGACCGCGACGCGATCGTCGCCGGGATGCGCGTGATCGAGCGCTACGAGACGACCCAGCATCACGTGCACAACCAGCTCGTCGCACTCGACGGCGGCGAAGCCGATGTCGAGACCTACGGC
Source organism: Burkholderia sp. BCC1977 (assembly GCF_905339595.1). Taxonomy (NCBI): domain Bacteria; kingdom Pseudomonadati; phylum Pseudomonadota; class Betaproteobacteria; order Burkholderiales; family Burkholderiaceae; genus Burkholderia; species Burkholderia sp. BCC1977. The sequence continues at coordinate 60,817 of NZ_CAJPGQ010000010.1, forward strand.
GTCGCGTGCCACGTCTACGTGCGCGACGGCGTGAAGCGCAAGCTCGACTGGGGGCTGCGCTATCGCGACCGCTGCGTGTTCGACGGCGCCACGTGGCGCTTCGCCGCGCGCTCGCTGCACGTCGACTGGTCGCAAGACCTGCCGCTGGAGGGCTGAACGATGCGCGCGTCCCTTCCCCTCGCCGGCCGCACCGCACTCGTCACGGGCGGCGCCGGCGGCATCGGCGCGGCCTGCGCGCACGCGCTCGCCGCCGACGGCGCGGCCGTCGTGCTGATGGGCCGCCGCCGCGACGCGCTCGAACGCACGCAGCGGCACCTGACCGACGCAGTGCCCGGCAGCCGCGTCGCGATCCACGCCGGCGACGCCTGCGACGATGCCGACCTGCAGGCCGCGCTGGACACTGCGTGGGCGCTCGACGGCCGACTCGACATCGTCGTGCCGACCGTCGGCGGCGCCGGGTTCCGCCCGCTGCTCATGCACGACGCCGACAGCTTCCGCGCGGAACTCGACCTGAACCTGCACAGCGCGTTCGCCGCGATCCGCCACGCCGCGCCGCGGCTCGCCGACAGCGGCGGCGGCACGATCGTCTGCATCTCGTCGACGGCCGCCCGGATCAATTTCCGCTGGCTGACCGCGTACTGCGCCGCGAAGGCCGCGCTCGAGGCGCTGGTGCGCGGCGCGGCCGAGGAGCTGGCCGGCGCGAAGATCCGCGTGAACGCGGTGCGGCCGGGCCTCACGCGCTCCGAGGCCACCGAGCCGATGTTCGACAACCGTGCGCTGGTCGACAGCTTCCTCGAACAGATTCCGCTCGGCACGCTCGGCGAACCGGAAGCCATCGCGCATGCGGTGCGCTATCTCGCGGGCCCCGAGTCGGGCTGGGTCACCGGCCAGAGCTTCGCGGTCGACGGCGGCCACGAGCTGCGCACCAACCCGCGCGTCGACGACACGATCGCGCAGCTCTACGGCGCGGCCGCGCTCGACGCGGTCAAGGCCGGCCGCGCGCCGGGCGCCGCATGAGCGCACGCCTTCCTTCAACCAACACGGAAAACGACCGGACATGAATCGAGTCGCAAACAAGGTCGCGCTGATCACCGGCGCGGCGAGCGGCGTCGGCCGCGCGGATGCGCTGCTGCTGGCCGCCGAGGGCGCGCGCGTCGTGCTCACCGACATCGACGAGGACACGGGCCGCGCGCTCGCGCGCGAGATCGGCGACACCGCGCTGTTCGTGCATCAGGACATCGCCGACGAAGACGGCTGGCGACACGCGATCGCGTCGACACTCGACCGCTTCGGCCGCCTCGATGTGCTCGTCAACAACGCGGCGATCTGCCCGGTCGGCTCGATCGAGGACACGAGCCTCGATACCTGGCGGCGCGTGCTGCGCGTCAACGCCGACGGCTACTTCCTCGGCTGCAAGTACGCGATCGGCGCGATGAAGCACAACGACACGCCAGGCTCGATCGTGATGATGTCGTCGGTCGCCGCGCTCGGCGGCCTGCCGATGATGTGCGCGTACACCGGTTCGAAGGGCGCGGTGACGGCGCTCGCGCGCAGCGTCGCCGTGCACTGCAAGCGCAGCGGCTACCGGATCCGCTGCAACTCGATCCATCCGGACGGGATCTGGACGCCGATGACGCAGGCGCTGATGCCCGGCCTCGATCCGGCCGAACTCGGGATCGGCAACGATCCGATGGCCCGCATGTGCGACCCGCAGGACGTCGCGAATCTCGTGCTGTTCCTCGCGTCCGACGAATCGCGCTTCGTGAACGGCGCGGAGCTGCGGATCGACAACGCGCAACTCGTTGCGTCGCTGTGACGCGGCGCGCGGCTTACCCGTTCGAAGGAGTTCCTGATGATTTCATTCACCGGCAAGACCGTGCTGGTCACCGGCGGCGGCGCGGGCATCGGCCGCGCGTGCGCGGAAGCGTTCGGCGCGGCGGGCGCGCGCGTCGCGGTGGCCGAGCTCGACCCCGCACGCGCGCAGGACGTGCGCCAGGCGCTCGAAGCCGCGGGCGTCGACGCGCTGGTCGACACAGTGGACGTCACGCGCCGCGACGAGGTCAATGCGTTCGCGCGGACGATCGACGCGCGCTTCGGCGGCCTCGACGTGCTCGTCAACAACGTCGGCGATTTCCTGCAGATCGCGAAGCCGTTCGACGACCATACCGACGACGACATCGCGCGGCTGTTCGACGTGAACCTGCGCCAGGTGTTCGTCGTCACGCGCGCGATGCTGCCGTTGCTGCGCAAGCGCGGCGCGGGCAGCAGCATCGTCGGCGTGTCGTCGATCGAGGGCTTTCGCGCGATTCCGAACTGCACCGTCTATGCGTCGTTCAAGGCCGCGCTGACCGGCTTCACGAAAAGCCTCGCGCTCGAACTCGGGCCGGCCGGCATCCGCGTAAACCAGATCGCGCCGGAGACCACCGAGACGCCGCAGGTGCCGGTCGGCGCGATGGTCGCGGCCGAGCATCGCGCGCATATTCCGCGCTGGATTCCGCTCGGGCGCTTCGGTGCGGCCGGCGACATCGCGGGCGCCGCGCTGTTCCTCGCGAGCCCGCTCGCCGCGTGGGTCACCGGCACGACGCTGCACGTGGACGGCGGCGCACTCGCGGCGGCCGGCTGGTATCGCGACCCGAACGGCTTCTGGACCAACCTGCCGGTCGTCAGCGGCAACGGTTTCAATTTCTGAGCAATTTCGGAGCGGCGTTTCGGATCGCGGCCGCACGGCTGCACGGCTTCATCCGTTCAATCGTCGGTTCAATTCAAGCGGCGCACCCGCGCCGCAACCGGAGAACACCATGAAAATCCTGATCATCGGCGGTACCGGCCTCATCGGCGGCCACGCCGCGTTGCATCTGCACGCGCAGGGCAACGACGTGACGCTCGCCGCGCGCAAGCCGCCCGCGCCGGACAGCGCGCTCGCGCGGTTCGACGTGCTGCTGCGCGACTACGTGGCCGGCACCTTCACGCGCGACGATCTCGCGCCGTTCGAGGCGGTCGTGTTCGCGGCCGGCAACGACATTCGCCACCTGCCGCCCGGCACCGACGAAGCCGCGCACTGGGAACGCGCGAACGTCGACGCGGTGCCGCGCTTCTTCGCGCTCGCGCGCGAGGCGGGCGTGAAGCGCGCGGTGCTGGTCGGCAGCTTCTATCCGCAGGTCGCGCCGGCGCTCGTCGACACGGTGCCGTACGTGCGCTCGCGCCATCTCGCCGACGAACGCGTGCGCGCGCTCGCGTCGCCGTCGTTCGCGGTGTGCAGCGTCAATGCGCCGTTCGTCGTCGGGGCGGTGCCGGGGCTGCGCAACGAGATGTTCGCCGCCTACACGGGCTATGCGCAGGGCAAGCTCGCCGGGCTGCCGGTGTACGGGCCGGCCGGCGGCAGCAACTTCATCTCGACGCAATCGCTGTCGGAAGCGATCTGGGGCGCGCTGCAACGCGGCGAATCCGGCAAGGCCTATCTCGTCGGCGACGAGAACCTGAGCTTCGCCGACTATTTCGCGGCGTTCTTCCGCGCGGTCGGCAATCCGCAGCCGGTGCCGTCGCTCGACCAGGCGCATCCGCTGCTGCCGGACATCGCGATCTATACGGGGCGCGGCAACATCGTGTCGTACGAACCCGATCCGGCCGATATCGCGCTGTTGCGCTACCGGCGCGGCGACGTGCAGCGCGCGGTGAACGAAGTGGTCGCGCAGTGCGGCGCCTAGGCGCGCGGCCTACGCACACGCAGCGCTGAAATGACGACGTCCCGCCGCCGGCGATGCCTGCCGGCGGCGGGACGTCCATGCCGCTACGTCGTTACTTCGTTACGTCATTTCGGATCGTCAGCCGCCGATGCGCTGTTCGATCTTCTTCATCGTGTCGGTCAGCTCGGCCGGCAGACGCAGCTTCAGCGTGTCGAACAGCGCCGCATGCAGCTTCAGCTCCTCGCGCCATTCGTCCGCGTTCATCGACGTCACCGCATCGAACTGCTCGCGCGTGAAGTCGAGCCCGTCCCAGTGCAGGTCGTCATAGGCCGGCGACACGCCGAACGCATGTTCGCCGCCGCCGCCGTTGCCTTCGAGCCGATCGAGCATCCACTTCAGCACGCGCATGTTCTCGCCGAAGCCCGGCCACACGAACTTGCCGTTCGCGTCCTTGCGGAACCAGTTCACGCAGTAGATCTTCGGCAGCGTCGCGCCCGCGCCTTCGAGCTGCTGGCCGAGCTTCAGCCAGTGCGCGAAATAATCGCTCATGTTGTAGCCGCAGAACGGCAGCATCGCGAACGGGTCGCGGCGCACGACGCCCTGCTGGCCGACCGCCGCGGCGGTCGTCTCCGAGCCCATCGTCGACGCCATGTACACGCCTTCGACCCAGTCGCGCGCTTCGGTCACGAGCGGCACGGTCGTCGAGCGGCGGCCGCCGAAGATGAACGCGTCGATCGGCACGCCGGCCGGGTTCTCCCAGTCCGCGTCGATCGACGGGCATTGCGACGCCGGCGCCGTGAAGCGCGAGTTCGGGTGCGCGGCCTTGCGGCCCGTTTCCTTGGCCGTCTCGGGTGTCCACGGGTTGCCCTGCCAGTCGGTCAGCTTCGCGGGCGGCGTGTCGGTCAGCCCTTCCCACCACACGTCGCCGTCTTCCGTCAGCGCGACGTTCGTGAAGATCACGTTCTCCTTCAGCGTCGCGATCGCATTCGGGTTGGTCTTCACGCCGGTGCCCGGCGCGACGCCGAAGAAGCCGGCTTCCGGGTTGATCGCATACAGGCGGCCGTCGCGGCCCGGTTTCAGCCACGCGATATCGTCGCCGATCGTCGTGACCTTCCACCCGTCGAAACCCTGCGGCGGGATCAGCATCGCGAAGTTGGTCTTGCCGCACGCGGACGGGAACGCGGCCGCGACGTGATACTTCTTGCCGGCCGGCGACGTCACGCCGAGGATCAGCATGTGTTCGGCAAGCCAGCCCTGGTCGCGGCCCATCGTCGACGCGATGCGCAGCGCGAAGCACTTCTTGCCGAGCAGCGCGTTGCCGCCGTAGCCCGAGCCGAAGCTCCAGATCTCGCGCGTGGCGGGGAAATGCACGATGTACTTGACCGGGTTGCACGGCCACGGCACGTCATTCTGGCCCGCTTCGAGCGGATGGCCGACGCTGTGCACGCACGGCACGAATTCGCCGTCCTCGCCGAGCACGTCATAAACCTCGCGGCCCATGCGCGTCATGATCCGCATGTTCACGGCCACGTACGGGCTGTCCGACAGCTCGACGCCGACGTGCGCGATCGGCGAGCCGAGCGGGCCCATCGAGAACGGCACGACGTACAGCGTGCGGCCGCGCATCGAGCCGCGGAACAGGCCGTTCAGCGTCTCGCGCATTTCCTGCGGCGCGATCCAGTTGTTGGTCGGGCCGACGTCGTCGGGCGATTCGGTGCAGATGAAGGTGCGATCCTCGACGCGCGCGACGTCGGACGGATCGGACTGTGCGAGATACGAGTTCGCGCGCTTCGCCGGATTCAGGCGCGTGAGCGTGCCCTGGTCGACCATCGCCTGGCACAGCGCGTCATTTTCTTCCTGCGAGCCGTCGCACCAGACGACGCGGTCGGGCTCCGTGAGCGCCGCGATGCGCGACACCCAGTCGATCAGCTTGCGATGTTTGACGAAGGCCGGGGGAGCGATCAGCGGGCCGTGCGTCGCTTCGGCCAAAGAGTTTTGCGACATGGGAATGTCTCCAGATTATTGGGCAGAGATGGGGGATGCGGGGCGAGCCCGCGAGATGGGGAATGCGATCGGAGCGCAGGATGCGGCGACGCGCAAGGCGGGACGCGCGAGCGGAGCGCGTGTCGATGCCGCGATGCGGGCGAGAGAATGTGATGTCTCGTATGAGCGTGCGAACGCGAGTTTCGCCATGCAAGCAACCTGCCGTACAACTCCATGCCGGCCAGCATACCATCGCCGTTATTGGACGGGCGTTGCGTTGCAACAAGAAACAAGTGTGACGACGCACGGGCATGCCGCTTGCCGGCAGGCCCTTTTGGCTGCGTCGACGCGTGCGCTTTGGGGACGAAACGGCTGGAACGTCCGTCCGGCAAGGGTTTCGCAAAAACGCAAAATCGGCGCGACACGTTCGCATGCGAGGCACCCGAACGGCCGCGGCCCGAATTCACGTTTTCGCTACTCAGGCAAACCCTGAATTAGGTTGCGGACACAAACATCCGTCGCGAAGGCGTTGTGTGCGCTACCGCTCAAAACGGCGCGCCCGGCAATCCGGGGTAATACGCGCCCGCCGCCATGCCGCCGTCGACGGACAGTTCGGCGCCGTTGCAGTACGACGCCTCGTCGCTCGCGAGAAACAGCGTCGCGCGCGCGATTTCGTCGGGCAGGCCGACGCGCTGCAGCGGCACGTGCGTGTAGTGCTTGTTGACCTCGTCGAGCGGCGCGCCGGTCGGGTTCGACATCGCCGTGTTCACGCCGCCCGGATGGATCGAATTCACGCGCACGCCCTGGTGGCCGAGTTCGAGCGCCGCCACCTTCGTCAGCCCGCGCACGCCCCATTTGCTCGAGACGTAGGCGGCCAGCGCGTTCACGCCGCGCAGCCCGTCCACCGACGAAATGTTGACGATCGACCCGCGCTTCTGCGCGATCATGCGCGGCGCGACCGTGTGGATGCCGACGAACGTGCCGACCAGATTGATCGACACCGCACGCTCGAAATCGCGTTTCGACAACTCGGTGATCGCGCCGAACATCAGCACGGCCGCGTTGTTGACGAGCACGTCGATGCGGCCGAACTGCTCGACGGTCGCGTCCGCGACGCGCGCCCAGTTCGCCTCGTCGGCCACGTCGAGCCGCATGAAGCGCGCCGCGTCGCCGAGCTCGCGCGCGAGCGCCTCGCCTTCCGCGTCGAGCACGTCGCCGATCACGACGCGCGCGCCCTCCTCGACGAACAGCCTGCATGTCGCCTCGCCCATCCCGCGCGCGCCGCCCGTGACGATCGCTACCTTCCCTTCCAGTCGACCCATGTCGTTCTCTCTTCGATGCTTTCCGATTCCGGTTTGCCTGCCCGAACGTGCTGACATGCGCTTCCGTGCCGACCCTTGATTGACGCCGCGCCCGCCGTCAGCCCCAGTACGCCTGCCCGCCGTCGAGCGGCAGCGTCGCGCCCGTCAGGTACGCGGCATCGCGGCTCGCGAGAAACACGATCGCGCGCCCGATGTCCTGCTCGCAGTCGCCGACGCGGCCGAGCGGGATCGTGCGGAAGAACGCGGCCGCTTCGTCCGGGTTCGCGTCGACCCAGCCCTTCAGCCCCGGCGACAACGCATGCGGCGCGACCGCGTTCACGCGGATGCCCTCGGCGCCCCATTCGCAGGCCGCCGCACGCGTGAGCGCGCGAATCGCTTCCTTGGTCGCCGCATAGGCGCCATAACCGGACGTGTCCCAGCGCACCGCGGCCGACGACGCGAAATTGACGATCACGCCGTCGCCCTTCAGGTGCGGATGGCACGCACGCATCATCCTCAGCGTCGCGATCGGCCCGGACTCCAGGCCCGCGAGAAAATCCGCGTCGGTCACGTCGAGCAGGCGGCCGAGCGGCACGACCTGCGCGTTGTTGATCAGGATCTGCACGCCGTGAAACCGCTCGACGACCGCATCGACGCACTGCGCGATCTGCGCGGCGTCCATCACGTCGCACACGAACGGCTCCGCGACACCGCCGCGCGCGCGGATCGCGTCGCAGGTCGCGACCAGCTTGTCGCGCGTGCGGCCGACCACGGCCACCTGCGCGCCTTCGGCCGCGAGTGCGTGCGCGACGCCTTGCCCGACGCCCTGCCCCGCGCCCGTCACGAGCGCGACCTTCCCCTCGAGGATGCCCATGCGCGCTCCTTAAGCGACGATCGCCGGATGAGCCTGCACGGGCCCGCCGAGCAGGTCGCGGTACGACGGCGGCTGCTTGCCGTCGAGATCCGCGATGCCGTACTGCAGCGCGGCTTCCGCGCCGACCAGCACCTGCCCGGACAGCGCCATGCGCCGCGGGTCCGCATGGATCGCATGAATCACGCGACCGGTGAATTCCGGGCTTTCGGCGACGAGCGAGAATTCCTTGTACAGGTCCGGATGTTCGTCCCACACGCGCGTCGTGCGCTCGGTGCGCAGCGGGCCCATCCAGATCGACACGGCCGCGACGTCGAACGGCTTCAGGTCGACGGCCATGTCCTTCGCGAACTTGTCGACGCCGGACTTCTGCGCGCCGTACGCGGCGCCGTGCATGTAGCAGCTCGCGCCGAACGACGACGTGAACGCGATCAGCCCGCTGCGGCGCTTCGCCATCAGCGGCGCCGCGTGCCAGCTCGCGACATAGGCCGAGCGCAGCCCGACGTCGAGGATGTTCACGAGGTCGAGCGACTTCTCCCAGAACGGCCCCGGCAGGATCAGTTGGTCGTGCAAATAGGTCGCGTTGTTGACGAGGATGTCGAGCCGCCCGCTGTCGCGTTCGACCCGCTCGAACAGCGCCTTCACCTGTGCGTCGTCCGCGTGGTCGCACGCGACCGCGATCCCGCGGCCGCCGAGCGCGTCGATCTCGCGCGCGGTCTCGTGGATCGTGCCGGGCAGCGGCGCGTCGCCTTCGTGCTGCGAGCGGCCCGTCACGTAGACGGTCATGCCGGCCGCGCCGAGCGCGCGCGCGATGCCCTTGCCCGCACCGCGCGACGCGCCCGTCACGACGGCGACCGGCGCCTCGTGGTTCTGTGTCATGTTCGATGTCTCCTGGGGAATTTTCTCAACCGGCGTGGGTCATGCGCGTCGTCACGCGGCCGGCGGCTGCGCGCCGGCGAACAGCACGCCCGGCGCATCGGCGCCGTAACGCGCGGACAGCGTCGACGTGACGACGCAGCGCGTGGCCGCGATCTTCCATTCGCCGTCGACCTTCCGGTATTCGTCGTCGTAGGTCGCGCCGAGCTGCGTGAGCGTGCGCGCGTCGGTGTCGAGCATCTGGTAATGCAGGCCCCAGGTGCCGCGCGCATGCGTGTCGTCGAGCACGGTGATGTCGGGATTCACGCCATGGTGCATCTCGACGATGTGCGGGTGGCAGCCGAGCCGCTCGAACACGTCGACCAGCGCGTCGCGGTGGTCGAACGTGCCGATCCGGCCGTAGTCGATGTGCACGGTGCCGGGCGCGAAGCAGTCGCGCATCCCTTGCGGATCCTTCCGGTCGCAGCACGTGAAGTAGCGCGCCTTCAGGCGGCGGATCGCGTCGGCGTCCTCGAGCCTGCGCACGCGCACTTCCATTCGTTCGATCGGGGTCATGCCGTCTCCTTGGTCTCGTGTGCGCGGAGCGAAGCCGCGTCGACGCCACGTTACAGGCGCACGAGATGCCGGCCATCCTCTGTTTGGATGAAGCCGATGGTCCGGATCGGCGGACGCGAGCGCTACCGTCGCGGCGTTCGTCCGAACAGACGATGTGACGCAGGCGGCTTCGTTCCTACCATCGGACGACACCACCACGAGAGACGGCGATGGACGAGACGACCCGCACGCTCCACGCATACGAGCAGATCCGCCAGCTGAAGTACCGGTATTTCCGCGCGGTCGACACGCACGACTGGTCGCTGCTCGCGCAATGCCTGACCGAGGACTGCGAGGCACGCCTGTACGGCGGCCGCTACGCGTACGACGGCCGCGACGCGTTCGTGTCGAGCCTGCGCGCGCTGATCGGCAAGCCGACCTTCCTGACGATGCATCACGGCCATCACCCCGAGCTCACGCTGGTGTCCGCCGATCACGCATGCGGCGTGTGGTTTCTCGAGGATCACGCGATCAATCTCGAGGACAACTACCTGCTGCACGGCACCGCGTTCTACGACGACCAGTACGTGAAGCGCGACGGCGTGTGGCGCATTCACGCGACGCGTCACGAGCGCCTGTTCGAAACCGTCACGTCGCCGATTCCGCCGTCGTTCACGCTGACCGCGAACCGCTTCGCAGCGGGCGCGCACGATACGGCCACGTCGGGCGATTCCACCATCAACGCTTCCTGAAACCCGGCGGCAGCGCCGCCGATCCCGTCATTCCCCCTGGAGCCGGAGCAATGGAGAAAGTCATTTACGTGTTGTGGCGCGACGCGCAGGCCGCGCCCGAGCCGTGGAGCCGCGGCGTGCGCGCGCAGCTCGCCGACCGGCTGCTGTCGCTCGGCGCGCACGGCGTGCAGGTGAACGTCGCCGACGCCGATGTCGCGCCGGCCGCCGGCCTGAAGCAGACCAACACGCACCCGGGCATCGACGGGATCGTCGCGGTGTGGATCGACAGCGCGAACCCGATGTTCCGCCAGCCGTTCGACGACGCGGTGCGTGCGGTCGTCCCGCACATGGCCGCGTATCTCGTCACCGAGTCGCAGCCGATTCCGAACACGCGCTTTCCGGCGCCGCCCGGCGAGCGCACGAGCGGCTTCTCGCAGCTCGCGTTCCTGAAGCGTCCGCCTCGTCTCACGCACGAAGCGTGGCTCGACGTGTGGCACGGCCATCACACGCGCGTCGCGATCGATACGCAGGACAATTTCCTGTACGTGCAGAACGTGGTCGTGCGCGCGCTCACGCATGCGGCGCCCGGCTACGACGCGATCGTCGAGGAATGCTTCCCGGCCGCGGCGATGACCGATCCGTACGCGTTCTTCGATGCGGTCGGCGACGAGGAGAAATTCCAGCGCAACGTGGCCGAGATGATGGACAGTTGCGGTCGCTTCATCGATTTCGACAAGATCGACGTGGTGCCGACGAGCCAGTACGTCGTGAAGGCGGTGCGTGGATAACGCGCGGCGATCGCGCGGATAAAAAAAAACGCCAACCCATGACGGGTTGGCGTTCTGCTTCGATTGCGACGAGGCTCAGAACTGGTTCATCGTGTTGTCCTTGCCCGCCGCCTTCAGCGCTGCTTCGCCGCTGAAGTATTCCTTGTGGTCGTCGCCGATATCCGAGCCGGACATGTTCTGGTGCTTGACGCACGCGATGCCCTGGCGGATTTCCTTGCGCTGCACGCCGGCCACGTAGCCGAGCATGCCCTGGTCGCCGAAGTATTCCTTCGCGAGGTTGTCGGTCGACAGCGCGGCCGTGTGGTACGTCGGCAGCGTGATCAGGTGGTGGAAGATGCCGGCTTCACGCGATGCATCGGCCTGGAACGTGCGGATCTTCTCGTCGGCGAGCCTGGCCAGTTCCGTCTCGTCGTACTCGACGCTCATCAGTTGCGCACGGTCGTATGCCGACACGTCCTTGCCCGCTGCCTTCATCGCGTCGTACGCCTGCTGACGGAAGTTGAGCGTCCAGTTGAACGACGGGCTGTTGTTGTACACCAGCTTCGCGTTCGGGATGACCTTGCGGATTTCGCCGACCATGCCGCCGATCTGCGCGATGTGCGGCTTTTCGGTTTCGATCCACAGCAGGTCGGCGCCGTTCTGCAGCGACGTGATGCAATCGAGCACGCAACGTGCCTCGCCCGTGCCGGCGCGGAACTGGAACAGGTTGCTCGGCAGGCGCTTCGGACGCAGCAGCTTGCCGTCGCGCTTGATGATGACGTCACCGTTGCCCAGCTGGTCGGCCGACAGTTCCTCGCAGTCGAGGAACGCGTTGTACTGGTCGCCCAGGTCGCCCGGCGTGTTCGTCACGGCGATCTGCTTGGTCAGGCCGGCGCCGAGCGAGTCGGTACGGGCGACGATGATGCCGTCGTCCACGCCCAGTTCCAGGAACGCGTAGCGGATCGCGCGGATCTTCGCGAGGAAGTCCTCGTGCGGCACGGTGACCTTGCCGTCCTGGTGGCCGCACTGCTTCTCGTCGGACACCTGGTTCTCGATCTGGATGCAGCACGCGCCCGCTTCGATGAACTGCTTGGCCAGCAGGTAGGTCGCTTCCGCGTTGCCGAAACCGGCGTCGATGTCGGCGATGATCGGCACGACGTGCGTCACGTGGTTGTCGATCTTGTCCTGGATCGCGGCCTTGGCAGCGGCGTCCCTGGCGGCATCCAGCTCGCGGAACAGGCCGCCGAGCTCACGGGCGTCGGCCTGGCGCAGGAACGTGTACAGCTCGCGGATCAGCGCGCTGACCGAGGTCTTCTCGTGCATCGACTGGTCCGGCAGCGGGCCGAACTCCGAGCGCAGCGCGGCGACCATCCAGCCCGACAGGTACAGGTAACGGCGTTCGGTGCTGTTGAAGTGCTTCTTGATGGAGATCATCTTCTGCTGGCCGATGAAGCCGTGCCAGCAACCCAGCGACTGCGTGTACTTGGCCGGATCGGCATCGTACGCGGCCATGTCGGCGCGCATGATCTTCGCGGTGTACTTCGCGATGTCCAGGCCCGTCTTGAACTTGTTCTGGGCACGCATGCGGGCCGCATACTCGGGGCTGATGGCATTCCACGCGCTGCCGTGGTTTTCCTTCAAGCCAGCCACTGCCTTGATGTCGTCTTGATATTGGGACATGTCAATCTCCTGGGAACGAAGCGCATTTGAGTAAAGGGTTCAGCGTGCCCGCTCCGTGTGACGAAGCGAACTGCATGGACTCAATAGTAACGCCGCGCGACGCGTCGTCGACCCACTCTTATATAAGACATAAGATAGAAATTTCTCTTGTTTTTCAATGAGATAAGCAGCCCGTTTTGCGATGCAAAAAAGGTTTTCAAGCGGCGGGAAGGCGACGCGGCAGGAATTCGACGCGCATTTTGCGATATGAAACGCCCTTTCGGCAGTTGGTGGGAGGACAGGCACGGCGATCCATGCTTCCGGCTTTTGCCATGCTTATGACAAAACGTCTATACTTGGACAATCCATCGACGGCGAATCGACAGGCGCTGTCCCCGCGCACCGCGCTGCGCGCCCCCTGCCCGGAACCCATGAGCGACTACCCCGTTTTCGACGCGCTGTGCGCGCTGCTGAACACCTCCGGCGCGCGGTTCCGCGTGCTGGATCACCCGGCCGAAGGCAAATCCGACCTGATCGCCGCGCTTCGCGGCACGCGTCCCGAACAGGGTGCGAAGGCGATGCTCTGCACGTTCAAGGACGGCGGCGACGCCACCGCGCTCGCAGTGATCCCCGGCCACCTGAAGATCGATTTCCGCAAGGTCGCCGACGCGGTCGGCCGCCGCAAGGCGACGCTCGCGCCGCCCGAACTCGCCGCCACGGTCACGCGCTGCGTGATGGGCGCCGTGCCGCCGTTCGTGTTCGACGCGAACGTGACGCTCGTCGTCGACCCTGCGCTGATCGAACTCAACGACGAAATCGCGTTCAACGCGGGCCGCCTCGACCGCTCGGTCGTGCTCGACGCGTCCGACTACGTGCGGATCGCCCGCCCGCTGCTGGCCGACATCACGCGACCGGAAACGACCGACGCGCCCGCGCTGCAGGCCGACGCATGACCACGCCCCGCCCCAGGCCGCAGCAGGAACAGGCGTCGCTGATCGAGCAGGTGCTGCGCATCGCCGAAGGGCTCGGTGCGATGTTCGCGCCGTTCACCGAGGTTGTCGTGCACGACCTGCGCACACCGGAGCATGCGATCCTCGCGATCCACAACAACCTGTCGGGCCGTGCGATCGGCGATCCGGCGACCGAACTCGGGCTCGCCCGCATCGAGGACGACGACTTCCCGCAGGTGCTCGCGAACTACGCGAACCGCTTCGCCGACGGCCGCACCGCGAAAAGCACGTCGATCGGCATCAAGGATTCGAGCGGCCGCTATGTCGCCGCGCTGTGCCTGAACGCGGACGTCACGCTGTTCCGCGGTTTCCAGGGGATGCTGAACCACTTCTGCAGCACCGAAGGCGCGCCGGTCGCCGAAACGCTCGACCCGGCCGGCGCGGACGCGATCCGGCAACGCATCGATGCGTTCGCGACGCGCCTCGCGACCACGCCGCGCGAGCTGAAGACCGACCAGCGCCGCGAGCTGATGCAGACGCTGAAGGCGGACGGCTTCCTCGAGGTGCGCCGCGCGATGGAAATCGTGGCGCAGCACCTCGGCGTGTCGCGCGCCACCGTATACAACGATGCGAAATGAGGCGTGCCCGTGGCGCGCCCCGCTTACCTGTTGAATGACTCTTCCGACGAGCGACTCATGAACACTCCGACCCTCCCCACCTACGACGACGTCGCGGCCGCCGCGGCACGGCTCGACGGCCACGCGCACCGCACGCCCGTGATGACGTCGCGGACGATCGACGAAGCGCTCGGCGCGCAGGTGTTCTTCAAGTGCGAAAACCTGCAGCGCATGGGCGCGTTCAAGTTCCGCGGCGCGTTCAACGCGCTGTCGCGCTTCGACGCGACGCAGCGCCGCCACGGCGTCGTCGCGTTCTCGTCCGGCAACCATGCGCAGGCGATCGCGCTGTCGGCGCGCATCCTCGGCATCCCGGCGACGATCGTGATGCCGCAGGACGCGCCGGCCGCGAAGATGGCCGCGACGCGCGGCTACGGCGGCAACGTCGTGACCTACGACCGCTATACCGAGGACCGCGAGCAGATCGGCCGCGAACTCGCGGAAAAGCACGGGCTCACGCTGGTTCCGCCGTACGACCACGTGGACGTGATCGCGGGCCAGGGCACGGCGGCGAAGGAACTGATCGACGAAGTCGGGCCGCTCGACGCGGTGTTCACGCCGCTCGGCGGCGGCGGCCTGCTGTCGGGCACGGCGCTCGCGACACGCGCGCTGTCGCCGCACGCGAAGCTGTACGGCGTCGAGCCGGAAGCCGGCAACGACGGCCAGCAATCGTTCCGGTCCGGGTCGATCGTCCATATCGACACGCCGCGCACGATCGCCGACGGCGCGCAGACGCAGCACCTCGGCAACCTGACGTTCCCGATCCTGCGGCGCGACGTCGACGACATCCTGACCGCGACGGACGCCGAGCTGGTCGACTGCATGCGATTCTTCGCGACCCGTATGAAGATTGTCGTCGAGCCGACCGGCTGCCTGTCATTCGCGGCCGCGCGCCGGATGAAGGACGAACTGAACGGCAAGCGCGTCGGCATCGTGATCAGCGGCGGCAACGTCGATCTCGAGAACTTCTGCACGCTGGTCGCCGCATCGGCATGACCGTCGCGGCACGCGGATGACCGCATGAACATCCTGTCATCCGCGTGCCGCCGCTCCTTCACGTCGCGTTAAGTTTCGCGCCCTAGACTGATTACGTTGTCCCGCAGCCAGTCGTGAAGAAGGAGTCACCATGAACACGCACGCGATCGTCGCCGCCGCCCTCGCGGCAGCATCCCTCCCGGCGTTCGCTCAACCGGGCGTGACGTCATCCGGTTTTCCCGCCACGTCGCCGCACGACCCGGTCGCGCAGGCCCCCCACCGTTCGCCCGCCGCGCTGCCGCATGCCGGCTTCGTGCTCGCGAAGATCGATCAGAACAATACGCCGCCCGATCGCGGCGGCGACCCGAGCGGCCGCACCCACTCCGGCACGCATATGTAATGCCGAGTGAGCCGGCCGCGTCGGTCGGCCGGCCCGCATCACGGCATCACGGCATCACAACGACGGCAGCGACGGATCGCGCCCGGCGAGGATGTCCGCGGTGCGCCGCTGCAGCGCGCCGTCGATCGTCTCCGGCTGCGGTATCAGCCAGTAGCGTCCGTCGCGAATGCCGTCGAACACCCGCGCGGCGAATGCGTCGGGCGTGAGCCCGTGCGCGTTCAGCATCGCGCGCATCGTATCGACGAAGCCCTGCACCTCGGGCCGGTCGTGCGCGGCGCCGAACGGGTCGTTGAAGATGCCCGTCCGCACCGGGCCCGGCGCGAGCAGCGACACGCCGACCGGCGCGCCGAGCATCTTCAGTTCGCCGTACAGCGATTCCGTCAGCGCGACCACCGCGAATTTCGTCGCCGAGTAAGGCGACATCAACGGGCTCGGCAGGAACCCGCCGACCGACGCGGTATTGACGATGCGCGCCGGCAGGTTGCGCTCGAGCATCCGCGGCACGAAGCTGCGGATCCCGTTCATCACGCCGTGCACGTTGATCGCGAAACTGCGCTCGAACCGTTCAGGCGTGATTTCCCAGCTGAAGCCGGTCGCCATCACGCCCGCGTTGTTGAACAGCAGGTCGACGCCGCCGAAGCGCTGCCATGCGGCGTCGGCCAGCGCGTCGACGGCTTCCGGGCGGCTGACGTCGGTCGGCACGCACAGCACGTCGGTGTCGAGCGTCGCGGCGAACGCGTCGAGCGTCGCCGGGTCGAGGTCGGCCAGCACCACGCGCATGCCGAGTGCCGCGGCATGGCGCGCGAGCCCGCTGCCGATGCCGCTGGCCGCGCCGGTGATCACGGCGGTACCGCCGTCGAAGCGAATCGAATGCGTCATGTCAACGTCCTGTCGGGTCGATGTGGGGATGCGCATACGCGGGAATCACGGGCGGCGGCAACGGCGTGCGGCCGTCGAGCGCGTGCACCGCGAGCCCCTGCGACAGCGGGAAATGCAGGCTGTGCGTGACGAGGCCCGTGCGCTCGCTTGCCGGCCGGCTGCACAGCGCGAGCGCGGTTTCCGCCAGATACGCGACGTCCTCGGTCGGATAGCCTTCGGGGATATAGCGGGCCGCGCCCGGCGTGCGGATCGCGGTGCTCGGCGCGACCAGGTTCACCGCGATGCCGTCCGCTTCGAGTTCGGCCGCGAGCCCTTGCGTAAAGCGCGACAGCGCGGCCTTGACCGCCGCGTAGACGGTCGCGCCGCCCGCGCGCGAGAACTCGTCGAACGGCCGCAGCGGCGCGAGCGCGGTGACCGAGCCGACGTTCACGATCCAGCCGGCGCCGCGCGCGCGCATCAGCGGAATCGCCGCCTGGGCCAGCGCGAACGGAATGCGCAGATAGTGCTCGATCGTCGTGTCGAACATCGCCATCGGCATCGCGTCGACGCATGCGTAGTCGGCCACGCCCGCGTTGTTCACGAGGATGTCGAGGCCGCCGGCCGCCTGGGCCGCGCGAGCGACGAGCGCGTCGCGCTCGGCCGGGTTCGACAGGTCGGCCGCGAGCGCGAGCGCGCGGCCGCCGGCCTGTTCGATCAGCGCGACCGTTTCGGCGAGCGTGCCGGCGGTCGTCGCCGATTGCGTGAGGCTGCGCGCCGTCACGACGACGGTCGCGCCCTCGGCTGCCAGGCGCTGCGCGATCGCGCGGCCGATGCCGCGGCTCGCGCCGGTCACGAGCGCGCATTTGCCCGCGAGCGTCGCGGTTCGGGTGTCGGTCATGATGTCTCCGGTGAAGGTGATGTTGGATGCGGACCGTTCGGCGTCAGCCCGCGATATCCGCAACGTGCAGCACGAACTTGGTTTTCGCGTCGCCCGTTTGAACGAGGTCGAGTGCGCGCGCCGCCTGTTCGAGCGGGAAACTGTCGAAGCGCGGCACGCGCAGCGCGCGCCGGCCGAGCCGTTCGGCGATCGCAGCGAGCGTGGCGCCGCTCGGCATCCGGCTGTACGTCATCGCGGTGCGCAGGCCGCGCCGTGCAGCTTCAGCGCCCGTCGCGGCCAGCCGCTCCGCATCGCCGGCCGCGAGCGTCATGATGTTCACGAGCGTGCCGCCCGGTGCCAGCAGGTCGAGTGCGGCGGGCAGCGTGTCGCCGCCGACCGCATCGAGCACGAGATCGACGCCGGCGGGCGCCCATGCCCGTACGGCCGCCGCGATGTCCGGTGCGCGATAGTCGATGCTCGCCGCCGCGCCGAGCGCTTCGACGCTCGCGCGGTTGCGCGCCGAGCAGGTGGCCGCGACGCGCGCGCCCGCCTGCGCGGCGAGCTGGATCGCGAACGTGCCGACCGCGCCCGCACCGCCGTGCACGAGCACCGTTTGCCCCGCACGCAGCCCGCCGTCGTCGAACAGGCCGGCCCACGCGGCCAGCGCGGGCGTCGGCGTGGCGGCCGCTTCCGCGAAGCCGACCGTGTCGGGCAACCGCACGACCGAGTCGTGCCGCACCGCGACGTATTCCGCATACGCGCCCCAGCGCCCCGCGCCGACGTCGGTCTGCGCGAACACGCGCATCCCCGGCGCGAACCCTTCGACGCCGTCACCGACCGCTTCGACCACGCCGGCCGCGTCGAAGCCAATCACGAACGGAAACCTGATCTGCATGAACGCGCCGAGATAGCCTTCGCGGCATTTCCAGTCGGCGGGATTGACGCCCGCGTATGCAACGCGGATCAGCACGTCGCCGGGGCCCGGCTGCGGGGCGGGAACGTCAGCCAGTCGCAGCGCATCGGAATGACCGACGCGGTCGATCAGCAAGGCTCGCATGAGGGTGTCTCCAGGGTTGTCGTTTGAATGGCGGCGGGTCGGTTGCGCGCCGCGCGTCACGCCGCCGTGTCGGCCAGCAGGCTCGATGCGAGCGGACAGAACGCGTGCGAGATCGCATCGACCGTCCAGTCGGGGCTTTCGGCGTCGAAGCGGCGGTCGACCCAGCCCCAGTGATACGGATGCAGCAGGTATTCACCGAGCAGATCGCCGACGTGCGCGAATTCCTGTTGCCAGACGTGGGTCCACGCGCCCGGCGTCACGATCCGGCTCAGCCGCCAGTTGCGGATGCCGGGCATGAATGCCGGCATCCGCAGCAGCTCGCGCTCGAGGTCGAGCACCTGTGCTTCGTCGGCCCCCGGCCGCACGCGCAGCATCAGCGTGCGCCATATGCCGTCGCGCAGCGCCGGTTCGCGCAGGCCGCCGCCGATCGCACGGCATGCGGCACCGTCGATCCGCACGACGCCCGGCACGTGGGCCAGCGCGGTGAAGTCCGGCGCGTGACCGGTCGCCCGTTCGTCGCGCAGCACGTCGAGCGTGTAATCGCCCGCGCCCCAGCCCCCTTCGTGATTGCGCGCGAGCGCCACGCGGGTCGCGCCGGGCAGCGCCTGCGCGGCGTCGTGCAAGGCACGCTCGATCGCGCCCGCATCGTCGGTCGTCGACACACATACCTGCGCCGTGTCATGCCGCATGGTCGGCCTCCGTCAGTGCAGGCATCGGCCGATCCGGGTCCGTCATCACGTGGCGGCGGCGGGCGTCGCACAGCGCGTCGACGGCCATCCAGAACGCGACCACGTCGCCGTCGGTCAGCGCGCGCATCCGGTAGTACGACGGCGCATCGGCGACCTGCCACGTCAGCCACAGCGTGCTCGGCTGCCCCGGGACCGCGACGGGCGGAGACACCCAGCGGCCGGCCGCCGTCAGTCCGCGCGCCGCATGGCCCGGCAAATAGCGGTCGCGCAGCAGCGCCAGCACGTCGGGAATGCGCTCGGGCGCGAGGGTGATTTCGTCTACGATCTGGATCATTCGCGGGTCGTCTCGGGTGGTTCGTGGCGGAATGCACTGCCGGCCGCCTACGCCGTTCCGGCGAGGCCGGAAGCGGCCGGCGTGGATAGCATTCTTGCGTGGCGACGGCCGGCGAACCCCTACCGGCCCGCTCACCGGCCCCTGTCGTGACGATCAAATCGGGAGACACATGAAACAGCGCGCATTGCCGGCACGCGGCCGCGTGCTGCCGGGCCTCGGCGCCCGCCTGCTCGACGAACTGACGCGCAGCGGCGCACCGCCGGCGGAACGGCCCGCGACGCCCGCCGTTGCCGCTGCGGCCACGACACCCGGCGGCTTCGTCGCGCTGTACCGCGACGCGATCGAACGGCTCGAGGCGCAGGTCGCGCGCGGCAACGGCCATCCGCCGATGCGCAAGCAGGAAGTCGACCTGATGTGCCGCTGCCTGCTCAGTTGCGCGACGCTCGCCGACGCGATCCGTTGCGCCGCCGAGTTCTGCGAAATGCTGACGCCGCGCGCCGGCGCGCTGTCGCTCGCGGTACGCGACGGACGCGCGACGTTCCGGATGGATTCGCTGCGCCGCACGCGCAGCCCGGCCGCGTGCCTCGTCGACCTGACGGGGCTGTTCTGCTATCTGCAGTTGTTCGGCTGGCTGATCGGGCAGCCGCTGCGGCCGGACGAAGTGTGGCTCGGCCATCCGCGCCGCGACGACGCGATGCCGCTGCTCGGGCTATTCAACGCGCCGGTCGACGTCGGCCGCAAGACCTATGGCTTCGGGTTCGATGCGGCGCGGCTCGATGCCCGCGTGATCCGCCAGCCGGGCGAGCTGGCCGCGTTTCTCGTCGATTTTCCGTTTCGTCTGATCGATGCGGCGCCGGCCGTCGTGTCATGGGCGCAGCAGGTGCGCGGCTTTCTCGACGCGGCGCTCGCGCGCGAGCAGGCGCTGCCCCCGCTCGCCGAGCTCGCGGCATGGCTCGGCGTCAGCGAGGCCACGTTGCGGCGGCGGCTGGCCGCCGAAGGCAGCGGCTATCACGCGTTGCGCGAGCAGTGCCTCGCGGAGGTCGCACGGCGCTGCCTGCGCGAATCGGACTGGCCGGTCGCCCGGATTGCCACGCATCTCGGGTTCGCCGGCGAGGAAGCGTTCAGGCGGGCGTTCGTGCGATGGACGGGCATTGCGCCGAGCCGGTTCCGGCGCGATTGCCGTGCTGCCAACGGCCCGTTTCATCAGACGTAAAGCGGTTCGAATGCTTCACCAGAAAGGTTTCGGAAAGCATGCGGCGAACACTGACGTTTTTTCGCATCCCTTCGCGCTTCGATAATTGACGCGCCGGCGCGCTCGCCATTACGCTTGCGCGCTGATGGTTCCCGGAGACGGGATCAAAAGGGAACGCAGGAGAGGCAGCGCCTCGAATCTGCGGCTGCCCCCGCAACTGTGAGCGGCGAATCCGCACCACCCCACGCCACTGGGAAACCGGGAAGGCCGGTGCGAATAGCGACCCGCGAGCCAGGAGACCTGCCATCGACCCGAGGTCCAAGCAGCCGCACCGGGCGGGGTGTCCCGATGCGCCAGCACCGTCTTTGGCGGTCGCCCCGTTGCATGGACGGCCCGACCTCAGGACCCTTCAGATGTCCGATCTTTCCGCCTCCGCTTCCACGCCGGAAGCGTCGTGCCGTTGCGCGGCCAATCCGCGCGGCGTGTCCGCACGCGTGTGCCGTGCCGTGTCGTCCGCCCCGCGCGACTACCGCCCACGCCGCCCGGCCTCGCGATAGACCCACCCTAACCAGGCGGTACGCACCGCCACCCGCTTACGCTCGCCGTACCTGCAACACCATCACGCTCGCTG
Source organism: Burkholderia sp. BCC1977 (assembly GCF_905339595.1). Classification (NCBI taxonomy): domain Bacteria; kingdom Pseudomonadati; phylum Pseudomonadota; class Betaproteobacteria; order Burkholderiales; family Burkholderiaceae; genus Burkholderia; species Burkholderia sp. BCC1977. The sequence continues at coordinate 81,859 of NZ_CAJPGQ010000010.1, forward strand.
CCCCATGAATCTTCGCCACCTTCTCGCCACGTCCGCCACCACGGCGCTGCTCTCCCCGATCGCCCACGCCGCCGGCGACACGGCGCCCGCGCAGCCGCCCCAACCCGCCGACGGCGCCGACCTCCCGACGATCAGCGTGACCGACACGCGGCACCTGCCCGAGTCGTTCGACCAGCGCTATGCAACGACGCAGGTGCTCACGCGCGCCGATCTCGACCGGCTGTCGCCGAGCGACCCGAGCATCACGCAGGCGCTCGCGACGCTGCCGGGCGTGACCGTCTCGCAGAACGGCGGCCCGGGCTCGTCCGCGTCGGTCAGCATCCGCGGCTCGTCGGCCAGCCAGGTCGCGGTGTTCATCGACGGCATCCGGATCGGCTCGCCGACCACCGGCATCGCGCCGTGGGCCGACCTGCCGACCGACGCGTTCGAGCGCGTCGAGGTGATTTCGGGGCCGGCTGCCGCGTCGTTCGGCGCGAACGCGATGGGCGGCGTCGTGCAGCTGTTCACGCGCCGCGCCGCCGGCCAGCCGAACCAGACCACCGTGTCGTTCGGCGGCGGCTCGAACAAGACCTTCGACACGCAACTGCGCACGTCGGGCACCGTGCCGTCGACCGGGCCGCTGGCCGCGCTCGGCGGCCTCACCTACACGCTCGGCCTGCACGACTACAACACGGCCGGCATCGACGCGACGCGGCCGTTCGCGTACGGCCACGAAGACGGCCGCAATCCGTATCACGCGCAGGATCTCGACGCGCGCCTCGGCTATGCGCGCGACAACTGGTCGATCTCGACGTTCGCGCTGTACCACCGCTCCGACCTGTCCTATGACAACGCCGGCTTTGCGAACCGCGAGCTCGATCATCAGCTGACCACGGGCATCGCGTTCCATCTCGATCTCACGCCCGACACGCAGTTCGACCAGTCGTTCGGTTATGCGAACGATCGTCAGTTCCTGTACGCGAGCGACCCGACGATTCCGACCGACCAGATCAACTCGCAGCGCATCAGCTCGTCGACGTCGCTGACCCATCAAGAGCACGGCTTCCACCTGTTCGGCCTGCCGCTGTCGGGCGAGACGAAGGTCGCGTACGACTTCACGCGCGAACAGGCGTTCCTGCCGGTCGACGTGCCGGACGGCGTGCCGACGCGCAACGATTCCGCGTTCTCGCTGCATCAGTCGGCGACGCTCGGCAGCGTGACGCTGTTCGTCGCGGGCCGTCACGAGATCATCGCCGGGAAGGCCGTGAACACCGGCAACGCGGCGCTGTCGTGGGCGATCACGCCGGTCTATACGGCGCGCGTGTCGTACGGCAACGCGTTCCGCCTGCCGTCGTTCAACGACCTGTACTACCCCGGTTACGGCAACCCGAACCTGAATCCGGAACGCAGCGATTCGGTCGAGGCCGCGCTCGACGCGAACACCGCGTACGGCACGTTCAGCGCCGCGATCTACGACACGCGCGTCAACAACCTGATCGCGTACAACCCCGCGACGTTCTCGCCGATGAACATCGGCCGTGCGCATATCCGCGGCATCGACCTGTCGTACAAGGGCACGATCGGCCCCTCGACGCCGGTGAGCGTCGCGATCGGGATCCTGAATCCGCAGGACGAGACCAACGACAGCTGGCTCAACCGCCGGCCGCGCCAGACCGTCAGCGTGAACGTCGACCACACGTGGGACGAATTCCATCTGCACGCACTGAGCACGGGCGCGACGCTGAGCTACGGCGGCACGACGTTCGACGACCCGGCCAACACGACGTACCTGCCGTCGTACCTGAGCGTGAACCTGCGCGCGTCGTACAGGATCAATGCGCACCTGACGGTGTCGGCGACGCTGTCGAACCTGTTCGACCGCCAGTACATGACCGCATACGGCTACAACACGCTCGGCCGCACCGCGTTCGGCAAGGTCAGCTATACGTTCTGAGCGGGGTGGCCGGTGCATCGGCGCCCATGTTCGCGGGTGTCGATGCGAACGGGTGCGCGGGTACCGGATGTCGCCGGCCGCGAGCGCGCGGGCGCGTTCGCTCGCACCGCGATACGCGTCAGGCCCCTGCGACGCCCCGCACGCCCGCGATCAACTGGATCGCGCCGAACCCCGCGATCACGACGGCCGATACGCGCGACAGCCCGTGCATGAACGTCAGCGACATCTTCGTGCGCAACGCGGCGGTCGCGCTGCTCAGGCACAGCCACCACGTCGCGGAACCCACGAACACGCCGGCGACCATCAGCGCCACGGTCGGCCCCATCGCGCCTTCATGCGTGCCCGCCAGCGGGCCGAGCGCCGCGAAGATCCCGACAAACGACAGGATCGTCATCGGGTTCGACAGCGTGAGGCCGAAGGTCGTCAGAAAATCGCGCAGCACGGTCGTGCGCGGCACGTCGCGCACCGTGGCCGACGCGGCCGGCGCCTGCCGCACGATGGACGCGGCCAGCCACACGAGGAACACGCCGCCGCCGATTTTCAGCGCGACGGTCAGCACCGGGAACGCGGTCACGATGCCGGCGACGCCCAGCGCGCCGAGCAGCCCGTAGATCGCATCGGCGCACGCGGCGCCGATGCCCGTCGCGAACCCCGCGTGAAAGCCGCGGCTCAGGCTGCGCTGGATGCAGAGCATGCCGATCGGGCCGACCGGCACCGCGATCGACAATCCCATCACGACGGACTTGATGAACAGCATGGCCGGCTCCTTGCGACATGCAATGACATGATTCGCATCGTAGGGAAAGTCCGGTCGCCGCTGAAGGCGGTTTTTAAGGAAAAATGAGCGCTTCACCTTAAAAACTCCGCCGCAATGGACGAACTCGACTGGAAGGTACTCGCGCTGCTGCAGGCCAACGGCCGCATCAGCTACACGGAGCTGGCGCGCCAGGTTCACCTGTCGGTGCCGGCGGTCACGGAACGCGTGAAGCGCCTCGAATCGGCCGGCGTGATCGACGGCTATACGGCGCGGGTCAATCCGGCCGCGGCCGGCTACCCGGTGAGCGCGCTGATCGGCATCACGGTGCCGCAGCCCGCGAAAGCGAAATTCCTGAAGCTGCTGGAGACGATTCCCGAAGTGGTCGAGTGCCATCACGTGACCGGGGCGGATTCCTACGTGATGCGGTTCGTCGCCGTCAGCATGGCGCACCTCGAGCAACTGATCGAGCGCATCAACCTGTATGGCGAAACGCGCACGTCGATCGTGATGTCGACGCCGCTGCCGGCGCGCGGGCTCGCTCGTCCGGCCGCGGCGCTCAAGGGCGTTCGGGGGTGACAGGATGCCCCGCGCTGCGCGATGCTGTGCCATGCGCACCTTGCACGAACCGGACAACCTGCCATGTCAGTGATCGGACTCAATCATTACAACCTGCGCGCGGATCGGGCGATGCTCGATACGCTGCGCGATTTCTACGTGGACGTCGTGGGCCTCGAACCGGGCTATCGGCCGCCGTTCCAGAGCAGCGGCTACTGGCTCTACGCGGGGGCACAGGCGATCCTCCATCTGTCGGAAGCGCGGCCCGGCGACGTGCGGCCGGCGCACGTCGTCAATACGTTCGACCATGTGGCGTTTTCATGCGAGAACGCCGCCGACATGGAGCGGCGTCTGGCCGACGCGCAGGTCCGGTACTCGCGCACGTACGTGCCGCTCACGAGGCAGCTCCAGCTGTTTTTGACCGACCCGGCCGGCAACGGCGTCGAGTTGAATTTCGCGGAAACCGACCGCGATTCCGGTGATGGGCCGGGTTAGCACTGGCGACCGGACAGCGGTCGCTTGCGCGGCCGTTACCGGCGTTGCACGAGCGTCACGATCGTCAGCGCACCGTTCACGCGCTCGACCCGAACCTTGACCTTGTCGCCCACGTGCAGCGACGCGATCATCGCCGCGTCGCCGGCCTTGAACGCCATCGTCATCGGCGCCATCCCGACGTTCTCGAGCGCGCCGTGCTTCAGCGTCACCATCCCGTGCTCTGCATCGATCTGCTTGACTTCCGCTTCGGTCAGCGCCGCATCCGGCGCCGACATCTTCATGTCGCCCATGTTCATGTCGGACATGCCGCCGGCCGCGCGCACCGGCGTCGCAACGACGGCCATCGCGCCGAGTGCGGCGATGGCGATGGTGATGCACCGGCGCTTCATCGAACGTCTCCCGGGTGTAGCCGATGACCCATGCGCGCGTTACACCAGCAACGTCGCGACCGCCCACGCGATCAGCACGACACCCAGCGCGCGGCCGATGCGCTCGCCGCCCGGCAGCACCTTTTCGATCAGCACGAACAGCGACAACGCGACGATCCACACGACGTTCATCACGCCGCCGACGAACAGCAGCGTCATCAGCAGCCAGCAACAGCCCACGCAATACGCGCCGTGCCGGACGCCGAGCAGGAAACTGCCCGTGACTCCCGGGCGCCAGTACGTCGAGAGAAAGCGGACCGGCGACCGGCATTGCCGCAGACACGCCCGTTTCAGCGGCGAGAATTGATAGACGCCGGCCAGCGCGAGGACGATCGCGGACAGCACGGCGCTCTTCGACCACAGCATCATCCCGGAGATCAGGCCGGCAGGTTGCAGCAGCATCTGCAGCACGGCCGCGCCGACCGAGAACGCGAACCATGCGGCCAGATAGCCGGCCAGCAGGCTCATCGACGTGAATGCCGACCCGGCACGGTCCTGCTCGCGATGCCGCAGCACGCGCCGATACAGCAGCACGAGCGGCGCCGCGCCGGGCGTCATCATCGCGATCATCATCACCCACCACATCAGGATCACGGTCGCCAGCGACGGCGCCATGACGCCCATGTCGTCGGCCAGCCGATGCGGGAACAGCGCGACCGCCGTCATGTCCAGCGCCGACATGCCGGTGCCGGCCCCCGTCCACAGGTAGGCCCAGCACGCGCCGACGAGCGCGACCATGCCGAACAGCGTGACGACGCGCTCGCGCCCGAGCAACTCGTCGACGGTGATCATGCCGCGACGCGATGCCGGATCAGCCCGTGGTTGTTCAGGTGCAGCCGCGCGAACTGCGCGTAGCTCCGCTCGAGATCCAGCTCGATGTGCCCGCGCGACCGGCCGGTGCCTGAACCGATCTCCGCCAGCTCGTATTCGAAGCCGTTGGGCAGGTCGATCCGCACGCGATGTTCGGCGCCCGTCACCGGATTGAGGATCGGTTCGCCGACGACGTCGAACACGCCCTCGACGCTGATCCGGCCGCGTCGCGCATCGACATCGACGTCGAAATCGATCTTCGCGAAGATCGGATCGTAGGCCTGCTCGAGCGTCGACGCGAACACGGCGAACATGGTCGCGAATGGATCGGTATCCTGACCGGTCATGATCTTCAGCACGGCCTCGCACTGCGCGGGGCTCGCGCGCTCGTCGACGATCGGCTGGCACCGGCCATGGCCTTCGTGAATCGGACCCGGCCACTGGAACACGACCGCGATCCGGACGCCGTCGAGCACCACGTCGCCGTAGTGGCCGCTGTCGATCGAAATCGCACCCATCGCTTCGCAATTGCCATGCGTCGGCAACGAATTGAACTGGCAAGGGCAACCGTATGAGCAATTGCAATTGATCAGCTCGGTTCCCTGAATCTCCCACGGCGTCATGGCTTCACCTCGCGCGTTCGCTGGCACATCGTGTTTCGAATCTAGTGCACCGCACCGGGGAAAGCAAAGGCGTGCGAAAGCGCGAAAAAAAAGCCGCCAGCGCGGCGCGAAACCGTGCGTTCGGTCGGTGCATCCGGTCGATCGCGTTCGAGCCAGGTCCGACAAAAGCCGGCAGCATGGCCGCGTCATCGCAAATGCGGGCATCGCGCATCGGTCCGGGTCCATACTGTCTCGCAATCGACGATTCCCCCGACCGTCGCCGCCGCCCCGGATGGCTGTCATGCGCGTTCAAAGTGCGTTGCTCTTTCTCGTCGGCACCCTGCTCACCGCAGGCGGCTACGGCGCCACCTTCCTGCTGTCGATGCGCTTTCGCGCGATCGGCGGCAGCGATCTCGATACCGGCGCGGCCCTGGCCGCCGCGACCGTCGGCACCTTCGCCGGCCTGTCGGCGGTCGGCTGGTTCTCGCAGCAGATCGGCGCCGCGCGGATCGCCGCGCTGGCGTCGCTGTGCATCGGCGCCGGCATCGTCGGCTTCGCGCTCCTCGGGCGCGCGCCGGCGGCCGACCTGCCGTCCGGCTTCCTGGTCGGCTTCGGCTGGGGCGCGTTTCACCTGGCTGCGCCGATGGCGCTCGCCGAGCGCACCAGCGGCGCCGCGCGAAACGTGTGGTTCTTCCGGTCGGCGACCTTCCAGATGACGGGGATCGGCGCATCCCCGGCGTTCGCCGCGTATGCGATGCGCCTGCTCCACTGGTCGATCGGCGACACGCTTTATGCGGTCGGCGCCCTGTGCGCGCTCGGGTCGCTGCTGCTGGAGGCCTTCGGCCGCCAGTGTCCGCGCCCGGCCGCCGCCGCGGCCGGCGGCCGCTGGGTGCGCGATCTCCCCGCCATCTCGCGCACGCGCGCGGCCGTGCCGATCGTGATGATCGCGCTCGGCACCTGCGTGTTCTCCGGCCTGATGACGTTCCAGATGTCGTTCGTGCAAGGGCCGCAGGCGCGGCCCGCCGCATTCTTCAGCCTTTACACGATGACGGTGGTGGCCGCGCGCTGGCTGCTCGGACGATGGGTCAGGATGGCGCGCCCCGAAGCCGCGACCAAGGGGTTGCTCGTGATGATGCTGCTCGGGGCGCTTGCGATGTTCGGCGCGTCCGCGCACGCGTCGTTCCAGTCGGTCGCGGCCGTGCTGCTCGGCGCCGGCTACGGGCTCGTGTATCCGGTCATCCAGGCGCAGGCGCTCAACGACTGCGCGGATACGCACCGGCACGGCGTGCTCACGTGGTTCGTCGCGTCGTATTTCATCGGCACGTTCGGCTTTCCGTCGGTCGGCGGCTGGGTGATGGTGCACGCCGGCAAGGGGGCGCTGCTGATGCTGATCGCGAGCTGCGGGCTCGCGGCGCTGTCGCTCGCGTTCCTGCACGACCGGCCGGCGCCGGTGCGTACGCAATAGGCCTGATCCGGTGAGCGCGTTGCCCCGCTGACTATCCGGTGCCGTCAGGCCGATTTCCGGCGCGACGATCGGCGCCGAATACGTTCGAGGACCGGTGCCAGCATCGACCGTCTCTCCCGAGTCGGGGTTTGCAAATAATGACAAGAATCGTTCCCGCCACCCTGAATTCCGGCCTGCTTGTTTCGGGATGTGCATCGAATCCCGCCGATGTTCCGATCATCGACACGGTCGTTTGGGGTGACTCGGCCGTCACGCAGTCGTCGTACGGGAAATATCATGTCCTGAAGGGCTCGCCGGTTCGACGGCTCGAATGTCTCGAGATTACGAAAAGCGATCTCGGCAAGCCTGTTTTCAGATTAAAACCGAATGACGGCGGCGGACGCCGGCGCTATTCCGGTTTTCTTGCCGACTGCACGACGGCAACCCAGCACATCACGGCCGAGGCAACCCAGCAACAGGTGATCATCAGGTCGAGATCCATCAACCCCTCGAAATTTCCGCTGTTCTCGAAGCTGCAGCGCTGATGCCCCCTGACCCACATGCAGCCGCTGACAAGCTGCTGGAAATGCATATAGACGTTGTAGACGGCAAACGCCGACGTAATGATTGCGAGCCGCAACCGTATGTTCTTTTTCATATGACGCGCAAGCCGATGGGAAATCCGAGGCCGATCTTACGGCAACGGCAACCCTGCCGGCTATCCGTCGCAGCCCTGCCCGCCCGGATGGCGGCTTACGCGTCGATCTGCCGGAGCGTCTTCAGGCAATCCGCCGCGAGCTGCTGATAGAGCCGCGTGCCGTTCGCCTTCGCGCTGATCTCCGCATCGCTCAGCCGCCGCACCACGTGCCCCGGCACGCCCGCGAGCAGCACGCCGCGCGGCACGTCGTAACCGGCCTTCACGAACGCGCAGGCGGCGACGATCGTGGTCGCGCCGATCGTCGCGCCGTCCATCACGACCGCGTTCATCCCGATCATCGTGTCCGGCTCGAGCGTCGCGCCGTGCACGATCGCGCCATGGCCGACGTGGCTGTTCACGCCGAGCCGGCAGGTCTCGCCGATGCCGACGTGCAGCACGCAGCCGTCCTGCACGTTGCTGCCGTCGCCGACGACGATCGCGCCGAAGTCGCCGCGCAGGCTCGCATGCAGGCCGATGTAGCAGGCCGCGCCGATCGTCACGTCGCCGATCAGGACCGCGCCCGGATGCACGTACGCGGACGGATCGACGCGCGGGCGCATGCCGTTGAATTCGAACAGCGGCATCGCTCAGAGCACCGCGGCCGCTTCGGGCACGAGCGTGAACAGGTCGCCGACGAGGCCGTAGTCGGCCACGCTGAAGATCGGCGCGTCCGGATCCTTGTTGATCGCGACGATCACCTTCGAATCCTTCATCCCGGCCAGATGCTGGATCGCGCCCGAGATGCCGACCGCGATGTACAACTGCGGCGCGACGATCTTGCCGGTCTGGCCGACCTGGTAGTCGTTCGGCACGTAGCCGGCGTCGACTGCGGCGCGCGAAGCGCCGAGTGCGGCCTGCAACTTGTCGGCCAGCGGCGCCAGCACCGACGCGAAGTTCTCGCCGCTGCCGAGACCGCGGCCGCCCGACACGACGATGCTTGCGCTGGTGAGTTCGGGGCGCTCGAGTTTCGTCACCTCCCGGCTGATGAACTGCGATATCCCTGCGTCCGCCGCCGCGTCGATCCGGTCGATCGACGCGTTGCCGCCGTCCGCCGCAACCGGATCGAAACCCGTCGCACGCACCGTGATGACCTTGACCGGATCGCCCGACTGCACCGTCGCGATCGCGTTGCCTGCATAGATCGGGCGCTCGAACGTATCGGCTGAAACGACCGCCGTGATGTCCGAGATCTGCGCGACGTCCAGCTTCGCGGCGATGCGCGGCGCGATGTTCTTGCCGCAGACGGTCGCCGCCGCGAGGATGTGCGAGTAGTTCGACGCGATGGTCAGCACCGTCGCTTCGACGTTCTCGGCGAGGCCGGCCGCCAGCTGCGGCGCGTCGGCCAGCAGCACCTTCGACACCCCCGCGATCTTCGCTGCCGCATTGGCTGCCGCTTGCGCGTCGTGGCCCGCGACCAGCACGTGAATGTCGCCGCCAATGGCTTGCGCCGCCGCCACCGCATTCAACGTCGCGGCCTTGAGCGGCGAAGCGCCGCCCGCCGACGCAGCATCGTGCTCGGCAATTACCAGAATCGTCATGTCCGTGCGCTCCCTGTTACAGCACCTTGGCTTCGGTCTTGAGCTTGTCGACCAGCGTCTGCACGTCCGGCACCTTCACGCCGGCCGCGCGCCTGGGCGGCTCGTTCACGCTGAGCACCTTCAGGCGCGGCGCCACGTCCACGCCGAGATCGCCGGGCCTGACGGTTTCCAGCGGCTTCTTCTTCGCCTTCATGATGTTCGGCAGCGTCACGTAACGCGGCTCGTTCAGGCGCAGATCGGTGGTGATGACCGCGGGCAGTCGAAGCGACAGCGTTTCCGCGCCGCCGTCGACTTCACGCGCGACCGTCGCACGGCCGTCGGCGATCGTGACCTTCGACGCGAACGTCGCCTGCGGCAACCCGGCCAGCGCGGCGAGCATCTGGCCCGTCTGGTTCGAATCGTCGTCGATCGCCTGCTTGCCGAGGATCACCAGCTGCGGCTGCTCCTTGTCGACCAGCGCCTTCAGGATCTTCGCGACGGCCAGCGGCTCGACGCTGTCGTTCGACTCGACCAGGATCGCGCGATCCGCGCCGATCGCCAGCGCCGTGCGCAGCGTTTCCTGCGCTTGCGTCACACCGACCGACACCGCGATCACTTCGGTCGCCACGCCCGCTTCCTTCAGGCGCACCGCTTCTTCCACCGCGATTTCGTCGAACGGGTTCATCGACATCTTCACGTTCGCGATGTCGACGCCGGTGCGGTCGGACTTCACGCCGACCTTCACGTTCGCGTCGACCACGCGCTTCACTGCCACGAGCGCTTTCAACTGCCTGTCTCCTGTTTCGTTTCGACCGCCGCGGCGCGTCAGCGCGCGGTGTATCCGCCGTCGATCACCAGCTCCGCGCCCGTCACGTAGCGCCCGGCCGGCGACACGAGATACAGGATGCCGGCGGCGATGTCGCGCGGGCTGCCGATCTTCGCCATCGGCACGTGCGTCTGCATGTATTCGAACGCGCGGTCCGGATCCTGGCCCATCTGGCGGAACGCGTCCTCGAGCATCGGCGTGCGGATGTAGCCCGGATGCACCGAGTTCGCGCGGATGTTCTTCGCCGCGTAGAGCATTGCGTCGACCTTCGCCATCATCCGCACCGCGGCCTTCGACGCGTGATACGCGGGCACGTCGGGGCCGCCGACGATCCCGTACATCGACGACAGGTTCACGATCGAGCCACCGCCGGCCGCCTCGATGTGCGGAATCGCGGCGCGCGTGCACAGGAACACGCCGTTGACGTTCACGTCCTGCACGCGCTGCCATTGCGCGAGCGTGAGTTCATGGGTCGGCACGTTGTGCCCTTCGATGCCCGCGTTGTTCACGAGCACGTCGAGGCGCCCGAAGCGCGCGACGATCTCGCCGAACACGCGCGCGACGTCGGCCTCGTGCGTCACATCGAGCGACCAGCATGCGGCCTGGCCGCCTTGCGCGCGGATCGCTTCGACGAGTTCCTCCGCCGGCTGCGACAGCACGTCGAGGATCGCGACGCTCGCGCCGGCCGCGGCCAGCGTGCGGGCCGTTTCCGCGCCGATGCCGCGCGCGCCGCCGGTGATCGCGGCCACCTTGCCGCGCAGGTCGAACAGCTCTTCGATGAGTTTCATGGTGTCTCCGTGTAATCGGGCGGACCGGCCGCGAAGGGGCCGGTCGTCAAGGGGATCCGGCGTTATCGTACGGCGGTCGCGGCAGGCGCCGCCAGGAAATCAAGGCATTCGCGGTTGAAATAGGCCGCGTGCTCCACCATGACCCAGTGGCCGCAGCGGTTCAGCAGCACGAAGCGCGCGTCGCGGCAGCGTTCGAGGAACGTCAGCGCGCCGCCGACCGGATTGAAGCGGTCGTCCGTGCCCCAGAAACCGAGCACCGGGCAGCGCAGGTCGCCGAGCGCGCCCGTCAGGTTCGGCACGCTCATCGTCGACAGCACTTCGGTCGGCTGCTCGACGCATACCTTCATCCGCTCGGCGACGAGTGCGTCGGTGACGATCGCGGGATCGTGCACCAGCAGCGTCAGCAGCTCGCGCATGGTGTCGTCATTCATCTGGCGATTGGTGAACAGCTTCACCATCCGCTGGATCCCTTCCATCCGGAAATAGGTGTCGCGATCCTCGACGCCGCCCGGCGCCATCATGATCAGCCCGTCGACCGCGTCGGGGTAATCGAGCGCGTATTTCAGCGCGATCGCGCCGCCGAGCGAGTTGCCGAGCAGCACGGCCGGCCCGACGCCGAGCGCGGACAGCTGCGCGTGCAGCGCGCCGACGAAGAAATCGAGCGTGTAGGCGACGTCGGACGGCTTCGACGACTGCCCGTAGCCCGGCAGGTCGACGACGATCGCGCGATGGCCGGCCGCCGCGAACGCGGGGACGTTGTGCTTGAAGTTGCTGAAACCGCTGGCGCCCGGGCCGCTGCCGTGGATGAACACCACCGGCCGGCCTTCGCCCGCCTCGAAATGATGCAGGCGCAGGCCGCCCGGTACGTCGGTGAAGATGCCGGCCGGCGGCGTCGTTGGGGTCGTCATCGCGGGATGTCTCCTTCGTCGGTCGATGGATGCCTGCCACGATGATTGCGCCGCCGGCGCCGGCCGGCATCATCCTTTCAGACTACGAAGCCGCGCGCACTTGTTCCTATCATCGGGCCACCGAAACGGAGGCAGACGATGAACGGATTCGACTACAGCGGCAAGACGGTGCTCGTGACGGGCGGCACCAAGGGCATCGGGCGGCGCATCGCCGAGAGCTTTCTCGCGGCGGGCGCACGCGTGTTCGTGTGCGGGCGCAGCGCGCCCGACACGCCGCCTTCGGCCGGCGGCCGCATGGCCAGCTTCATCGCGGCCGACCTGCGCGACATCGAGCAGGTCGACGCGATGCTCGCGACGATCCGCGACGCCACCGGCGGTCTCGACGTGCTGGTCAACAACGCGGGCGGCTCGCCGTTCGTGCTCGCGGCCGACGCGTCGCCGCGCTTCACCGAATCGATCGTGCGGCTGAACCTGATCGCGCCGCTGCAGCTCGCGCAGCGCGTGAACGCGATCATGCAGCCGCAGCCGCACGGCGGCGTGATGCTGTTCATCGCGAGCGTCAGCGCGTCGCGGCCGTCGCCCGGCACCGCGGCCTACGGCGCGGCGAAGGCCGGCCTCGTCAACGCGGTCACGTCGCTCGCGGTCGAGTGGGCGCCGCGCGTGCGCGTGTGCGCGATCAGCCCGAGCCTGGTGCAGACGGAATCCGCGACCGAAGGCCACTACGGCGACGACGCCGCGCTCGACGCGATCCGCGCGACGATTCCGGCCGGACGGCTCGCGACGCCCGACGACGTCGCGTCGGCGTGCCTGTTCCTCGCGTCGCCCGGCGCGTCGTACACGTCGGGCGCGAACCTGCGGCTCGACGGCGGCGGCGAACGGCCCGCGTTCTTGTCGGCGGCACACACGGAAGCAGGCTGACGCGTCACGCGCGCGGCGCGACCCGATCGTTTCCAGTCCTAGGGAAGTCATCTAGTTCATTTTGACGATTCCCTGCTACCGCGATCTCCCTACTCTGCCTCTCACGACAACCACAGTCGACCGTCGTCGATACCCCCAGAGGAGACACCATGCATCAACGGATTTCGCGCCGTACCGACAAGCGGGCCACCGCCACGCTGTCGACGCTGGCCGCCGCGCTGCTGACGTGCGCCGTTCCCGCCGCGCACGCCGGCAGCACGATCGAGCTTGGCGCCGACACGACGCTGGACTACACGTTCACGCTGAGTTACGGCCTCGGCATGCGCACGCGTGCGCCGAGCGGCAATCTGCTGACGCCCGCGAACATCAACGGCGACGACGGCGACCGCAACTTCGCGAAGAACAAGCTGATCGAGAACCAGGTCAGCCTGCTCGGCGAAGTGAACCTGAAGCACGACGACTGGGGCGTGTTCGTCCGCGCGAGTACGTTCTACGACCAGGCCTATCACCGCCCGAACTACAACGACGCGCCGGGCACCGTGAACCAGTCGGGCCAGTACAACAACTTCACGAGCGACGCGCGCTACTGGTCGGGCGGCCACACGACGCTGCTCGCCGCCTACGCCTACAACACCTTCAAGATCGGCGCGACGAGCCTGAACGTCAAGGTCGGCGACCAGGTGGTCGCGTGGGGCGAAAGCCTGTTCTTCCCGAACATCGCGGGCGCGCAAGGCCCGGCCGATGCCACCAAGTCCTATGTCGCGGGCGCCCAGGTGAAGGACATCCTGCTGCCGGTGCCGCAGATCTCGACGCAATGGCAGATCACGCCGAACTTCAGCCTGCTCGGCTACTACCAGTTCTCGTTCCAGCAGAACCGCCTGACCGCGCCGGGCACGTACTGGAGCTATTCGGACGTGGTCGGTCCGGGCGCGCAGTTCATCATCGGCCCGGGCGGGATGATCATTCCGCGCGGGGCCGACGACAAGCCGAGCGCGCACAACCAGTGGGGTATCGGCGCACGCGTCCGCGTGCTGGGCGACACCGAGCTCGGCCTGTATCACCTGCATTACAACGACATGAACCCGAGCGTCGTCACGACCTACTTCCCGACGCTCCAGTACCAGCAGAAGTATTTCAGCAACATCAAGCTGACCGGCGCGAGCTTCTCGACGCAGGTCGGCCCGGTGAACGTCGCGGGCGAAGTGTCGTATCGCCAGGGCGCCGCCGTGCTCGTCAACACGCCGACCGGCCCGCAGTCGACGCGCGCGAACGTGCTGCAGACCAACCTGTCCGGCATCTATTCGATCGGCCCGAGCTTCCTCGCGAACTCGCAGTCGCTGATCGGCGAACTGACGTACGTGCACGCGGGCAGCATCTCCGAGCTCGACGGCTCGACGACGCTCGCCAATTCGCGCAACGCGCTCGCGCTGGAGATCGCGTGGACGCTCAGCTACAAGAACGTGTTCAACGGCTGGGATCTCGACGTGCCGCTGACCTACACGCACGACCTGGCCGGCACGTCGCCGCTCGCCGGCGCGCTCGGCTCGCTGACGGGCCAGGGCGATCACCGCGTGACGGCCGGCGTGACGTTCACGCGCCTGAGCAACCTGCAGCTGTCGCTCGTCTACGCCAAGTTCCTCGGTTCGCCCAACCCGGCCACGCATCCGCTGGCGGATCGCGACTACGTGCTGGCCACGGCGACCTACCACTTCTGAGCGGCCCGGCCGCTCGTCACTCAGCAACAAGAGGATTGATATGAAACGCATTCATCTCCCCCTCCTGCGCGCGTCGGTGATGACCGCGTGCGCGGTCGTCGCGACGGCGTCGTTCCCGAAGGTCACGCCGGACGACCTGAAGGCGCTCGACGGCACGCTCACGCCAATGGGCGCGGTGCGCGCCGCGAGCAAGGACAACAGCGTGCCCGAGTGGTCGGGCAAGTGGCTCGGCACGCCGCCCGACGTGCAGTACAAGCGCGGCAGCCGCTACCCCGATCCGTTCGCGAGCGAGAAGCCGGTCGCGACGATCACCGCGGAAAACATGGCGCAGTACGCCGAGCACCTGACCGACGGCCAGAAGGCGATGTTCAAGCGCTACCCGGCCACGTTCAAGATCAACGTCTATCCGAGCCACCGCGACTTCCGCTATGCGGATTCCGTCTACAAGGACATCCGCACGTACTCGCCCGATTCGACGATGACGTCCGATGCGAACGGGCTGACCAACGCGCCGCCGCAGGTGCCCTACCCGATCCCGAAGACCGCCGCCGAGCTGCTGTGGAACCAGCGCATGTCGTCGGCGATCGGCGCCGAGCAGGCAACCTACGACCAGGCGGTGGTCTATTCCGACGGCAACATCGCGTGGGGCAAGGTGCGCTACGACATCTATTCGCCGCGCAACGTCGGCAAGTACGACGTGAAGAGCGACCTGAACAACCGCACGTTCTATCGCAACGCGACGGAGTTGCCGCTGTCGGACCGCGGCTCGCTGATCGTCGGCTTCACCAACTGGGACAAGGCCGGCGCCGACAACTCGTCGCGCACGTGGATGTACAACCCCGGCACGCGGCGCGTGCGCCAGGCGCCGGAATACGGCTATGACCAGCCGCAGGGCCCGGGCGGCTTCCGCACCGTCGACGACGACCGCCTGTACAACGGCCCCGGCGACCGCTACGACTGGAAGATCGTCGGCAAGCGCGAAGTGTACGTGCCGTACGACAACTACAAGGCGATGGACAGCTCGGTCAAGTATGCGGACCTGCTGACCAAGGGCCACGAGAATCCGTCCTACCTCCGCTACGAGCTGCATCGCGTGTGGGTGCTGCAGGCGACGCTGAAGAGCGGCTACCGCCACCAGTATGCGAAGCGCGTGCTGTACATCGACGAGGATTCGTGGATGACGCTGCTCGCCGACAACTACGACGCACGCGGCCAGCTGTGGCGCACCAACGTCGCGACGACGCTGTACGCGTATGACGCGAAGACGTTCTACCCGAGCGTCGTGTTCTACCACGACCTGATCTCCGGCGCGTACATGGCCGACCGCCTGACCAACGAAGGGCCGATGCCGAAGCTCGACAGCAGCCCGCAGTTCAGCGAGGCCTATTTCTCGCCGGACGCGATCCGCAGTTCGGGTAACTAAGCAACCGGCGCGGCACGTCCGCGACCTATGCGCCGGAGCTTCGCTCCGGCGCGCGACGCCGCCCGAGACGGCGGCCTTTTCCAATCGAGGGCCCTACCATGTCCAACCGCTTGCATGCGACGCTCGGCGACGAGCTGTATGCCGCGTGGCACGCCCGCGCGCCGGTCGCGCCGCTGTCGGCGCGGCCGCGCCGGCTTTCCCTCGACGATGCGTACCGCATCCAGCAACGCTTCATCGAACGCCGCATCGAGCGCGGCGAAGCGGTGGTCGGCAAGAAGATCGGCGTGACGAGCCAGGCCGTGCAGGACATGCTGAACGTGCGCCAGCCCGATTTCGGCATCCTGCTGTCCGGCATGCACTACGCGGCCGGCGAGGCGATCGCCGCCGCGTCGCTGATCGCGCCGCGCGCCGAAGGCGAGATCGCGTTCATCCTGGCGCGCGACCTGCGCGGCCCCGGTATCGACCGCACCGACGTGATCGCCGCGACGGCCGCCGTCGCGCCCTGCTTCGAGATCGTCGATTCGCGCATCCGCGACTGGGCGATCCGCATCGAGGACACCGTCGCCGACAACGCGTCGTGCGGCGTGTACGTGCTCGGCGATGCGCGCGTCGACCCGCGCACGCTCGATCTCGCCGCGTGCGAGATGACGATCGAGAAGAACGGCGAGCCCGTCGCCCAGGGCCGCGGCGATGCGGCGCTCGGCCATCCCGCCGACGCGGTCGCATGGCTCGCGAACACCCTCGCCGCATACGACGTGCCGCTGCTCGCCGGCGAGATCGTGCTGTCCGGCTCCCTCGCGAAACTGATTCCGGTCACGGCCGGCGACGCCTTGTCGATGCACATCTCCGGCATCGGCGGTTGCGACGTCCGCTTTATCTAAAGGAACGAACCTGATGAAGAAAATCAAATGCGCACTGATCGGGCCCGGCAACATCGGCACCGACCTGCTGTACAAGCTGCGCCGCTCGACGGTGCTCGAGCCCGTGTGGATGGTCGGCGTCGACCCGGCGTCCGACGGCCTCGCACGGGCCCGCGAATTCGGCCTGAAGACCACCGACCAGGGCGTCGACGGGCTGCTGCCGCACGTCGCCGCCGACGACATCCGCATCGCGTTCGACGCGACCTCCGCCTACGTCCATCGCGACAACGCCGACAAGCTCACCGCGCTCGGCGTGAAGATGATCGACCTGACGCCCGCCGCGATCGGGCCGTACTGCGTGCCGCCGGTGAATCTCGACGCGCACCTCGACAGCGCGCAGATGAACGTGAACATGGTGACCTGCGGCGGCCAGGCGACGATCCCGATGGTGTATGCCGTGTCGCGCGTGCAACCGGTCGCGTACGGCGAGATCGTCGCAACGGTATCGTCGCGTTCGGTCGGCCCCGGCACGCGCAAGAACATCGACGAATTCACGCGCACGACGTCCGGCGCGATCGAACAGGTCGGCGGCGCCCGCAAGGGCAAGGCGATCATCGTGATCAATCCGGCCGAGCCGCCGCTGATCATGCGCGACACGATCCACTGCCTGACCGACGGCCCGCCCGACGTCGACGCGATCACGGCATCGGTGCATGCGATGGTCAAGGAAGTGCAGCGCTACGTGCCCGGCTACACGCTGAAGAACGGTCCGGTGTTCGACGGCAATCGCGTGTCGGTGTTCATGGAAGTCGAGGGGCTCGGCGACTACCTGCCGAAGTACGCGGGCAACCTCGACATCATGACGGCCGCCGCGGCCGCCACGGCCGAGCGTTTCGCCGAACAGATGCTGGCCGCGACGGCCGCCACCGCTTGAGTCGAGGAGTCACACGATGTCACTTGCAGGCAAGAAGATCACCGTCCACGACATGTCGCTGCGCGACGGGATGCACCCGAAACGTCACCAGATCACGCTCGACCAGATGCGCGACATCGCGCGCGGGCTCGATGCGGCCGGCGTGCCGCTGATCGAGGTCACGCACGGCGACGGGCTCGGCGGCGCGTCGGTCAACTACGGCTTTCCCGCGCACACGGACGAGGCGTACCTGAGCGCCGTGATTCCGGAACTGAAGCAGGCGAAGGTGTCGGCGCTGCTGCTGCCCGGCATCGGCACCGTCGAGCACCTGCGCATGGCGCATGAGCTCGGCGTCGGCACGATCCGCGTCGCGACGCACTGCACCGAGGCGGACGTGTCGGAACAGCATATCGGCCTCGCGCGCACCCTCGGGCTCGATACGGTCGGCTTCCTGATGATGGCGCACATGTCGGCGCCCGAGCAGCTCGTCGTGCAGGCGAAGCTGATGGAGTCGTACGGCGCGAACTGCATCTACATCACCGACTCGGCCGGCCACATGCTGCCCGACGACGTGACCGCGCGGATCGGCCAGGTCCGCGCCGCGCTGAAGCCCGAGACCGAACTCGGCTTCCACGGGCACCACAATCTCGCGATGGGCGTCGCGAACTCGGTTGCGGCGGTCGCCGCCGGCGCGAACCGGATCGACGCGGCCGCGGCCGGCCTCGGCGCGGGTGCGGGCAATACGCCGATGGAAGTGTTCGTCGCGGTGTGCGACCGGATGGGGATCGAGACCGGCGTCGACGTGTTCGCGATTTCGGACGTGGCGGAGGATCTCGTCGTGCCGATCATGGACGCGCCGATTCGCCTCGACCGCGATGCGCTGACGCTCGGTTATGCGGGCGTCTACTCGTCGTTCCTGCTGTTCGCGAAGCGTGCGGAAGCGAAGTACGGGATTCCGGCGCGCGATATCCTCGTTGAACTCGGGCGGCAGCGGCTCGTCGGCGGGCAGGAGGACATGATCGAGGACGCGGCGCTGACGATGGCGCGGGCACGGGCGGTGGCGGCCTGATCGATCGCAATCGGTCTTCGTCCGGAAGCAGCAAACTTCAGCGGTGGGATCGCACGCGGCACGTTGACTTTCGCCGATCGGCCCGATACGATCGAGCCACGTTCAAGACGCCCTCCCGGTCCGCCGGGAGGGCGTTTCGTTTTGGTTCCCGGACCAAAAGGAAACGACTTGAAATGAACCGTATCGACACCCTCGCCTCCCGCCCGAACACCGGCCCCGCCATTCTGGGCTACCTCCAGCACGGCACCGGCCCCGAGTGCGTGATGGTCCTGCACGACTGGCTCGGCGACCATACGAACTACACGGCCCTGCTGCCGTATCTGGACGAAGCGGCCTTCACATCCGTATTCGTCGACCTGCGCGGCTACGGAAAATCGATCCACCTGAGCGGTGCATGCACCGTCGATGAGATCGCCGTCGATTGTCTCGCGCTCGCGGACCGGCTCGGCTGGCAGCGCTTTCATGTGATCGGCCATTCGATGACCGGCATGGCGACGCAGCGCATCGCCGCCGACTCGCCGTCGCGCATCAAGAGCGCGATCGCCGTGTGCCCGGTATCGGCGGCCGGCAATCGCCTGAGCGACGACGCGCGCGCCTTCTTTGCGAGCACGACTGTGAACGACGACGCCTTGCGCCGGCTCGTGCGGTTCGTGACGGGTGGGTTGTCGGCACGCCGGGCCGAGTTGAAGCTGCGGCAGAACCGCGAGCGCGTGGCGCCCGCTTGCCGGCTCGCGTATCTCGACATGCTCACCGGGACGAATTTCGTCGACGCCGTGCGCGGGCTCGGCGCCCGCTATCTGGTGATCGTCGGCGACAAGGATCCGGGGCTCGACGAAACGGCGATGCGCGCCACATTCCTCGCGTGGCATCCGAACGCACGGCCGCTGACGCTTCCGAATGGCGGGCACTACCCGATGCGGGAATGTCCGCCATATTTCGCGACGATCGTGGAAGATTTCCTGCGAGACGCGACCGCTTGCGTGTTGCGCACGCCGCGACCGGAGAAGATCAGGTTGGCCGCCGCGGCACTGCCCCGCCGCCGGCGACCGACGAACGGCGCGACCCGCGCCGTCCATCCGGTGTGCCCGGCCGCGTGACGGGGCCGGACGGGTTTCGATCGGTACGGCGTTGCGCTGCCCGATCGCTACTGCTTAACGACGCGGTTGCCCGCTGCGCGGCGGACGCGGCGAATTCGCGTCCTTGTGACGGAAGTTGATGCGCCCCTTCGTCAGGTCGTACACCGACAGTTCCAGCGTCACACGGTCACCCGCGAGAATGCGGATGTGGTTCTTGCGCATGCGGCCCGACGCGTATGCGCCGACCACGACGCCGTTTTCCAGCGTGACACGGTATTTGCTGTCCGGCAGCACTTCGTCGACGATTCCGTCCAGTTCCAGCAGTTCTTCTTTTGCCAAACCAATTCCTCCAGACAAGGTGAATGACCGCGGCCGCGGCGAGCTCGCCGGCGCCGTGCCCCACAACGGGACGGCGGCCGGCAGGATGCCGGGGATCAACTCGTTCAGACGGGCGACTGGCCCGTCTTGCAATCGGAGCCCGGCACAGTGCGGCGGTCGGGCGGTCGGTGGCGGCGGTGCGATCGGCACCGCGCAAAGTCGGGACCGCGCCGCGTGCGGCATGGCGACGGTCTACTCAGGTTGCAGCATGGGCCGCTGGCGACGCGGCGAGCGCTTCGCGAGGGCGTTGGATCGCAGGTCGTACGGACCGGCGATGGATGAGGGAAGCACACGACCGATGCATCGTGTATTACCTCGATGCATCGGTCGTGTGCGTCGGAACGCGCAGGACACCGGCTCGGGCCGGCATCCGCGCGAAATCCGTCCGGCAGCGGCCGCGTACGAGCGGCCGGTGCCGACGCGGCTTACTGCGGCGTGATGTTCGACGCTTGCAGACCCTTCGGGCCACGCTTCACTTCGTAGCTGACCTTCTGGCCTTCGGCCAGGGTCTTGAAGCCCGTGCCGCGAATTTCCGAGAAATGGGCGAACAGATCGTCGCCGCCGTTGTCCGGGGAGATGAAACCAAAGCCCTTGGTTTCGTTGAACCACTTGACGGTACCGGTATCCACAAATACTTCCTTAATACGAATGATTGAACATGCGCCCGTGGCGGGCACAGAAAGAATCAAAAGAGGGAGAGACCAACGACTGCCGCACGGTGTGCGGCCAATGATGAGCAATCGAACTTCTTGAACACTTCGGTCTCGGACACTACGCGGTGCAGGCCGATCCGTCAAGCTCTTTCGGTGCGACGCAGGCGCGCGGCTGCCCGCGCGCCTTGCCTGGCGGGCGTGAGCGGCGATCGGGAGGCAAAACGATACGCCCCCTTTTTTCGCCGCGCATCGCCTCCCGGCCTCCCGTTACCGCGGTTCGAACACGTGATGCAGCGCCGGCGGCGCCTCGCCGTCGCGGATCTTCATCTCGAACGTCTTGCGCGCGACGCTCGACGGCCGCACGTCGGCCGCGTCCAGGTAGAACTGCGAATACCAGTCGCGCATCTGGTACAGCGGCCCGTCGCCTTCGCACAGCAGCGGGTTGTCGATCCGCGTCTTGCTGTGCCAGATGTCGACGTCCTCGTAGAACGCGCGCTGCGCTTCCTTCACGTACGCGTTCGCGATCTCCAGGTTCTGTTCGTCGCTCAGGCCGGCCACCTTCTTCACGATCACGCCGTAGCGCAGCTCGAAGCTGTTCATGTCGATCGGCACGTGGCAGTTCAGCAGCACCGAATGGATCGGCTGCCCGCCGCTCTGCCCCGTCATCTGCGTGATGTGCACGGCCGGCCCGAAATAGGTCGACAGCGCGGTCAGGCTGTCGCCGCCGAGCTTCTCGCTGCGGCCGACCATCAGCTGCGTCGCCTTGTGATCCTCGAACAGGTTCGCGAAATAGTCGATCGGCGCGTGGTGCACGGTCGCGAAGTGCGCGACGTCCGAGATGTTGTCGACCAGCTCGCGGCAGTTCGCCTGGATCACCATCTTGTCGACCACCCAATCCGACCATTCGTCGGCGAAGCACACGTCGAGACGCGGAATCGCGACTTCCGGCGGCGGCGCATTGCCTTCCGGGTCGTTCCACACGAACAGCAGGTTGTTCTCCTCGCAGGTCGGCCATGCGCCGATGCGCGCCTTCGGCGGGATCCGCTTGCAGTACGGGATCGACGCGCACTGCCCTTCGCCGTTCCAGGCCCAGCCGTGGAACGGGCAGACGAGATTGTCGCCGTCGACCGTGCCGAGGCTCAGGTCGGCGCCCATGTGCGGGCAGTACGCGTCGACGACGTTGATCCGGCCGGCCGAATCGGCGAACGCGGCGAGCTTGCGGCCGAAGATGTTCAGCGTGTGCGGCTTGCCGTCCTTGTAGTCGCGGGCGAGCCCGAGGCAGTGCCAGCCGCGCGCATAGCGCTGCGCGAGCGGCTGGGCTTCGATCTTGTAAGGGCGTGCGGACATGTGGGTTGACTCCTCTTTGGGGAACGCGCGGCGGCCCGCCGCGCACCGGGGTAATGGGGGTTCGGGGTTCGGGCCGCTCAGCGCACCGGATTGCCGGGTTCGAGCGCGCGCGCCGCCTTGAGCGCGGGTGTGGGCGCGGCCGCCTGCGGCTGCTGCGGCACGCGGCGCTCGGCGCGCTCGACGCCGAGCCAGGCGGCCAGCGCGGGCAGCAGGAACACCGCACCGAACAGGTTCACGAGGAACATGAACGCGAGCAGCACGCCCATGTCGACCTGGAACTTCAGTGCGGAGAACGCCCACGTGCCGACGCCGATGAACATCGTGACGGCCGTGAACAGCGCCGCGGTGCCGCGCTGGCGCATCGCGTCGGCGAACGCGTCCGGCAGCGTCGCGCCGTGACGGATGTCGTGCTGCAGCCGTTCGTACAGGTAGATCCCGTAGTCGACGCCGACCCCGACGCCGAGCGTGATCACCGGCAGCGTCGCGACCTTCAGCCCGATGCCGAGCCGCGCCATCACCGCGTTGCACAGGATCGACACCAGCGTGAGCGGCACGATGATGCACAGCACCGCGCGCCACGAGCGGAACGTGACCGCGCAGAGCAGCGCGATCGCGCCGAAGATCGACAGCAGCATCGCGATCTCCGCGTCGCCGACCGCCTCGTTGGTCGCGGCCATCACGCCGACGTTGCCGCCGGCGAGCCGGAACGCGACGTTCGGCGTCGGATTCTCGGCCGCGTAGCGCTTGATCTCGTCGACGATGTGCGCGATGGTCGTGCCTTCGTGGTTCCTGGTGTAGATCAGCACCTGGATCGCCTTGCAGTTCGCGGTGTTCATCCCGTTGTCGGGATCGAACGCATTGGCGCCCTGCGTGAGCCCGTCGCTGGAGCGCGGCAGCGCGGCCCAGCGCGGATTGCCTTCGTTGAACGCGGCGATGAACACCTTGCCCTGCGACGACACGCTCGTCACCGACTGCACGCCGGCCACGCCGCGCATGGTCATCTCGAACTTCTCGATCGCGCTCATCACCGGGTAATGCAGGCACGCATCGTCGAAGCCGGTCGTCTCGACGATCACCGACAGCACGTCGACGCCGATGTTGTACTGGTGCGTGATCGCCGCGTTGTCGATGTTGTAGCGCGAGTTCGCGCGCAGCTCCGGCGCGCCGGTGCCGATGTCGCCGATCTCCAGCTTGCGCGATTCGAGCGTGCCGTACGCGAGCAGCGCGAGCGCCACGGCGAACACGCCGAGCGCCGGCGCCGGCCGCGCGAACACCGCGAAGCGCGACCACTTCCCGCTGCCGCCGGCCGCCGCCGTGCGCTGCGCACGCGCCAGCGTGCCGCGTTCGAGGCGCGTGTACGACAACAGGATCGGCAGGAACACCTTGTTGGTGACGATCATCAGCAGCACGCCGAGGCACGCGGTGATGCCGAGCTCGCGCACGATGTCGATCCTGATCCGCATGATCACCATGAAGCCGAGCGCGTTGGTCAGCAGCGCGACCGTGCCCGGCACGAACAGCTTGCGGAACGCGTCGCGCGCGGCCTCGACCGGCGACGCGCCGCGCACCAGCGCCTGCTTCCACGCATTGGTCATCTGCACCGCGTGCGACACGCCGATCGAGAAGATCAGGAACGGCACGAGGATCGACATCGGGTCGATGCCGAGCCCGAGCAGCGGCAGCGCGCCGAGCAGCCAGACGACCGGCAGCAGCGCGACGACAAGCGCGAGCACGGTGGTCTTCAGCGAGCGCGTATAGGCGAACAGCAGCGCGGCCGTCACGAGGAACGCCAGCGCGAAGAACGCCATCACGCCGGCGATCCCGGCCTCGACGTCGCCCACCAGCTTCGCGAAGCCGATGATGTTCACGTCGATGCCCTGCTTCGCGTAGCGCGCGCGGACCTCCTCGAGCTGGCGCGCGACCGCGCTGTAGTCGAGCCGCTTGCCGGTGGCCGGATCGGTCTCGCGCAGCTCCGCGCGGATCAGCGCCGACTTCAGGTCGTTGCCGACCAGCCGGCCGATCTGTCCGGAACGCGCGACGTTGCGGCGCACCTTGGCGAGATCGTCCGGGTTCGCGCTCGAGAACTGGCCGGGCACGACCACGTCGCCGCGAAAGCCGGCTTCGGTCACCTCGGTGTAG
Organism: Burkholderia sp. BCC1977; assembly: GCF_905339595.1. NCBI lineage: Bacteria > Pseudomonadati > Pseudomonadota > Betaproteobacteria > Burkholderiales > Burkholderiaceae > Burkholderia > Burkholderia sp. BCC1977. The sequence continues at coordinate 106,110 of NZ_CAJPGQ010000010.1, forward strand.
TGGACGTTCGGCGTGAACAGCGAGAACACGCGCGAGCGGTTCACGCCGGGAATGAAGAACACGTCGTCGGTCGCATGGCGCAGCGCGTCCATGAACGTCGGGTTGTAGATGTCGCCGTCGCCCTTCCAGCGCAGGCTGACGAGGATCGTGTTCGCGCCGGGAAACGCGCCCGCGTAACGCTCGAACACCTGCATGTACGGGTGCTGCATCGGAATCATCTTGTTGAAGCCCGGATCGAGCTTCAGGCGCGTCGCGGACGGGCCGAGCGCGAGCGTCACCGCGACGCACAGCAGCATCAGCAGCCGGCGCTGCCGGATGATCGTGTCGGCGCAGCGCTCGACGAACGCGGCGAGGCGCGACACGGGAACGGCTTCGGTGGGGCGTGACAGGTCGTTCATGGATTTCTCGGGTCGGAACGGACGGGACAGGCGATGCGGACGATGCGGGTCCACGCAGCGAGGCGAGCGGATGCGGGCGGCGGCAACCGCCGCCGCGCATCAGGACGGCGACGCGGCAAGCGGCGCGACGCCGGCCTCGCCGCCGAGCAGCAGCGCGCCGCGGCCCATCTCGAGCACGGCCGCGAGGCTCTGCACGCCGCCGAGCTTGCGCACGTCGAAGCTCAGGCCGCCGTCGCGCGACGCGACGATCGCACCGCCCTGGCCGACCAGCACGAGTTCGCCGTCGGCGAGCTGGGTCGCGCCGAAGTACGACACCGGCACGTGGCTGTCGACGTGCGTCCAGGTCGCCCCGCGATCGGTGCTGCGCAGCACGTTGCCGCGCATGCCGTACGCGACCCAGTCGCCGTTCGCGAGCATCAGCGCGCCGAACAGCGAGCCTGCGTACGGCGACGGCAGCTTGTCCCAGGTCGCGCCGTTGTCGGTCGAGCGCAGCAGCGTGCCGCTCTCGCCCGCGATCAGCAGGGTGCCGTGGCCGTCGCCGACGATCGCGTTCAGGTGGCGATCGCCCGCCGGCGTCTTCAGCGGCTGCCACGTGAGCCCGGCATCGTCCGAGCGCAGCAGCTGGCCGAAACTGCCGGCCGCGAACAGCGGGCCGTTCGCGCTGCCCCACACGGACAGCAGCGGATCGGCATGCGCGTGGTCGCCGTGGACCTCGCGCCAGTGCACGCCCGCGTCGTCGCTGCGCAGGATCCGGCCGTCGTGGCCGACCGCGAGGCCGAGCGTCGGCGTGACGAAGCTCACCTGCGTGAGCGTCGAGCCCTGGTCGGGCGTGACCGACGCCGGCCGCCAGCGGCGGCCCGCATCGTCGCTCAGCAGGATCACGCCGCGCTCGCCGACCGCGACGATGCGCGTGCCGGCGCGGGCGAGCCCGTTGATCTGCAGGCGGTCCGCATGGATCGCGGTGACCGGGAACGCCGGCAGCGGGCGCGGCGAAAACGCGAACAGCGCGGCGCCGAGCACGAGCGCCGACATCGCGAGTCCTGGCAAAGTACGTTTCATCGGTTGTCTCCTGTCTTTGCGTCGGCCCGGGCCCGCGCCGACGCGCTCGCCCTGCCGCTGCAAGTCTCCGGGCTGTCGGTCGTCGCCGCGGCCTCGAATGGTCCCGCATGGATGGCGGCCGAACCGGGGGTTCCGGTCCGACTGCCGGTGCGACAGCGTCGAAGGCCGCTACGCGCCGACTTCGAACAGCGCCGCGGCGCCCATCCCGCCGCCGATGCACATCGTCACGACCGCATGCCGCACGCCGCGGCGCGCGCCTTCGAGCAGCGCGTGCATCGTCATCCGCGCGCCCGACATCCCGAACGGGTGGCCGAGCGCGATCGCGCCGCCGTCGACGTTCAGCCGCTCGTCGGGGATGCCGAGCGTGTCGCGGCAATACAGCGCCTGGCACGCGAACGCCTCGTTCAGCTCCCACAGCCCGACGTCGCGCACGGTCATCCCGAACCGCCCGAGCAGCTTCGGAATCGCGAACACCGGGCCGATGCCCATCTCGTCCGGCTCGCAGCCGGCCACGGCCAGCCCGCGGAACGTACCGAGCGGCGTCAACCCGCGGCGCTCTGCTTCTGCACGCGACATCACGACGACCGCCGCCGCGCCGTCCGACAGCTGCGACGCGTTGCCGGCCGTCACGAACTCGCCCTGCTCGACGACCTTGCCGCCGCTCCACGACGGCTTCAGCCCCGCGAGCCGTTCGGCCGTCGTATCGGCGCGCACGCCTTCGTCGCGCGCCGCGCGCACGTCCTCGTGACCGGTCGGGTTGCCTTCCTTGTCGAACAGCGCGCGCCGCACGTCGAGCGGCGCGATTTCCGCGTCGAAGCGGCCCGCTGCCTGCGCGTCGGCCGTGCGCTGGTGGCTCTGCAGCGCGAATTCGTCCTGCGCGGCACGCGAGATGCCGTAACGGCGCGACACGATCTCGGCCGTTTCCATCATCGCCATGTACGCGGCCGGCTGGTGGTCGAGCACGGCCTGCGAACGCGCGCGGTAGCCGTTCTTGTGCTTGTTCTGCGTGAGCGAGATCGATTCGACGCCGCCCGCGACGACGATCCGCGCGTCGCCCGCGCCGATGCCGCGCGCGGCACTCGCGATCGACATCAGGCCCGACGAGCACATCCGGTCGATCGCCATGCCGGGCACCGACGCCGGCAGCCCGGCGGCCGCGGCCGACAGGCGGCCGATGTTGTAGCCCTGCGTGCCCTGCTGCGCGGCGCAGCCGATCAGCACGTCGTCGACATCGGCCGGCGCGACGCCCGCGCGTTCGAGCGCCGTGCGCACGACGTGGCCGCCCAGCGCGGGCGCCTCGGTGTCGTTGAACATGCCGCGAAACGCCTTGCCGATCGGCGTGCGTGCGACGGAAACGATGACTGCGTCTTCCATGTCTCTGACTCTCTAGAAGTAATAGCGGCTGATCGCGTCGGCGACGCAACCGGGCTTCGCCTCGCCTTCGATCTCGACGGTCACGCGGATCCACGCCTGCACGCCGCCGTCGAGCGGCTCGACGCGCAGCAGCTCGCCGACCCCGCGCACGCGAGCGCCGACCTTCACCGGCGCCGGGAAGCGGATCCTGTCGCAGCCGTAGTTGACGCCGAGCCGCGCGCCGTCGATGCGCACGATCTGCGGCAGGAAATGATTGACGAGCGACAGCGTCAGATAGCCGTGCGCGATGCACGCGCCGAACGGGCCGTCCTTCGCGCGCACCGGGTCGACGTGCACCCACTGGTGGTCGCCCGTCGCGTCGGCGAAACCGTCGATGCGGAGCTGGTCGATCGCGAGCCATGCGCTCGCGCCGAGCGTGTCGCCCACGGCCGCCGCGAGTTCGCCGGGATGCGCGAACACGCGGGGCGTCGCGCGCACGGAGTCGAGGGTCGTGTCCATCATGCGTGCTGGCTGCTCACCGACAGCACTTCGCCCGTCATGTACGACGCGTAATCGCTTGCAAGGAACACCATCACGTTCGCGACCTCCCAGACTTCGGCGGCGCGCCCGAAGGCTTCGCGCGACGCCAGTTGATTCAGCAGGTCGGCCGGGGCCGACTTCTTCAGAAAATCGTGCATCGCGATGCTCGGCGCGACCGCGTTGATGCGCACGCCGTACGGCGACGCCTCGAGCGCCGCGCAGCGCGTGAGCGCCATCACGCCCGCTTTCGCCGCCGCGTAGTGCGCCTGTTCCGCCTGCGCACGCCAGCCGAGCACCGATGCGTTGTTGACGATCGCGCCGCGGCCGCGGGCCTGCATGTGCGGCAGCATCGCGCGCGTCATCCGGAACGTCCCGGTAAGACTAATGTCGATCACCCGCGACCATTCGGCATCGTCCATTTCGACGATGCGTTTCGCGCCGCCGAGCCCGGCGTTGTTGATCAATACGTCGACGCCGTCGAGCTGGTCCCGGGCCTGAGCAACGAGCGCCTGCACGTCGTCCTCGACCGCGACGTTGCACAGGCGGCCGTACACCTGCTGCAGCCCGGTTTCGGCGCGCAGCGTCGCCACGGCCTGTTCGAGGCGCGTCTCGTGGATGTCGGAGATGAACAGCGCACGGCAGCCTTCCTCCGCGCAGCGGCGCGCCGCCGCGAAGCCAATGCCGGCGCCGGCGGCGGCCGTGATCAGCACCGACTTGCCGGCGAGCAGCTGGTGGCCCGGTACGTAGGCCGGCGCTTTCTGGATCTGGGGTTCGGTCATGCGTTTCCTCGCGGTTCCCTGGGCATGCCGAGCCCGCGCTCGGCCATGATGTTGAGCTGGATTTCGTTGGTGCCGGCGTAGATCGTGTCCGCACGGGAGAACAGGAATACGCGCTGCAGATGGGTGAGCTTTTCGTCGGCCGGATCGATCACGTTCGCGCGGGGCCCGAGCGCATCCATCGCGAGCTGGCCGAGGTCGCGATGCCAGTTCGACCAGTAGTACTTGTAGATCAGCGCCTCGCGGCGCAGCGGTGCGGTGGCGCCGTTCGCGTCGTCCGCGCCCGACAGCATCCGCAGCGCGTTGTAGCGCATCACGCGCAGCCCGGCCCATGCGCGGCCGATCCGCTGGCGCAGCACCGGATCGCGATCGGCGCCCGCTTCGCGCGCGGCGTCGATCACCCATTCGAGTTCGCGGACGAACTGCATCTGCTGGCCGAGCGTCGACATCCCGCGCTCGAAACCGAGCAGCGTCATCGCGATCCGCCAGCCGTCGCCCGGCGCGCCGACCAGGTCGCGTGCCGCCGCGCGCGCGCCGTCGAAGAACACTTCGTTGAATTCGGCGCCGCCGTTCAGCTGCCTGATCGGACGAATCTCGATGCCCGGCTGGTCGAGCGGCATCAGCAGGAACGACAGCCCCTTGTTGCCCTTCGACGCCGGATCGGTGCGTGCGAGCACGAAGATCCAGTCCGAGTCGTGCGCGAGCGACGTCCACACTTTCTGGCCATGCACGCGCCACGTGCCTTCGCCGTCCTGCTCGGCGCGCGTGCGCACGTTCGCGAGATCGGAACCAGCCCCCTGCTCCGAGTAACCCTGGCACCAGAACTGCGTGCCGGCGAGAATCCCCGGCAGGAAGCGCGCGCGCTGGTCGTCGGTGCCGCACGCGACGAGCGTCGGCCCGAGCAGCCCTTCGCCGATATGCCCCATCCGCCCAGGGCCACCGGCGCGCGCGTATTCCTCGTGGAAGATCACCTGCTCGGCGACCGTGAAGCCGCGGCCGCCCGCGTCGGCCGGCCAGCCGAGGCCGGTCCAGCCGCCCTGCGCCAGCGCCCGTTCCCACGCCTTGCGCAGTTCGGGAAACGCTTCCTCGTCGCCGGGGCCGCCGCGGTATTTCAGGCACGCGAATTCGCCGGTCAGGTGCGACCGCACCCAGTCGGCGACTTCGTGCCGCAATTGCTGTTCGCGCGTGTCGCTGTTCATTGGAGGGCTCCTGTGCGCGCGGCGGACGGACGGGTTGCCGTCGCCGGAACCGACGCGACGCCCGCCGCGTCGCGCTGCGATGCCCCACCGTCGATCGCATGGCGGGCGAGCCATTCGAGCAGTTGCGGCGTGCTGCCGAACTGCGCGCCCGACGCCTGCGCGCGCTTGAAATAGAGATGCGGGTCGTATTCCCACGTGAAGCCGACGCCGCCGTGCAGCTGGATCGCTTCCTGTGCACAGAACGCCGCCGCGTCGTTCGCGGCGGCCTTCGCGGCCGCGACGTCGGCGCGCAGCGCGGCGCCGGATGCGCCGCTGCCGGCTTGCGCGTCCCACGCGTGCGCGGCGCCGAGCACGGCCGAGCGCGCGGATTCGATCAGCACCATCATCTGTGCGCAGCGGTGCTTGACCGCCTGGAACGACGCGATCGCACGGCCGAACTGCACACGCTGGCCGGTGTAGTCGAGCGTCAGGTCGAGGCACTGCTGGGCGCCGCCGAGTTGTTCGGCGGCCAGCGCAAGCGCCGCGAACCATGCGGTGCGTTCGAGCAGTTGCACGGCAACGGTGCCGCCGGCGAACAACGCGTCGCGGTTCACGCGGGTTTCGTCCAGGACGACGCGCGCGATCGGCCGCGTCGCGTCGAGCGTGTCGAGCGGCGCGACGCTCAGGCCGGCCGCCGTCGCGACGTCGATCGCGAACAGCCCGATCGCCTGCCCTTCGGTCGCGATCCGCGCCGGGATCAGCAGCAGGTCGGCACGCGCGGCGTCGATCACCTGTTCGATCGTGCCGGACAGCGCGTAGCCGCCCGCCGCTTCTTCCGCGACGACCGGCAACTGCCATGAACCTGCCGGCAACGCGAACGGCACGGCCAGCGTCGCGCTGCACGCGCCTTCGGCAATCTTCGCGAGCCAGCCGGTCGCAGCGGGCGCATCGCAGCCGGCCAGCGCGGTCGCCGCCAGGCACGCGGTCGAAAAATACGGCACGCACGCGACGCGCCGGCCGAGCTGCTCCATCAGCAGCGTCTGCTCGACCGCGCCGAGCCCCATCCCGCCCGCCGCCTCCGGCAGCGACAGCGCGTTCCAGCCGAGCTCGCCCGCCAGCGCGGCCCACAGCGCGTCGTCGCGGCCGGCCGATTGCTCGAGCGCGCGGCGCACGTCGGCGGACGCGCTGCGCTCGGCGAGCACGTCCGCCGCCGCGTCGCGGATCATCGCCTGTTCGTCGGTGAGCGCCAGATCCATGGCTCAGCTCCCGTACACGCGCTGCGCGGGACGTGCGTCGGCGAGCAACCGCGCGACCGCCGGGCCGACCTCGGCCGGCACCCAGCGCGCGCCGCGATCGACGCTCGGGCCCGTGCGCCAGCCTTCGGCGACCGCAATCATCCCGCCGGCAACCTCGAACACCTGGCCCGTCACGTCGGCCGACAGCGCGCTGCCGAGCCACACCACGAGCGGCGCGACGTTGGCCGGATCGAAATAGTCGAAGCCGCCGTCCTCGGGCTTCTTCATCATGTCGGCGAACACGCCTTCGGTCATCGATGTGCGCGCGGCCGGCGCGAGCGCGTTCACGCGCACGCCGTAGCGCTGCAGCTCGACCGCCTGCATCAGCGTGAGCGCCGCGATGCCGGCCTTCGCCGCGCCGTAGTTCGACTGGCCGATCGAGCCTTGCAGCCCGGCGCCCGAACTCGTGTTGACGATGCGCGCGTCGACCGCGCGGCCCGCTTTCGCCGCATCGCGCCACACGCGCGCCAGCACGCTCGACAGGCAGAAGTGGCCGCGCAGGTGCACGCGCATCACGTCGTCCCAGTCGGTTTCGGTCATGCTGGTGAACATCTTGTCGCGGCAGATGCCCGCGTTGTTGACCAGCACGTGCACGTCGCCGAACGCTTCGCGCGCCGCATCGACGATCCGCTGCGCGGTGTCGAGCTGCGTGATGTCGTCCGAATTGGCGAGCGCGCGGCCGCCGCTTGCGCCTCGTTCGGCGATCTCGTCGCACACGGCCTGCGCGGCCTCGTGACGGATGTCGTTGACGACGACCGCCGCGCCGTCGGCCGCGAACGCGAGCGCGTATTCGCGCCCGAGCCCGCCGCCCGCGCCGGTGATGATGACGGTGCGTCCGTTACAGATTCCCATGCTTGTGCCTCGTGGATCGAGAGATCGTGAAAGTGACGCGCTCACAGGCGCTCGATGATCGTGACGTTCGCGAGACCGCCGCCTTCGCACATCGTCTGCAGCCCGTAACGGCCGCCGGTGCGCTCCAGTTCGTGCAGCAGCGTCGTCATCAGCCGCGCACCGGTCGCGCCGAGCGGATGGCCGAGCGCGATGCCGCCGCCGTTCGGGTTGGTCTTTTCGTGCGGGAAGCGCGTGTCGGCGAGCCACGCCTGCGCGACCGACGCGAACGCCTCGTTCATCTCGACGACGTCGATCCGCGACCAGTCGAGCCCGCTCTTCTTCAATGCCGCCTTGGTTGCCGGGATCGGCGCGGTGAGCATCCACAGCGGATCGTCGCCGAGCACGCTCAGGTGATGGATCCGCGCGCGCGGCCTGAGACCGTAGCGCTTGAGCGCGTCCTCCGACACGATCAGGAGCGCCGCGGCCGCATCGCAGGTCTGGCTCGCGACGGCGGCCGTCAGCGAACCGCCCGGCATCAGCGGTTCGAGCGTCGCCATCTTTTCCAGCGACGTGTCCGGGCGCGGCGTCTCGTCGTGGAGCACGCCTTCGAGCGGCACGATTTCCCGCTTGAAATGGCCGGCCTCGATCGCCGCCACCGCGCGGCGATGGCTTTCCAGCGCGTAGCGCTCCATCGCGTCGCGCGACAGGTTCCAGTGATCGGCGATCCGTTGCGCGGCGACAAACTGCGATACCGGCGCGTCGCCGAAGCGCGCGCGCCAGCCGGTGCTGCCCGAGAACGGGTCGTTGAAGCCCAGCGGCGCCGCGCTCGTCATCGCGGACGAGATCGGGATCTGCGTCATCGTCTGCACGCCGCCCGCGACCACCACGTCCTGCACGCCGCTCATCACGGCCTGCGCGGCGAAATGCACGGCCTGCTGGGACGAGCCGCACTGGCGATCGACCGTCACGCCCGGCACCTGCAGCGGCAACCCGGCCGCGAGCCAGCAGGTGCGCGCGATGTTGCCGGCGAGCGGGCCGATCGTGTCGACGCAGCCGAACACCACGTCGTCATATTCGTCGGCCGGAATCGCATTGCGTTCGACGAGCGTCTTCAGCACGAAGCCGCCGAGGTCGGCCGCATGCACGTGCGCGAGCCCGCCCTTGCGGCGGCCGGTCGGCGTGCGCAGCGCGTCGACGATATAGGCTTGTTTCATGGATTGGTTTCCTCGAAGTCGAAGGTCTGCGCGGGGCCGATCGGCAACGCGTCGCCGAGGATCGCGTCGGCCACGCGGGCCTTGTGGAAGGCGGTGTCGCCCCAGCTGCCGGAGAGCGCCCAGATCCGTTTCATGAAGATCTGCAGGTCGAGCTCCCACGTGTAGCCGATCGCGCCGTGCACCTGCATCGTGTGACGCGCGGCCAGCTGCGCGGCGGCGGTCGCCGCGAGCTTCGCGTGCGACACCAGCACCGCGCGCTGCGGGTGATCGTCGGCGATCGCTTGCGCTGCGCGCGCGACCACCGGCCGCGCGAACTCGTAGCGGATCGCGACGTCGGCGAGCAGGTGCTTGAGCGCCTGGTACGAACCGATCGCACGACCGAACTGCTTGCGCTGCGCGCTGTAGTCGATCGCGACGTCGAGCACGCGCTGCGTGAGGCCGAGCAGCTGCGCGGCGACCGCGAACGCGCCGTGGTCGAGCGCGCGGTTCAGCAGCGGCGCGGCTTCGTCGGCGCTCGCGATGCGCGTGGCCGCCGACGGTTCCCAGTCGAGCGTGAACAGGCGCCGCGACGGGTCGACACTGTCGACCGCGCGCCATGCGCAGCGCGCGGGATCGACGCGATGCAGCTCGCCGCGGTGCTCGCACAGCAGCGCCTGCGCGACGTGCACGTCGGCCGCATACGGGTTCACGGGATGCACGAGCGCGACGCGCGCGCGCCCTTCGGCGATGTCGCGCAGCAGCGCGTCGCGCCAGTCGCTCGCGGGCAGTCGCGCGAGCACGCCGGCCGACACGAGCGCCGTGTCGAGCAGCGGCTCGGGGCTGCCGAAGTAGCCGTAGGTCTGCGCGAGCAGCGCCCATTCCGCTTCGCCCAGGCCGAGGCCGCCGTGCGCTTCGGGCACCGACACGGCGGTCAGCCCCTGCGATGCGAACAGCGACCACAGCGCGTCGGAGCGGCCGGTCGGCGTGGCCCACAGCTCGCGGATCAGCTCCGGGGTCATCTCGGTCATCAGCAGGCGCTTCACGCTGTCCGCGAGCGCTTCCTGGTCTTCATCGAATACGAAATCCATACGATGTCCGTTCAGTGAGGAGGTCGCCTGCGCTTACGCGCGCGGCATGCCGAGCATCCGTTCGGCGACGATGTTGCGCTGGATCTCGTTGGTGCCCGCGTAGATCGGGCCGGCCTGCGCGAACAGGAAGCCGTCGAGCCAGTGGCCGAGCGTCGCGTGCTGCGCGGCCGTCTGCGGGACGACCTCGCCGTGCGCGCCGAGAATGTCGAGCGCGGTCTGGTGCATCCGCAGGTCGAGCTCCGACCAGAACACCTTGTTGGTGCTCGACTCCGCGCCGATGTGGCCGCCCTTCAGCAGCCGGCTCGCCGTCGCATAGGTCGACAGCGCGTACGCCTGCGCGTCCATCCACGCGGACACCACGCGTTCGCGCAGCGTCGGGTCGCGGTCCGCGCTGTCGCGGTGCGCGAGATACAGGTCGCGCAGCGCCTGCGCCGTGCGCTGGAAACGCGCGGGCGAACGCAGCATCAGCCCGCGCTCGAAGCCGGCCGTCGCCATCGCGACCTGCCAGCCCGCGCCTTCGGCCGCGAGGCGGTTCTCGACCGGCACCCGCACGTCGTCGAAGAAGATTTCCGCGAAGCCGGTCTGCCCGTTCAGCTGGCGGATCGGCCGCACCGTGATGCCCGGCGTCGACAGCGGCACCATCAGGAACGTGAGCCCATGGTGGCGCGACGATTCGGGATCGCTGCGGAACAGCCCGAACAGCCAGTCGGCCCAGACCGCGCGGGTCGACCAGATCTTCTGGCCGTTGAGCACGTACTCGTCGCCGATGCGGATCGCCGTCGTGCGGATCGCGGCCATGTCCGAGCCCGCGTTCGGCTCCGACCAGCCCTGCGCCCACACGTGCTCGCCGGCCGCCATCGCCGGCAGGAAGCGCGCCTTCTGCGCGTCCGTGCCGAAATCCATCAGCGTCGGGCCGAGCAGGAAGATGCCGTTCTGGTTCACGCGCATCGGTGCGTCGGCGCGCCAGTACTCTTCCTCGAAGATCAGCCACTCGATCAGGTCGCAGCCGCGCCCGCCCAGCTCGCGCGGCCACGTGACCATGCTCCAGCGGCCCGAGTGCAGCGTGCGCTCCCATTCGCGGTGCGCGGCGAAGCCTGCCTCGGTATCGAAGCTCGGCAGCCGCTCGCGCGGCACGTGCGCGGCGAGCCAGGCGCGGATTTCCGCGCGGAATGCCTGCTGTTGCGGCGTATAGGTCAGGTTCATGCGCGCGCCTCCTCGGCGGTTGGCTGCGCGTCGAACCGCGCGTCGCGCTTCTCGACGAACGCGGCACGCGCTTCCGTCGAGTCGTTCGTCATGTACGCCTGCAGCGTGAAGCCCTGCTCCCAGCGGTACTTGTCCTCGAGATCGCCGTCCTCGACGCCGTTCAGCGCCTCCTTCGCGAGCCGCACCATCGCCGGGCTCTTCTCCGCGATCCTGCGGGCGATCGCGAGCGCCGCGTCGCGCAGCGCGTCGCGTGCGACGACCTGCTCGACCGCGCCGAGCCGGTACGCTTCGGCCGCGTCGATCATCTCGCCGGTGAAGTACATCGTGCGGACCTTCTGCACGCCGAACAGCCGCTGCAGGTGCGCGCCGCCGCCCATCGCGCCGCGGTCGATCTCCGGCACCCCGAAGCGTGCGCAATCGGCCGCGACGACGATGTCCGCCGCGCCGCAGATGCCGATCCCGCCGCCGAGCACGAAGCCGTGCACGGCCGCGATCACCGGCTTCGGATTGCGGTGCACCGCGCGGAACGTCTCGTAGTTGCCCGCGTTGACCGTCACGATCCGCTCCGGATGCGCGGCCAGCTCCTTGATGTCGACGCCCGCGCAGAAGCCGCGGCCTTCGCCGCGCACGACGATCACGCGCACGTCGTCGTCCTCGCCGAGCGCATCGAGCGCCCGCGCGAGCGCATGCCAGCCCTGCGCATCGAGCGCGTTCACGGGCGGATGGGCGATCACCAGTTCGGCGATGCCGTCGGCGCGCTCGATCCGGAACGGCGTCGCGCCGCCCGGTTGATTGGATGCTGTCATCTCCATTGCCTCCCTGTGATGTTTTTCAAGCCGCCTGCCGGGCCGCGCCCGCGCCGCGCATGGCGGCCAGCGCATCCAGCCGCTCGCCGGCTTCCGCGACGATCCGCGCGATCAGCGCGTCGCACGATTCGATCGCGCCGATCATCGCGGCCGCCTGGCCGCTCGGCAGCACGCCTTCGTCCGGCCGCCCCTCGACGATCGCGCGCTGGATCAGGAACGGCGCGTTCGCCGCCATCAGCGTCTGGCTCGCCGTGTAGTCGTGCGAGCGCAACGCCTTGAGCGCGAGGCCGAGCATGTCGCCCGTGCTCAGTCCGTTCTGGCGGCGCCACGCTTCCGCCGTCTTCAGCGCGAACAGCGTGCGGCGCAGCGGGCCGAAGCGTTCGAGCTTCAGCAGATACGGGTTGTCGATCATGCGTTGCGGCAGCCCGTCGAGCGCATCCGACACCCGGATCCGTGCCGGATCGCCGACCGCGACGTACTGCTCCAGCGTCGCGCGCGGCACCGGCGATTCGGCGCTCATCAGGAAGCGCGTGCCCATCGCGATGCCCGCCGCGCCGTACGCGAGCGCGGCCGCCAGCCCGCGCCCGTCGAAGAACCCGCCGGCCGCGACGACCGGCACCCGCACCGCGTCGAGCACCTTCGGCAGCAGCAGCGTGGTCGGCACCGAGCCCGTGTGGCCGCCGCCTTCCGCACCCTGCACCGTCACGATGTCCGCGCCGAGTTCGACCGCCTTCGCCGCATGCTTCGGCGCGCCGACGGTCGGCATGCACACGATGCCGGCGTCCTTGAAGCGGCGGATCGTCTTCGCGTCCGGCCCGCGGCCGTAGCTGACCGCGCGCAGCCGGTGCGCGATCGCGAGATCGACCACCTGTGCGGCGTTCTTCTGGAACATGTGGAAGTTGATGCCGAACGGCCGGTCGGTCAGCGACTTCACTTTCAGGATCTCGGCCTCGACCTGCTCGGGCTCGAGCGTCGCGCCGGCCAGGAAGCCGAAGCCGCCCGCGTTGGCGGTCGCCGCGACGAGCCGCGCGTCGGCCACCCAGCCCATCGCGGTCTGCACGATCGGGTAGCGGCAGCCGAGCAGATCGCACAACGGGGTATGCAGCGGGTCGTGAAGCGGGCTGTGAAGCGGGCTTTGAAGCGTCGTGTTCATGCGGCGGCTCCGTTGACGGCGGCCGGTGCGGCGTCGGCCTGCCCTGCGCCGTCCGCCGGCTCGGGCTTGCGCTGCGAGCTGGCCATCCTGCGTGCGTCGTAGCCGCCGAGGCGGTCGCCGCTGACGAGCTCGTTGTGCGCATGCGCGAAGTGATGCCACGCGAATGCCGCGTCCATCGCCGCGCGCTTGCCCTGCAGTTCCTCGACGTGGTTCAGCGCCTGCTTGGTCAGCGTGAGGCCGAGGCGCGGCATCGTCGCGATCTTCGCGGCGATCGCGTAGGTCGCGTCGCGCAGCCGCTCGCGCGGCACCACGCGGTTGACCATCCCCATCTGGTACGCACGCTCGGCCGGCATCCGCTCGCCGAGGAACAGGAATTCCTTCGCGATGCGCGGGTTCAGCTCGTACGCATGCGCGAAATACTCGACACCCGGAATCCCCATCCGCACCACCGGATCCGCGAAGAACGCGTCCTCGGACGCGACGATCAGGTCGCATACCCACGCGAGCATCAGCCCGCCCGCGATGCACGCGCCGTGCACCATCGCGATGGTCGGCTTCGGCAGGTCGCGCCAGCGCCGGCACATCCCGAGGTAGACCTCCTGCTCGCGCGCATAGAGGAATTCGCCGCCTTCCTTGTCGACGTGGTCGTACCACAGCGACGCACGGTCGAACGACTCGTGGATGTCGCGGCCCGGCGTGCCGATATCGTGGCCCGCCGAGAAATGCTTGCCGGCGCCCGCGAGCACGATCGCCTTCACCGCGTCGTCGTGCGCCGCGCGCCGGAACGCCGCATCGAGCGCATACGTCATCTTCGAGTTCTGCGCGTTGTGGTACTCGGGACGGTTCATCGTGATCGTCGCGATACCGTCCTCGACCGCGTAGTCGACGACACCGTCGCCGAACGTCATCTGGGTCGCTTCCATGTCGGACCTCATCCGCGGCGCGGCGCCGGATTGTTGCGCACGATCGTCGCGCGCAGGTTGTGAGGGTCGAGCGCACGCACGATGCGCAGGTCGTCCGCGCTCGGCGCGGCCGTCGTGCCGAGTTCCGGATGCGCGATCAGCGGGAAGCCGGTCGCGTCCTGCACCTCGTCGAAGCTCACGCCCGGATGCAGCGAGCGCACGCGGATCGCGTGATCGGGCCCGCCGAAATCCATCACGCACAGATCGGTGACGATGCTGCGCAGGTCGACGAAGGTCTTCATCCCGGGCAGCCGTCGCGCCGGGTTGTAGCCGACCGTGCAGACCATGTCGACTTCGCCTTCGACGAACGTGCGCTTGCCGTGGCCGCTGACGAAGAACGAGTTCGCGTGGTTCGTCGAGTTGCCGGGGAAGCCGCGCGCGCCGAGCAGCTGGGTCTTCGGACGCGCGTAGTCGTCGCCGAGCCACGAGATGTTCGCCTGGCCGAAGCGGTCGATCTGCGTCGGCATCACCAGCGCATGGCGGCGGCCGTGCCACAGGCAGTCGAACACGCGTTCGTAGGTCATCCAGCCGCTCGCCTTCACGCGATAGCCGTCGGGACGGGCCCCAAGCGGCACCGGCTCCTCGACGAGATACGCTTCGCCGTCGGTCAGCATCAGCCCGTTGTTGTACGCGAGCCGCGCGAGGCCGGCCGCGAGCCGCGGGCCCGTGCCGATGCCGGTCGCCAGCACTTCGCCGTCGTCGCGCCAGAGTCGCGCGGACGCGACGATCATCAGTTCCGCGAGGGAATGGTCGAGAGATTCGCTCACAGGCGCTCCTTTACAGAATCGGCAACGGCAGCGTCGACACATGCGACAGGCCGCCGACGCCTTCGAGGTACTGGCGTTCGTCCTGGCCGACCACGTCGCGCAGGTACGCCGCCGTCTTCGCATCGTCTTCCGCGCTCGCGCAGTACGCGCGCAGGTGCGGCAGGTCCCAGCCGTAGGCCGGCCCGCACGACGTCGGGTGCGCGCCGCCCGGCGCGTGCACGACGCCGGTGACGAGCGAGCGCTCGAACGGGTTGCGGCGCGCGGCGTCGAGGTCGTCGCTCGCGAGCGACGCGTCGACCGCTTCCGCCGACACGTAGCAACGCTGCGCCGCGCGCGCCATCCACGCGTCGAAGAACGGATCGGGACCGTCGATGCGCGTGTTGCCCATCCGGTCGGCCGCGTTCACGTGCAGCAGCGCGACGTCGAGTTCGATCGCCGGCATCGCGAGCAGCGTCTCGCCGTCGTCGTACGGCGAGCGCACCGTGCGCAGTTCAGGCGCGTGATCGAGCAGCGCGGTGCCGAGCCCGGCGCGCGTCGGCAGGAACGGCAGGCGTGCGGCAGCCGCGCGCAGGCCGAGCTGCAGCATCCCTTCGTCGAGTTCCAGCACGTCGACGCGACCCTGTTCGCGGGCGCGGCGGAAATGCGGTTCGAGCGGGATCACGTCCAGCGACACGAAGCCGAACACCACCTTGCGCACCTTGCCCGCGGCACACAGCAGGCCGACATCGGCGCCGCCGTAGGCGACCACCGTCAGGTCCTTCAGGTTCGAGCGCGCGATCTCGCGCACCAGCGCCATCGGCTTGCGCCGCGGCCCCCATCCGCCGATGCCGATCGTCATGCCGTCGGCGAGTTGCGCGACCACGTCGCGCGCGGACATCGTCTTGTCGAGAGGTTTCATCGTCATCGTGCTGGCTTACCGGTATCCGATGCTGAAATCGTGGCCCCACTGGCTCACCTTCGTGGCCTCGAACACCGCGTGCTTCGACCAGTCGACCGTGAGGCCGCCGAAGCCGTATTCGAGATCGAAGCCGCCGGGGGTCTTCATGTAGAAGGAGATCATCTGGTCGTTGCAGTGCCGGCCGAGCGTCGCCGACAGCTTCACGTCGTGCGCGGCGACCCGATCGAGCGCGCGGCCGACTTCGTCCATCGAGTCGACTTCGGCCATCACGTGCACGCAGCCCGACGGCACCGCCATCTCGAACAGCGCGAGGCTGTGATGGCGCACGTTGCGGCAGTGCATGAAGTGAATGCGCTTCTCGGGTTCGGCGGGGTCCGGCGTGAACTTCACGCGGTAGATGTCGGACAGCTCGAAGCCGAGCACGCCGCGCACGAACGCGTCGGTCGCGTCGAACCGCGGCGCGGGCAGCACCGCGTGGCCGAGCCCCATGTCGCCGGTGACGAAGCGCGCGACGCCCAGCGGCGACACGAAGCGGCGGAAGTCGCAGCGTGCGCCCCAGTACAGCTCGTGGCGGTTGCCGGACGGGTCGGTGCACCACGCCATCGCCTGCACGCGGCGCAGTGCGGCTTCGTCGCGCGTGGCGCGCACGGCTTCGACGCCCGCCTGCTGCAGTGCCGCGAGCGCGGCGTCGAACGCGGCGCCGTCGGGCAGTTCCCAGCCCGACGCGAAATAGCGGTCGGTCGCGCCGGGGACGATCACGTAGCGGAAATCGCGCTCGTCCATCTTCAGGTACAGCGCGCCGTCGGGCGCGTCGAGCGCCTGCATGCCCAGCACGTCTTCCGCGTAGCGGCGCCACGCATCGACGCGGGTCGCCTCGACGACGACGTAGCCGAGCGCACGGACATCGATCATGTCGGCCTCCTCCAGGTTCAGAATCCGTTGTTCGTGAAAGGATTCTGGCCGGTCGGGGATGGCGTCACATCGTCTGTTGGGACGAGAGCCGGCGGGGATTCGGCGGGGATTCGGGGGGAAGCGGACGCACGCGACAGCCCGGCGAAGCGGGCCATGCGCGACGGAGAAGGCGGGAAGCGGTAGCAGGTTGCCGAGCGGCGGCAACCGGAATCAATCGAACGGATTCAACAGCCGGACGCCGGTGCGAGCGAAATCGTCGACATTGCGCGTCACGACCGTGAGATCGTTGATCAGCGCGGTAGCCGCGATCAGCTTGTCGAGTGCGTGCGTCGGGTCGGGCACACGCAAATGGCCCCACATCTGGCTGGTTTCGAGATCGACCGGCAGGATGTTCGACGCATAGCCGGACAGAATCGTCGCCATCCATGCCTCGAGCGCCGACGCCTGCGGATGATCGCCGCGATGACGGATCAGATCGACGCCGCGCCGAAGTTCGGCCACCGTCACGATCGACAGGTAAAGCGGGCTCGCGTCGGCCTCGGCCTGCATGAAGAACCCGCGCACGCCGCGGTTGGTTCGCTTGCCCTTCCTGATCTCGCTGATGACGTTCGTATCAATCAAAAACACGCCTGACCTCGCCGGAATCCTGAACACGTTGAAAATCCGCGTCTTCACCGACGTCCGGCATGCTCATCAGCACTTGCGCAAATGTCCTTCGCTTCGGCCGGCCGAGTGCATCGGCCAGAATGGCCCGATGTTCGGCCTCGGCACTCCTGCCGTTCGCCGCGGCCTGCTCTCGAAGGCTCTGAACGATACTGTCATCCACGTTACGCACCAGAAGATTTGCCATGAGTCCCTCCATCCAGATTGCTATCAATGATAGCGCCAAGGCGGTGAATTGCAAGCATTGCTATCATCGTCGTGATCGGACGGAAGCCGGGGGTCGGCGTTGGCCTGCGGCAGCGGACGGCATGAAGCCACCCACGTTCCGCCGTCGGCCCGACGCGTCGAACTGCTGTTGTCCAAGGTAATCCGGCCGGGTCGACGAAAAAAGACGGCCGAATGGCCATTCACCGGCGGGCGGTCTGCGCAGGCGCGCGTTGTCCGGCGCGGCGCGGCGTCGAATCCGACGCCGCCGCACGCCCCTCGCCAGCACCGCGACCAGGATCACGGACGCGATCGGCAACATCGTGCCGGTAATAACGGCGACGAACGCCTGGGCCGGCGCGGTCCAGGTGAGCGCCAGGACCATCGATTCGAGCCGGTTCGGCCGGACGTTCCGGCAGTCGAGCAACAGGAAGGTCAGCGGATACGGCCACGGCACGAAAGCATCGAACGGCCGGAGCGCGGCCGTGCCGTGCTGCACGTCCGGCTCAGAACCGGTACGAGATCCCGATCTGCAGGACCGGATACCAGCGATACCGCGACATCACCCGGTTCAATTCGTCGAGGCCGCTGGCAGCCAGAACCTGGCTCTTCTGCGGTCCGGCCGCGGCGGCGAGTTCCGGCGACAGCGTGTACGAGCAGCGCGGGATGCCGTACGCGACGCCCAGGTCGGCGACGAAACCCAGCCCTTTCGACGCCGGCCGGTGCCCGTAGCCGATCCCGACATACGGCATCACGGTCGGATAGCGTGCCTCCGCGACCGCGTACATCCCCGGCAGCGCCGGATAACGCTTGCCGGCGAACACGTAGGTCCCGTCGGTGGGCACCGACACGCCGCGGATCTCGTCGTCGTTGAAGCGCAATCCGATCGTCGCGCGAAAGCCGCTGCCGCGCCACGGAAAGATGTCCGCATAGAGACCGCCCTGCCGCAGCTTGATGTCATCCTGATAGCGATTGCCGGCCACCGTGAAGTCATGCGTCAGGTTGATCGCATTGAAGTCCGCGTGCGCGCCCAGCACCGAATTGAAGCTCACGGCCGCACCGATGCCGACGCCCTGCGTGCCGCCCTGCAGGTAGATTTCCTGCGCGTGCGCGCCGGCCGCGACCACCATCGCCAGCGCTGCCCATTGGTTCACTGTCATTTTCACGGGCGTCCCCCCCGACATGTGCCGGGCGCGCCGACCCGCCACGTGCAGCGCATGTCGCCACGCGCGGCGGGTCCCCCGGCACGACATCTTGCAAGCAAGCCTGCTGTTTGACGGATCGAACCTGCGATGCCCGTTCGTGCCGCCGATACGACGCAGTGCGTCCGGCACGGCGGGCCGCCATCCCGCGGCTCGATCCGATCCCCGATATTTCGATGTCGTTGCGTGCCGCTCCCGCGATTCGTCGTTGCCATCCGTCGCGGTTGTGTCGAGCGGCCCCGGCATAACCGCAAGGCGTGTGCCATGCGGCGCGCAACGGCACGGGACAAGCGTCGCGGTCAAACGTCCGGGGTCATGCGTGGGGAGAATCAGCGGAAATGTTTCAGGAACGCATCTGTTTTCGGCACGTCAGCACCGTGCCCGAGGCAGCGGGAGCAGCGCAGCGGGCGCCGCGACGCGTGTCGGGCAAGCACGCGCGGCCGTCGGCACACGCGAAATCGCAACGGCCGGCCAGCGCGTGTCACGCCATGCGTGGAAGAAAATGTTTCATCGACGTGACCTCGCGCGAGTCGCACGTGGTCCGGATGCGAGACGCGTGCGACGCAGGTCAGGGTGAATACCGAGGACGATGCGTGCACAACCAGTCGTCGGTGAGCTGGCCGTTCATGCACCTGGACGCATGCAATGCGGGCAGACGATCCCGGGCGCCCGCGACGTGCAGTGCCGGGATCGATTCGGCGAGTCGGCACCGAGCGCAGCTGAAGCGTTCGCCTGCCGAGCCCGCTCGTCCGCGCGGGCCCGGTGCATCCGCTACAACCCGTACCCGCCGGACACGTTCAACTGCTGCCCCGTGATGTAATTCGCGCGGTCCGACGCGAGAAACACCGCCGCGCGCCCGATATCGTGCGCCTTCCCCCAGCGCTTGAGCGCGAGCATCTTCTGCGTGTCGTCGATCCACGCCTGGTCGAACTGCCCCTGTTCGAGCAGCACCGGAAACATCCCGGCCTCGATCACGCCGACCAGGATCGAATTCGCGCGGATCTCGTGACGGCCTTCCTCGCGCGCGAGCCCCTTCACCAGCGCCTCGTTCGCCGCCTTCGGCGCGACCGACAATCCATCGCGATCCGGCCAGCGCAGATGCCCGGCCGAACCGAGCGTGACGAACGACCCGCCGCCCGATGTGCGGAAATGCGGCAGCGCGGCCTTCGCCGCATTGAAGAAGCCGACCGTCTCGACCTCGATCGCGCGACGCCAGTCGTCGTGCGTCATGTCGCCGATGTGACGCTGGTTCACGAACGGGCCGGCCGCCCACACGATCGTGTGCACGCGGCCGTGCGCGCCGATCGCGGCCGCGAGCGCCGCATCGATCCGCGCGGGATCGGTCACGTCCACGCCGTGCGTGGTGGCCGCGACGCCTGCGTCGCGCAACTCGCGCGCGACGCGCTCGGCCACGTCGGCCTTGCTGCGGTAAGCGAGCGCGACCGGCACGCCGGCGCGCGCGAATTCGAGCGCGACGCCCTGCCCGATTCCGCCGCTGCCGCCGAACACGAGCACCGCGCCCTGCGGAAATCCGTTGTCGTTCATGCGTTCATCCCGTCGTGCATCCCGTCGTGCATTCCGTTGCCGACATCTCACGCAGCGTCGCGTTCAAGCCGCCGCCTCGGTGCCCGCGCGCAGCCGGTACTTCAGCACCTTGCCGGCCGCGCTCGTCGGCAGTTGCTCGACGAACGTGAAATGCCGCGGCACCTTGTAATTCGCCATGTTGCTGCGCGCCCAGTCGTTCAGTGCGTCGGCGTCGGCATGCGCGCCGGGACGCAACACGACGTACGCATGCCCGACTTCGCCGAGCCGCGTATCGGGCACGCCGACCAGCGCGACCTGCGCGATCGCCGGATGCGCGGCCAGCAGCCGCTCGATCTCCGCCGGATAGCAGTTGAAGCCGCCGACGATGAACATGTCCTTGATCCGGTCGGTGATCTTCAGGTTGCCGTTGGCATCGACGCAGCCGAGGTCGCCGGTATGCAGCCAGCCATCCGCGTCGACGGTTTCGCGTGTCGCGTCCGGCTGGTTGAAGTAGCCGCGCATCACGTTGTAGCCGCGCACCCAGATCTCGCCGGTCTCGTCCGGCCCGAGCGCCGCGCCGTCCGGCGCAGCGATGCGCAGTTCGACGTCCGGCATCGGCCGGCCCGACGTACAGGCGACCGTCTCCGCGTCGTCGCCATGACGGCACAGCGTCGCGAACCCGCACGATTCGGTCAGCCCATAGCCGGTCAGCACGGTCTCGAAGCCGAGTTCCGCGCGCATCCGCTCGATCAGGCTCGGCGCGATCGCGGCCGCGCCCGTCACCGCGATCCGCAGTGACGACAGGTCGCGCGTCGCGCGATCGGGCGCATCGAGCAGCGCGTAGTACAGCGTCGGCGGGCCGGGCAACACCGACACGCGTTCGTCGGCGACGCGCCGCAACACGTCGGCCGGCTGGAACACGAGATGCGGCAGCACGGTCGCGCCGCTCGACAGCGCGGCGAGCCAGCCCGCCTTGTAGCCGAACGTATGGAAGAACGGATTGACGATCAGGTAGCGGTCGTCCTGGCGCACGCCGGCGATCTTCGCCCACGCCTGCGCGGCCCGCAGGTTCTGACCGTGCGCGGTCATCACGCCCTTCGGGCGGCCCGTCGTGCCGGACGTGAACATCAGGTCCATCACGGTATCCGGCGTCACCTGCGCCTCCCGCTCGCGCACGGCGGCGCGCGGCACCGCCGCGCCGCGCGCGAGGAACGCGTTCCAGGTTTCGTCGCGTGGGCCGGACGGCGGGTCGCCGTCGAACACGACGACCCGTTCGAGCGTCGCGGGCCGATGCGGCGCGAGCATCGCCGGATAGGATTCGCCGAGGAAGGTGCCGCAGCAGAACAGCAGCCGCGCGCCGCCGTCGTGCAGGATGCCGCCCACCTCCATGCCCTTCATCCGCGTGTTGACCGGCACGAGGATCGCGCCGACGGTGTGGATCGCCAGCGCCGCGACGATCCATTGCGGCAGGTTCGGCGCCCATACGGCGATCCGGTCGCCGGCGTCGATGCCGCTCGCGAGCAGCGCGCGCGCCGCTTCGAGACGCGCGGCGTCGAGTTCCGCATAGGTCAGCCGGCCGTGCTCCGACTCGATCGCCGGATGCGCGCCGTGGCGCGCGGCAGCCCGCGCGATCAGCGCGGGCGTGGTGAGGATTTCGTTGTCCATCGTCATATGCGTCGAAACAGGGTTGCCGTGCGCGCCATCGACACGCCGCGGCTCAATCGGGGAACACCACGCGCAGCGCGTCGCTCGCGGGCCGCGCGCAGCAGGCAAGCGTCCAGCCGGCCGCGATCTCTTCGTCGTCGAGCACGTGGTTGCTGTCGAGCGCCACCTCGCCGCGTTCGATTCGGCACATGCATGCGCCGCACTGCCCCATCCGGCAGGAATTCGGTGCGGGCAGGCCGGCGCGCAGCATCGCGTCGAGCAGCGTTTCGCCGGGCGCGCTGTCGAACGCGAACGCCGCGCCGTCGAGCACCGTCTCGATCGCCGCGCCGTCGCCATCGCCCGAGGCGGCGGTCGCCGCGGCCGGATCCGCCTGCGCAGGTGCATCGGGCAGCGACACGAAGCGCTCGACATGCACGCGCGCACGCGGCAGCCCGAGGCCGAGCATCGCGGCGAGTGCGTTCTCCATGAACATCGCCGGCCCGCAGATGAACGTCTCCTGCTGGCTGAACGGCCGCGCGAGTTCCTCGAGATGCCGCTGCTGCGGCACGCCCTGCACGCTGTCGAGCCAGTGGATCACGCGCAGGCGGCCCGGATGGCGGTGCGCGAGCTGCTGCAGTTCGTCGCGGAAGATCACCGACCGCTCGTCGCGGTTCGCATAGATCAGCGTCAGCATCCCGCGGCCGTGCACGAGCGCCGATTTCAGGATCGACAGCACCGGCGTGATGCCGCTGCCGCCCGCGAACAGCAGCAGGTCGCCGTCGAGCGTGCGCGGCGTGAAGACGCCGGCCGGCGGCAGCACGTCGAGCGCATCGCCCGCGCGGACGCGGTCGCACAGCCAGTTCGACGCGCGGCCGTCGCGCACGCGCTTGACGGTGATCTTCGGCGCCGCGTCGATGCCCGGTGCGCTCGACAGCGAGTAGCAGCGCGCGACGGTCGCGTCCGCGCACGGCACGTTCAGCGTCAGGAACTGCCCGGGCCGGTACGCGAATGCATCGCGCAACGCGGCGGGCACGTCGAACACGAACGAGCAGGCGTCGTCGCTTTCGGCGATCACGTCGGCCACGGTCAGCCGGTGGAAGCGGGAATCGCTCGGGGAATCGCTCGGGGAATCGCTCGGGGAATCGCTCGGGGAATCGCTCATCGCCCGCTCCTCATGCCGCGCCGGTCGCGTTCCGGCCGGGTTCGGCCGCGCGGCAAGGCGCGTGGTTCGACGCGAGCGCCGGCGCGATGCACGCGAATGCGTTCAGCACCTGCGCCGCCGCGGCACCGACCAACTGCGCGAGCTCGCGCATGATCGTTGCGCCCGCATCGTTCTCGATCTTGCGGTTCAGTCTGCGTGTCATGGGTCGTCTCAATCCGATGCGATAAAACACGCGCCGCCGTCACGCGGCCGCTCGGCTCGCGGGCGCACCCGGCGTCGTATACGCACCGTCGAGATAGACGAGCGGATCGACGTCGCCACTCATCAGCACTTCGCGAATGCGCCCGATGAACACCGTATGCGTGCCGTATTCGAAGCGGCCGTCCTGCTCGCACACGAGGCTCGCCTGCGAATCGTGCAGATACGGCACACCCAGCGGCGACGTGTGCCACTCGCCGGTCGTGAAGCGCGCCTCGCCCTTCAGGCGGCCGCTGCAGTCGATCGCGATGCCTTCATGCCGTGCCGACAGCACGTTCACGCAGAACGGCGCGCCCGCGTCGAGCGGCGGATACAGCGACGCATTGCGGTTGATGCAGATCAGCAGCGACGGCGGATCGGTCGACAGCGAATCGACCGCCGTCGCGGACATCGAGTAGCGCCGGCCGTCGTGCGCGCTGCTGATGACCGTGACGGAGCGCGCGAGGCGGCGCATCGCGAGCAGCATGTCGGTGCGCAGCGGATGGGTAGTGAGATCGCTCATCTTTGGACTCCGTCAAGTTCAGTCGTGGACGGCCGGGCTGACCGGCCGCCGGCGTCGGCCGCTTGCGCGGCCAGGTGGTCGGCGGCGATGAACCCGAAGGTCATCGCGGGACCGAGCGTCGAGCCCGCGCCGGGGTAGCTCGTGCCCATCACCGATGCACTGGTGTTGCCGATCGCGTACAGGCCGTCGACCGGCGCACCGTCGGCGCGCAGCACGCGCGCATACGCGTCGGTGACGAGCCCGCCCTTCGTGCCGATGTCGCCCGCGTCGATCCGCACCGCGTAGAACGGCGCCTCGTCGACCGGCCCGAGGCACGGATTCGGCTGGTTCTTCGGATCGCCGTAGTACGTGTCGAACAGGTTGTCGCCCTTGCCGAACGCTTCGTCGATACCGGTTACCGCGTAACGCGCCATGTCGCGCAGCGTGTCGTGCAGCCCGGCCGCATCGACGCCGATCCGCGCGGCGAGCGCGTCGATCGTGTCGGCCTTCACGAGCACGTCGCGAAACGCGTCCGGAATGCGTGAATCAGGCATCATCGACGCCGGCATGATCGGCCCGCACGGATACTTGCGGCGAAAGCGCGCGTCGAACACCATCCACGCCGGCACGCACGCGCCGCTGCGCGCATGGTCGCGATACATCGCCGGCACGAATTCCGAATACGGCGCGGCTTCGTTGACGAAGCGCTTGCCGAGGCCGTTGACGATCACGCAGCCCGGCAGGTTGCGTTCGACGAACAGCGCGCGCTGCTTCTCCTCGCCCGCGACGCCGACCGTCGGCGCGCCCCACACGTGTTCCATCAGCGCGAGCGCGCCGCCGAGCCGGTGGCCTTCGGCGATCGCGTCGCCGGTATTGGCCGGCGGCGTCGCGCTCCACTGCGCTTGCGTCGGCTGCGGCAGGTAGCGCTCGCGCATCGGCTGGTTGCGCTCGAAGCCGCCCGCGCCGAGGATCACGCCGCGCCGCGCGACGATCGTCACCGGCTGCCCGAAGCGCTGCACACGCACGCCCGTCACGCGGCCGTCGACGTCGAGCAGGTCGCGCATCGGCGTGTCGAGCCACACCGGCACGTTGCGGTCGAGCAGCGCGCGGCGCAGCCCGCCGATCAATGCGTTGCCGAGCGTCAGCCGCCGGTCGCGCCGCGTGCGGCGGCGCACGCCGAGATCGAGCCAGTAGCGGCCGAACTGCGCGATCGCGAGCCGCATGAAGCCCGGCCCGCGCGAGAACAGCGTGTGCGCCTCCTTCGACGTCACGGCCACGCGGCCGCCGATCAGCGTGCCGGGCGACGGCGAACGCAGCCGCTCGAGTTCGTCGCCGAGCAGCCCGCCGTCGAACGGCAGCGGATCGAGCGCGCGATAGCCCGGCATCGCGCCCGGCAGCTTCTGGAAATAGTCCGCGTACTTCGGCAGCGCCTGGTAGCGCACCGGCGTCTTCGCTTCGAGGTAACGCAGCATCTCGGGCGCCTGGTCGAGATACGCGTCGAGCCGCTCGCGCGACGATGCGCCGGCCGTGCACGCGTCGAGATAGCGGCGCGCGGCCTCGCGCGTATCGGTCGCGCCGAGTGCCGCGATATGGTGGTTGCACGGGATCCAGATGCCGCCGCCCGAGACCGCCGACGTGCCGCCGTACAGCGCCGTCTTCTCGATCACGACGACGGACAGCCCGCGGTCGGCCGCGCGGCACGCCGCGAGCAGCGCGCCCGCGCCCGAACCGACGACCACGACGTCGAACACGTATTGCTGCGCTTGCGTGTCGTTCATCGCGGCCTCGTCAGATGAAGTAGTCCGTGTTCTCGCGGCCGAGCATCACGGCACCGAGGTTCTGGCCGAAGCGGTCCACGTTGTTCGCGTAGTGCGCGCGGGCCGCGTGCAGGTCGAGGAAGCGGCGCACCAGCGGATTGCGGTGGTAGATGCCGTTGCCGCCCGCATAGCGCAGCAGCGCGTTCGCGGCCTGCGCGCAGCGCTCGGCGACCTGCGCGGACTGGTAGCGGAAATGCACGCGGCGCTCGATCGACACGGCCGGGCCACCCGTCACCGACGCCATCAGTTCCGCGAAATTGCGCTTGAGCAGCACCTTCATCTCGTCGATCGCGACAGCCGCGTTCGCGCAGGCGTTCTGCGCGCCCGGATCGTCGGTCGTCTTCGCGCCGCTGTTGGCCGACACGCGCGTGGCCGCATAGCCGGTGAAATCGTCGAGCGCGCCCTGCAGCGCGCCGATGCACGACGTGCACACCGCGCGCACGAAGATCTGCGCGAACGGCAGCTTGAACAGCGGCGCGTCGTTAACGGCCAGGCCCGGGCTCGTGCCCATCATCCCGTCGATCGCCTTGTGCGTGCGATACGCGGGCACGAACACGTCGTCGACGACGATGTCGTGGCTGCCGGTCGCGCGCAGGCCGAGCACGTCCCAGTCCTGCTGGATCCGGTAGTCGGATTTCGGCAGCAGGAACGTGCGGTATTCCGGCGGCTGCCCGGCCTCGGCCGGCGGCACCAGCGCGCCGAGGAACACCCATTCGCACAATTCGCTGCCGCTCGAGAACTTCCAGTGGCCGGACAGGCGGAAGCCGCCTTCGACCGGCGTCACGCGGCCGACCGGCATGTAGGTCGACGCGATCAGCGCCGCCGGATCCTTGCCCCACACGTCCTGCTGCGCGCGTTCGTCGAACAGCGCGAGCTGCCAGTTGTGCACGCCCACGACGCCGTACACCCATGCCGTCGACATGCAGCCGCGCGCGAGCGCCATCTGGATGTCGAAGAAGGTCTGCGGATCGCGCTCGTAGCCGCCGTAGCGCTTCGGCTGCAGCACCTTGAAGAAGCCGGCGACCTGCATGTCGGCGATCGTCTCGGCCGGGATGCGGCCCTGCGCTTCCGCCTGCGCGGCGCGGCCGGCAAGCGTCGGCGCCAGCGCCTCGGCCCGGGCGATCAGGGTGGCGGCCAGTGCGTTCGAATCGTTGTCGCGATGCACGAATGTCTCCTGTGATGCGGAGCGGGCGACCTCGCCACCCCGATCTCTCTTAAAGTTGTCCGTCGCGGCTGGCGCCGCGAGCGAGGGTTCCTGCTGCCGATGGTCGGGCTCGCGCGGCCGCGCCGCATCGTCCGAAGGGACGACGGGCGCGTAACACGGCCCGGCGCGGCCCAGCCCGCGTTACGCGCAGGCGCGCTCCTGCTCCTTGTTGAAGAACGGGATCACGTGCTCGCCGATGTTGCGGATCGTCTCCATCTGCGCGTCGTGCGGCACCGTGCCCATCTGGCACAGGAACAGCACTTCGTCGACGCCCGCTTCCTGCAGGCGGCCCACGTAGCCGATGCAGTCGTCCACCGTGCCGTACGCATGGTTCGGGTTCATCATCGCGAGCGCCGGATCGGCGAAGTTCACGACGACTTCCTCCGACGCGAAGCGCGAACGGATCACCATCTCGCCGGTATCGGCCTGCACGAGGTCGTCGCCCCACTTCGCCGGGTCCGGACGTTCGCCGCCCGTGTACCAGTACGCGAGCGATTCCATGAAGTAGCGCTGGCCGCGGATGCCGATCTTGCGGGCCTTCTGGCCGTCGGCCATCACGACCGTCGGGCACAGTGCCGCGAGGTGCTGGGTCGGGCGGAAGCCGACCTGGTCTTCCGGCTTGCGGTTCGCCCACGCTTCGCGATAGACCGCGTTCTTCTTCGCGACTTCGTCGGGGCCGCCGAAGCCGAGCACCAGCGCGCCCATCCCGCGCTGGCCGGCGCGCAGCAGCGCGTCGGTGTTCGTGCAGGCGAGGTACATCGGCGGATGCGGATCCTGGAACGGCTTCGGGTGGATCGGACGCTTCGGAATCTTGATGTACTGGCCGTCGTGCTCGATCTCGTCCTGCACGAACATCTTCGGCACCAGGTACATCGACTCGTCGATCATCGGCTGCAGTTCGTTGAGGTCGTAGCCGAACGCGCCCGCTTCCTGCTGGCTGCCGCCCTTGCCGACGCCGAAATGCACGCGGCCGCCCGACAGGATGTCGAGCAGCGCGACGCGTTCCGCGACCTTGATCGGATGGTTCATCGCCGGCGGCAGGCACACGACGCCGTGACCGAGGCCGATGCGCGTCGTGCGGCCGGCCAGGTACGCAAGGAAGGTTTCCGGCGCGCTCATGTGCGCGTAGTTGGTCAGCGACGTGTGCTCCACGCACCAGATCGTGTCGAAACCGACCTGCTCGGCCAGCAGCGCCTGCTCGACCGTCTCCTTGAACACCCGATGGTCGCCCTCGCGCGATGCGTCGGTGGTCTGGGCTTCGTAGATGAGGGAAAACTTCATTGCGTGCGTCTCCATGTATGTTGGACGAGTCGGGGTCGTGCAGCCGCCCGCACGATACGGACGAATAGCGACGGTCCACGGATGGGAGTGTCGGCGCGCGGGCCCGCCCGGGCATCGTCTGTTTGGAGTAACGGCATGCAGGCGGGGACAGAGGGGTTTCACCGTCATCCGATCGGACTGCGTCGCGGCCGGCACCGCGCGCTAGCATCGAACGACGGCGCATCGCGCGCCGACACATCACGACAACGGAGAGAGGGAATGAAGGTATCGATGCTGCTGTACCCGGTCGACGACATCGACACGGCCTTGCCGCTGTTCGTCGACGGGCTGGGCCTGAACGTGAAGTTCCGCGACGGCGACCGCTATTGCGCGCTCGACGGCGGCCCGCTGACGATCGCGCTGGTCGCCGGCGACGAGCAGATCGTCGAACGCGCGGCGCTCACGCTGCGGGTGGATGAAGACGACGACCTTTACGCGGCGATGGCGCGGGTCGTGAAGGCCGGCGCATCGGTGCGCGTGCCGGTGCAGGCCGGGCCGCACGAGTACCGCGCGGTGCTGGAGGACAAGAACGGCGCGCTGCTGGTGCTGTCGCAGAAACGCGCGGCATGACGCGGCGACGCGGCGACGCCGCGACGCGCGGCGCACGGCCCGGCCGGCGCGAACCCGGCCGGATGCCGCGCGCAGAGCCGGTGTCAGGTAGCGACGTGCGCTACACGCGCTGCATGCACGACATGCACGACATCCGTTACGCGGCCGCGCCGGGCGCGCGCAGGTCGCTGGTTTCCAGCAGCTCGAGCAGCGTGCCGGCCGGCTGGCTGAGCCGCTTCGCGGCGAGCGCGATGAATTCGACGTCGGGCAGCGCCGGCAGCCGGTCGCCGTTCAGCGGCGTTGCCAGACCGCGTGCCGACAGGTACTGCGACGTCGCGGTGAGTCCGAGCCCGGCCCGCGCGGCCGCGATGCAGCCCGGCTGGCTGCTGCTCGAACAGACGATTTCCCAGCCGATCCCCTTTTCCGCGAGCGCGTTCAGCACGACCGCGCGCGTGACGCTCGGCTCGGCGACCAGCACGAGCGGCAGCGGTCGCTCCAGGTCGACCACGGTGCCCGGCCGCGCGACCCATTCGAGCCGCGCGCGCAACAGCGGCGTGCCGCGCCGCTCGCCGAGCCGCCGCTTGCCGACCATCAGGTCGAGCGCGCCCGCATCCATCAGTTCGTAGAGCCGGCTCGTCATGCCGGTCGTGATTTCCAGCGCGACGTCCGGGTGCGCGGCGCGGAACGCCGCGAGCACGTCCGGCAACGCGACCAGCGCGAGATCGTCCGACGCGCCGAGCCGCACGCGGCCCTGCAGCCGTGGCTTGCGGAACTGGGATTCCGCACGGTTCAGCGCCTGCAGGATCACGTTCGCATGCACGAGCAGCGCCTCGCCGTCGGCCGTCATCGCGATCGAATGGGTGTCGCGCACGAACAGCCGCCGGCCGACGCTCTCTTCGAGACGACGGATGTGTTCGCTGACGCTCGACTGATTGAGCCCGAGCTGCCGCCCCGCTTCGGTGAAGCTGCGGCAGTTCGTGACGGTCGCGAACGTCTTGAGCCAGACGGGATTGAGCATCCCGCATTGTCATTGGCAATTCCGATGACAGTCAATGCCTTCAGGCAGCTTCCCGATGACCACCGGAATCGGTACCATCGCACGCTTGTAGACCGGCCCTGCGCCGGCGCGAGCCGGCCGCCGCCGGGCCGCGCCGCCCGTCATGTCGCCGCCGCGCCGGTCGCCGCACTTCCCATTTCGTCATGTCCCGCGAACCCTCACACTCCGCGCTGCTGTGGATCGTCGCCGCCGCGTTCTTCATGCAGTCGCTCGACACGACCATCGTCAACACCGCGCTGCCGTCGATCGCGCAAAGCCTGCATGCGTCGCCGCTCGCGATGCAGCCGGTCGTCGTGGTCTACACGCTGACGATGGCGATGCTCACGCCGGCGTCCGGCTGGCTCGCCGACCGGTTCGGCACGCGCCGCGTGTTCTCGCTCGCGATCCTGGTGTTCTCGCTCGCATCGATCGGCTGCGCCGCGTCGCACACGCTCGGCCAGCTCGTCGTCGCACGCGCCGTGCAGGGCATCGGCGGCTCGATGCTGCTGCCGATCGGGCGGCTCGCGGTGTTGCGCCGCGTGCCGGGCGAGCAGTACGTCGCGGCGATCGCGTTCGTGTCGATCGCCGCGCAGCTCGGCCCGATCGTCGGGCCGACGCTCGGCGGCTGGCTCACGCAGGCGATTTCCTGGCACTGGGTGTTCATCGTCAACGTGCCGGTCGGCGTGGTCGGCTTCCTCGCGGTGCAGCGCTTTCTGCCGCACGACCAGGCCACACGGCCGCCGCCGTTCGACTTCGTCGGCTGCGCACTGCTGTCGGTCGCGATGATCGCGCTGTCGCTCGCGATCGATCCGCCGATGCCCGCGCACCGCGCCGGCTGGGCGCTCGGGCTCGCCGTGCTGGGCGTGGCGAGTGCGCTCGCCTACCTGCCCCATGCGCGCCGCCGCGCGCAGCCGCTGTTCCGGCTCGGGCTGTTCCGCGAGCCGAACTTCGGCTCGGGGCTGCTCGGCAACCTGCTGTGCCGGATCGGCACGAGCGCCGTGCCGTTCATGCTGCCGCTGCTGATGCAGGTGCAGCTCGGCTATACGCCGCTGCAGTCGGGGATGATGATGCTGCCGGCCGCGATCGCCGGCGTGATCGCGAAGCGCTGGATCGCGCCGCTCGCGAAACGCTTCGGCTATGCGACGTTCCTGGTCGTGAACACGGGGATCGTCGGCTGCGCGATCGCGGGGTTCGCGCTGGTCTCGGCACGGCCCGCGCCGGCGCTGGAGATTGCGTTGCTGATCGTGTTCGGCGCGGCGAACTCGATGCAGTTCGCCGCGATGAACGCCGTGACGCTGAAGGGGCTGTCGCACGCCGACGCCGGCAGCGGCAACAGCCTGTTCACGATGATGCAGATGCTGGCGATGGGGCTCGGCGTGTCGATCGGCGGCGGGCTCGTGAACCTGTTCGCCGCGCATTGGGGCTCGATGGCGAACGGCTTCATGCTGTCGTTCGCCTGCATGGGCTCGGTCACGCTGCTGTCGTCCGTCGTGTTCCGGCGGATCGATTCCGCCGCGCCGCCGCGGCCGGTCGCGCCGCGGCCGTCCGCGTAAGCGGCGCCGCCGGCGGGCGCGGCCGTCAATTCACCTGGCGGCGCTCGACGACCCGCTTGAGCACCCAGCGGATCGACGAACCGTCGGCCGGCGGCTGCGCGACGCGATATTCGTCGACTTCCAGCACGTATTGATAGCCGGGCTGGTACGCAAAGCCCTCGATGCCCGCGTACCACAGGCCCCACGGCTCGGCCGGGTTGCTGCGCACCTGCAGGCAATCCATCGGCGCGACGCCCGTGCAGCGCGCCGCCTGCGGCGCGACATAAACGGTCCGGGTCACGGGCCGGCCATCGGCCGGGCGAGCCGCGCGCGCATCCGTCGCGACCGCGTCGGTCTGGCATCCGGCGAGCAGCGTGCTGCCGGCAATCACGGCCGCGCCGAGCAGCGTCTGGGTCTTGCGAATCATCTGATGTTCCTCTGGAAGCGTTGGCAGGAAGCGTTGGCGGGCCGATTAGACGAACGGTGCGCCCGGAAAGTTCACAAATCGCTTACAGCACGCGTCCCCCCCTCATTCGTGGGATGTCACACGTGCGCCAACGCGTTACCGTATTCCGGTGCACGCAGTTGCGCGCCGCCGCCGGCGGTCCGGACACGCCCACGCACGCACCCGCACGCCCGGCGCACCGCGACCCGGCGGCGGCAACAGGAGACAACCCGATGACCACGGCGCCCCCGGCCCTTCCCCCGGGCCTTGCCCAATCGACACTGACGCTCGAGCAGTACGACGCGCTGCTCGCGAAAATCTACGAAGGTCCGCTGGAAGACGTGCCATGGGGCGGCGCGCTCGAACGGATCCGCGTGCACCTGGACGCGAACTACGTGACGATGATCCTGCGCTGGCCCGCCAGCGGTCACGCGGGGCTGATGATCAATGCGTCCGAACACGGCACGCCGCTGCCGGGTGTCGCGTCGTACAACAATTACTATTACGCGCTCGATCCGTTCGTGAACCTGCCGAGCGATCGCGTCGTCACCGTCGACGAACTGCTCGGCGTCGGCGTCTGGCGCAGCAGCGCGATGTATCGCGAGTTTCTCGAGCCGTTCGACGTCGGCTACCTGATGGGCGCCGACCTGCGCACGCCCGACGGGATCGAATGCCGGTTCCGCGTGTGCCGCTCGCATCACGGCCGCGCGTTCTCGGTGACCGACAAGGCTGTCTGCAACGCGCTGCTGCCGCACCTGAAGCGCGCGGTGCGGCTGCATGCGAAATTCGGGATGGTCGAATCGGAGCGCACGCTGTACGCGAGCACGATCGACCGCATGCTCGTCGCGACCGCGATCCTCGACGAGCGCGGCACGATCATGAAGACCAATTCCGTCGCGGACGAGATCTTCGCCGAATGCGACGGCCTGCGCGTGCGCGGCGGTGCGCTCGAGGCGTCGTATCCGCTGGAGGACCGCAAGCTGCAGAAGCTGATCCGGCAGGTGCTCGCGGAGCGCGCGGGCGGCGCGCCTTCGGTCGCGCAGGCGATCGCGGTGCCGCGCCCGTCCGGCAAGCCGCCGCTCGGCGTGCTGATCCGCGCGGTCCCGCTCAGCGAATGGTCGGAGGACAATCCGCGCCAGCCCGCGTGCGCGATCTTCATCCGCGATGCGGAGCGCAAGTCGCAGGCGTCGCACGACATCGTGCGCAAGCTGTTCGATCTCACGCCGGCCGAGACCGCGCTGGCGCTCGCGCTCGTCAACGGGTCGACGCTCGAGGAAGCGGCCGACGAACTCGAGATCAGCAAGAACACCGCGCGCTCGCATCTGCGTGCCATTTTCTCGAAGACGGGCGTTACGCGGCAGGCCACGCTCGTGCGGACCTTGCTGAACAGCGTGTTGTCGCTGGGGTGATGCGTTCGCGCGCCGCCGTCGAATCCGCCTGATCCGTTTCAACGTCGAAGCCCGGGCATGGGCGCCCGAACCTGTCGATCTCTTCAACGCCGCAGGAGACGGGCACGGAAGGCTTCGCAGGAAAAGCCGCCGTCGTGACCGGCGCGGCCACCGGCAGCGGACGACAGGCCGCACTGTGTTTCTTTCGCGCAAGCCGGTGCGCAGGTCGCGTTGCTCGACACCGTGGTCGCCGCCGCCGAATACGCCGTGCACGACATCGCGCGCCGGGGCGAACCGCGCGACATCGCGGAAACGGTGACGTGGCTGTGCTCGCCGGCCGCGCGCTTCGTCACCGGTCAGGCGATCGCGGTCGACGGCGGCTTCACCGCGTGCCGATCGTGTATTACCATCGGCGCTTCCTCGTACGCTTCGTCGCGCCGCGTGCGCCCGCCTGGCCACCGGCGAGCCGCGCCCCCTGTTCGCATGACCTCACCCGTTCCGTCCGACGCCGCGCTGCGGCCGCAGCCGATCGATGCGCTGACCGTGCCGGCCGCGCTCGACGGACGCGCGGGCACGAACCGCTCGACCAGCGCGCACCCGCAGATCGCCGCGACCCATGATCTCGACGCCGTGCGCGCCTGGCTCGCGCGCTTCGTCGATACGCCCACCACGTTCCAGAACTACCGCAAGGAAGCCGAACGCCTGCTGCTGTGGGCCGTGGTCGCGTGCGGCAAGCCGCTTTCGTCGCTCACGCACGAGGATCTCGTCGTCTACCGGCAGTTCCTGCTCGCGCCCGCGCCGGCCGACGTGTGGTGCGCCAACGGCGGCCGCAAGCATCCGCGCGGCGACCCGCGCTGGCGGCCGTTCTACGGGCCGCTGTCGGCGGCCAGCCAGCGGCAGGCGATGGTGATCCTGAACGTGATGTTCTCGTGGCTCGTGCAGGCCGGCTATCTGGCCGGCAACCCGCTCGCGCTGTCGCGGCAGCGGCAACGACGGCCCGCGCCGCGCGTCACGCGCCATCTCGGGCCGCCGCTGTGGCAGGCGGTCAAGGAGGCGATCGCCGCGATGCCGCGCGACGATGCGCGCGCTGCCTTCCACGCGGATCGCGCGCGCTGGGTGTTCACGCTGCTGTACCTCGGCGGGCTGCGTATCACTGAAGCAGCCGAGACGACGATGGGGCAATTCTTCGCACGGCGCGACGCGAACGGACGCGATCGCTGGTGGCTCGACGTGACCGGCAAAGGCGGCCGGCAGCGGCTCGTGCCGGCCACCGCCGAGATGATGGCCGAGCTCGCGCGCTACCGGCACGCGCATGGCCTGCCCGCGCTGCCGGCCGACGGCGAGCCCACGCCGCTGGTGCTGCCGGTCGGTCACGCGCGCAAGCCGCTCACGCGCGCGGCGCTGCACCGGATCGTGAAGCAGGTGTTCCGGTTCGCGGCCGACCGGTTGCGTGCGCAAGGGGAAGCAGGCGAACAACAGGCGAGCGTGCTCGAACAGGCATCGGCCCACTGGCTGCGCCATAGCGCCGGCTCGCACATGGCCGACGGCCGTGTCGACCTCCGGCTCGTGCGCGACAACCTCGGACACGTGTCGTTGACGACGACGAGCCAGTATCTGCACGCGGACGACGACTGGCGACACAGTGAAACCGAGGCGAAGCACCGGATCGGTTGGTGAGCGGTGCGCCGTTCGACCGCTTCAATAAACGGCCGCCCAATGCCCGGGCACCCACGCCCAGTGGTTGCCGGCCCAGCGGTAATGGCCCTTCGCCCAGCGATAGCCAGGCGCGGGCGGCGGCGGCATCACTTCGGCGACGGGCGCGGGCTGCGGCGGCCGCGCCGGTTCCACCACGCATGCGGACATCAGCGCCGCGCTCGTGGTCACCACGACGGCAAGCGCTACGGATCGGATCTTCATCATCGATTCTCCCTGTTGTGTCATCGGTTGGACGGTGCGAATACGCACATGCCGCACATGCCGCACATGCCGTGCATGACGTGCATGCCGCACGTCACGCGATTCCGCGAATGAGGCCCGTCATCGGCCGCGTCGCGCCGCTTTCCGCGAACAGCGTGGACGCGGTACGGCCGGGATCGAGCCGCAGGCTTTCGGCGGCCGCGCCCGCGATCAGCGCGTCGAGCGATGCGGTCGGCTTCAGGTCGCGCCCTTCGTACAGGTCGCCCGGCCGCAAGCCGGGCCAGTCGGCGATCACGCGTCCGCCCGCGACCGCCCCGCCCGCCAGCATCGCGACCGACGCCTGCCCGTGATCGGTGCCGCCGGTGCCGTTCGCGGCGGCGGTGCGGCCGAACTCGGTCGCGACGAGCACCGTGGTCTGCTGCCACACGGGCCCGAGACCGTCGCGCAATGCGGCGAGCATCGCGTCGAGCGCCTTCAACTGATTCGCGAGCCGCGCGTTCTGCGCGCTGTGCGTGTCCCAGCCGCCCGTCTCGATCATCGCGATTCGCGGGCCGTCGTCGCGCGCGAGAAACGTCGCCGCGAGCTTGCCGACGCCCGCCGGATCCTGGCGCGCCTGCGCGTCGCCGGCGAGGCCGCGCGCGGCCATCGCCGATTGCCACAGCGGCCCGAGCTGCGCGTCGGCCTCGTACAGCGCCGACACGCGCGCGAGCAGGTCGTCCGGTGCGGCCGGCAAACCCGACGCCGCATACGACGCGGCCTGCACGCCGCCGCGCAACGCGAGCGGCACCGTCGGCGCGAACGCGATCGCGCGGTCGCGCGTCGCCGGCAACATCGCGGCGAGCCGGTTCAGCCAGCCGTCCTTCACCTGGTACGGCGCGCGGCCGCCCGTCTCGAGCACGTTCTGGCCGTCGAAATGCGAGCGGTCGCGATACGGCGATGCGATCGCGTGGACGAACAGCGCCTGTTTGTCGCGAACCATCTGCCCGATCTGCACGAGCGACGGATGCAGCGCGAACGTGCCGTCGACGCGGGTCGCCGCCGCTGCGTCGATCGCCAGCGGGCCGCGCAGCGACGCATAGGCCGGTTCCGCATACGGGACGACGATGTTCAGCCCGTCGGCCGCGCCGCGCTGGATCACGAACACGAAGCGCCGGTCGGTTTCGACGTTCGCGAACACGATGCGCGGCGCGACGAGGATCGCCCCCGCACCGGCGGCGGCGATGCTCAGGAAATGTCGACGGGTAAAGGATCGAGCCATGGTCATCTCCGTTGGAAATCGGGCGACACGAGCAGCAGCGCGAGCGACGTGGTCGCGCTCTCGGCACGCGACAGCGCGGTCGCCGTCGGCGCGCTCAGCGAGCCGGCCAGCAGCGTATTGCCGAGCGTGCGTGGATCGAGCCGGTCGCCTGTGCGCGCGGCGAGCCGCTGCGCGATCTCGACGCGGCGCACCAGCGCGTCGGGGGCGGCCCAGCTCGCGGCGACGTCGTCGTAGCCGGCCGGCGATCCCGGCCGCCACACCGGCTGGCCGAGCTGCGCGAGCAGCGGCGCGGCCTTCAGGTCGCCGGTGTCGCGCCAGCCGAGCCCGCGCAGCGACGACACGGCCCACTCCCACGGCGTCTTGAACTTGCGATTGACCGGCGACCATGCGTCGGGCGCGTCGACCAGCGCGCGATAGACGGTCGGCAAATCGCCGCCGCTCGCATCGAATGCGCGGGCGAGCCGGTCGGTGAGCGCGGGCGGCGGATTGTCGGCGACGAAATGGCGGGCGAGCTGGAACGCGATATGCCGGCCCGTCGCCGGCGAACGCGCCAGCTCGCCCAGGATCGCACGCGCCTGCGCTTCACCCGGCTGGTCGTACGTGCGGCCCATCACCGTGCGCGCGCCCGGTTCGTGCAGCTTCGGACGAAACACGAACGCGCCGGGCGCCGCATCGCCGGGCTGCGGCCCGCGTCCGCCGGCGATGCTCCAGCCGGTCAGCGCACGCGCGAATTCCGTCACGTCCGCTTGCGTATAGCCCGTGCGTACGCCGAGCGTATGCAGCTCCATGATCTCGCGCGCGAGGTTCTCGTTGAGGCCGCGCCGCGCCGCGGGATTGCGGGCTTCGGCGCGCAGCGCGGCCGGGCTGTCGGGGCCGATCGAGCGCGCCTGGTCGAGAAACAGCTGCATCGCCGGATGCTGCTCGACGGCGACG
Organism: Burkholderia sp. BCC1977; assembly: GCF_905339595.1. Taxonomy (NCBI): domain Bacteria; kingdom Pseudomonadati; phylum Pseudomonadota; class Betaproteobacteria; order Burkholderiales; family Burkholderiaceae; genus Burkholderia; species Burkholderia sp. BCC1977. The sequence continues at coordinate 143,059 of NZ_CAJPGQ010000010.1, forward strand.
AGCATGTCCTCGAAGCGGCCGAGCACGTGCGGGCGGATCGCATCGCGCTCGAATGCGCCTGCGTATGCGGCGACCTGCCCCTTGTCGACCGACACCGCGAAATGGTTCGCCCAGAAATGCACGAGACGCTCGACGAACGGCGCGGGCGTGGCGAGCGCGCTGTTCAGCCGTGCGGCGACCGCGCTGCGATACGCGGCGTAGCCATCGCGGCGGATCGATTGCGCGGTTGCGCGCCGGGCCGCCGCGTCGTCGCTCGTCTTCGCGTCGCGGGTCGTCGCGAAGCGCGTGGCGAGCGTGACCGCGTCCGGCTCGCCGGCCCACGCGGCCGGCCGCGGGTCGAAGCGGTCGAACTGGGCGACCAGCGCGGCCTTCGGATCGACAGGCGGCGCTTGGTCGGCCCGCGCGCCGAGACCGAAGCGGTTCAGCGCGATGGCGGCCGGTGAGATGTCGTTCGGATGGTCCATGACGGGGGTTCTCGCGATGCGTACCCGTGTTTAACGGGGGCCGGCGGGAAATCCGTCGCGGAATCGGCGAAATATTTCGGTTCCGGCGCGGAGAGGTCGACGCTTGCCGTCGGCTTTCAAGCAGCGGCGGACACGCGCTTGCCGCGCCCAATCGTCAGATCGTTCCGAACCATCGGCCGGTAGGCAAAAGGAGCATTGATGGCGCCTCCCGCACTTGCCACAATGCTCAAGGCACGCGGGATCGGTTGCGCGCGCGATGCAGTGACGCATGAGGGCTCTTTCAATGACCCACGACAGCGTTCGTGTTGCCGTGTTGATCACGATGCCGCACAGCCACTACAGCGAAAAAGCGCGGTGGGCGCTCGACCGGCTGTCGCTGCCGTACCGGGAAACACCGCATGCCCCGCTGCTGCATCGGCTGGCGACGAAACGCAACGGCGGCAGCAGCGTGCCGTTGCTGGTTCATGACGGTGCGCGCTTCATCGATTCCACCGCTATCCTGATGCATCTCGACGCCGTGTGCGGCGGCGATGTGCTGTATCCGCGCGATGCCGCGCTGCGGCAGGAAGTCGAAGCGCTGGAGACGCGGTTCGACGAAGTGCTGGGTCCGCATGCGAGACGTTGGGCCTATGCGCAATTGCTGCCGGACCGCAGGCTGCTGCTGCGCATCATGTCGCGCGGCGTGCCGCGGTTCGAGGCCGTGTCGCTGCCGGTCATCATGCCGGGTGTCGTGACGCTCATTCGCGCAGCGCTCAGGATCACGCCGGACAGTGCAGCTCGCTCCATCGAGCGCGTGCGTGCGATCTTCAAGGAAGTCGACGCCCGGCTGGGCGATGGCCGGCGCTTTCTCGTCGACGACCGCTTCACGGCGGCGGATCTGGCATTTGCGGCGCTGGCCGCGCCGGTGCTTTTTCCCGCGGAGTATCGTGCGGCTTACCCTTCGCTCGATGACGTGCCCGCGGCGATGCGCGACGAAGCCCTGCGGCTGCGGGATACGGCGGCAGGAAGGTTCGCGATGCGCTTGTATGGGGAAGAACGCGATCGGGTGCGTGCCGTTTCCTGACGCAGGCAATTCGCGCCCGATGACGAGCGCCACGCATTCGATGCGTGACCGGATTCCGTTGCGACGGCAGGCTCGGTCGCAGCCATGTCGAATGCGGAATGGGGAATGCGGAATGGGGAATGCGGAATGCGGAATGGGGAATGGGGAATGGGGAATCGCGACAGGATTTTCGCGCACGGCGATTTCCTCCGCCGCACGCTGCCGGATGGCACTCTTCCGAGCAGGTTCGTGACGCTCACCCGAGCTCGAACGACGTCACTCCGAACACGCGGTCGATCGCAATCCCGGGCGCTTCTTTCGTATACATCCGCGCGGTCTCGAATACGCTCGACATGCCATGACGTTCCGCCAGTGCCACGGCTGCGGGATTCGTTTCCGGCACGTCGAGCACGATCGCCTCGCCGGGCATGCGCGACGCCAGCGCACGAAAGAGCCCCGTGGCGACGTCGGCATCATCGGCGAAGAGCGGGCCGATCTTGCAGCCCGCGTGGCAGCGGCGCACGACCCCGTATCCGGCGACACGGCCGGCGTCGATCGTAGCGAGCGCAACGGCATCCGGCTGCGCGATCCACGCGGAGACGAAACGCTCGCGCGCCGCCGGAAAACACTGGCGATCGTAGGCAAGCAACTGCTCGAACGGGACATCGCCCGCTGCGGCCACATGCGCGCACCCGATGCCGCTCACGCGCCCCTGATAGCGGATGTTGCGATACGCGAGCCGGAACCCGGACTTCCTGTAGTTCGCCTGCTGGGCAACGACACCGTCCAGGCCGACGTTGCGATCCCCAAGGTAACGCATGCCGTGCTGCCAGATGCGCAAGCCGAAGCCCTGGCCGCGAAACCCGGGTTTCACGATGTAGAGACCGATGAAGCCGAAGTGTGCGTCATAAGCGACGGCGGCGAGGCACGCGACCGGCTCGCCGCGCCAGACGCCGACGAAAAAACCGGCCGGGTCGGCTGCCCGGAAACACTGCGGGTCATGGCGGCCGGGGTTCCACCCTTCCGCGGCCGCCCAGTCGACCGACATGGCCACCTCACTGGCCGACATGGTGCGCACGATAAAGTCTTCGCTTCGATCCATGGTTCGCCCCTGCCGCGGCGCTCGAGATTGCCGCCTCGCGTTGCGGTGAATACATCGGGAAGGTGCTGCCGATCGGGCCATCATAATCCCGGCGGCGGATCTCGGCGTGGACGGTCATTCCGTGCGGTCGCTGGAAGACACGTTGCCGGTCGAAGCGGACGGTCACGCAGCGATCGCCGCGAAGCCGCCCCGGACGACCGGGTCACGCTGCCGGCCGCCTTCGGCCATCCGAACGGGCGGCCAGCGGATGGGCGAGCGTGACGCGTCCACACGCGCCGCTGCTTACCGGCTCGCCGTCACCCCTTGCTGCTTCTGCCATCTCGCCGGCAATCGCCAGTTCCCGCTACGCCGCAACCCGTCGACGAACTTCGCGCGCTCGTCCGGCGTCAGCGTCGCCGCGAACTCGACGACACTGCGCTCGACCTGCCCGCGCAATGCACTGTCTGCCGCCCGCGTCCGATCGAGCGCCGCATCGATCGCCGCGCGATCGAGCTGCGGCGCCGCCAGCAGATCCAGCACCGTGATGCGCCCGTCACGCCCTTCACGAGCGAAATCCCGGCCGTCCTTGCGGGCCGCCTTCAGCGCCGCCGCGAATTCCTGCCGACGCGTATCGGACAATTGGTCCGCGGCGAACCGCAACGCCGTACGCTGTCCGGGCATCCCGGCGCCATGCAGGTCACGATGGGTCGAGAACCACTGATACGCGCCGCCGCCGATCGCGCCGAGCATGAACACGTTCAACACGACCGACCCGACGAGCATGAATTTCCAGCCGCGTTCGCTCATTCGTCGCCTCCGTCGATGCTCGGGCCGCCGAACGTCGTCGTCAGGTAGCCCGGTTCGTGTTGCGCGATCGGCGCGCTGCCGAGCATCAGCATCGACACGGCCACTGCGCCCGCCAGCGCGCCGGCCAGCCCGACGCCCGCGACCGCCGCGCCCGACCACCACACCGTTCCCGGGCGCCGCGCACGTTGCGGCGCGGGCGTCGACGCGACGATGCGTTCGACCAGCGCCGGCGCGGGCGGTGCGACCGTGTCCTGCATCAGCCATGCATCGAGCTCGGCGGCATCGTCGAGCGCCTCCAGCGCGTCGCGCGGATGCGCTTGCGCCCACGCTTCGGCCGCCGCGCGTTCGTCTTGCGGCCAGCGCCGCGCATCCGAGCCGTACGCGGCGACGATGGTACGGAATCGTTCGGGTGTCATCGCTTGTCCTCGCTAGGTGGGTCGCCGGCCAGTTGCGCGCGCAGGTTGCGCCGCGCGCGCGCGAGCAGGCTTTCCAGCGCATCGACGGTGATGCCCATCAGGTTGGCCGCTTCAACGTTCGACATGTCCTGATAGTACTGGAGCACGAGCGCTTCCCGCTGCCTCGGCGGCAACGCGGCGAGTGCCTCGCGCACGCGCGCATCGCGGGAGCGCAACTCCGCGTGCGCGGCCGGCTCGGGTTGCATGTCCGGCACGTCCGGCAACGTGTCGACCGGCTCCTCGCGCCGCCCGCGCAAGCGGTCGTAGCACAGGTTCAGCACCACGCGATGCAGCCACGTGTCGAAGCGCGCTTCGCCGTCCCGCCAGCGCGGCGCGTGATGCCAGATCCGCAGGAAGGTTTCCTGCGCAACGTCTTCGGCCTCGGTCCGGTCGCCGAGCATGCGCGTCGCGAGCGCGAGCAGGCGCGGCAGCTTGCGGGCGACGAGCACGCGCACGGCCGACGCGTCGCGCGCGCCGACCCGCGCGACGAGTTCCGCGTCCGGATCGGCGTCGCTCAACGCAGGCTGCTCCGCAACGTGCCGCGCGAACGCCGCATGCTGCCGGCGGGTGTGCCCGCCGTCCGGCTGAAGCTCATCGTCGTGCTCTCCTTGCATGCGTCGGGCCGGCGCCGCACGGCGCCACGCCGGCGCGTCGGCACCGCGTGGTGCGCCGCGCCCGGGCTCGGCCCGGTCGGTTTCGTCTGCATCCGGTTCGAGCGGCATCTCGATCCGGTCGATCGCCCGCCGGCCGGCGCGATCAATATACGACGACCGGCGCGGGCCGGTAATACACCGGGCGCGCCGGCACCACGACGCAGCCGGCCAGCACGACGGCCGCGGCTGCCACGATCAAAAGGGTTCTAAAAGGCATGGTTCGACCGATGAAGTTGTGTGGAAGTCCCGCCGCACGGGCGCTGCGCGTCACGCGGCACCTTGCGCGTCAAGCCCAGTGACCCGGCACCCAGCGCCAGTTCGGGCCACGCGCGGCCCAGTGCCCGGGCACCCAGTGATAACCGGCCCGCACCCCCTGCCAGTGCCCGGGAATCCACACGTAGCGGCCCTGCCGCCAGTGCCAGTGGCCCTGATCCCATACGTAGCCCGCGCGCGGCACCGGCATCACTTCGACGCGCGGCGGCGGCGGCGCGACCGGCGCGACGATGACGGCCTGCGCGAATGCGGCGGACGTCGCCAGCGCGGCCACGCATCCCGCGGCAAACCGTAATGAAATGGAAAGTTTCATGCAAGACTCCGAAGCATCGTGTATCGACCGTTCATGGCCGGAAGTGGCCGTTCGTTCGTTAAACGACGCATGCGGCAAAATTCCGTCGCGGCGCACGCAAATAAATTTCTGCCGCGCCGGCGACCCTGCACGCGTCGATCGATGCGGAGCGGCCGTGCGTTGACGACCGTCTGTCACAACCCGGCAAAACTGCGCTTCGACAATGCGTGTCACCGGGATCCCGCTCGTTTCCGGCCCACGCCCCGGACGCGCTCGCGCACGGCCGGGCGGTTCCGCATTTCGCGTGTCACCCAACGAAAATACGACCATGTCGAACCAGGACAACTTCCCCGCCGAGTCGAACGAGCCGGCCGCTTCCGTATCGCGTCGCGGCTTCCTGAAACTGGCCGGCGTCTCCGGCCTCGCCACCGCCGCGGGCGGACTCGCGGCCGCCCGTGCCGCCGCGTCGAACCCGGACGGAACCCCCGAACAGGTGCACCTGACGTGGGGCAGCGACCCGACGTCCGAAGTCGCGATCTCGTGGGCGTCGCTCGCGCCGGCCGTCAATCCGCGCGCGCGCATCGTCGCCGACGGCGAACCGGCACGCACCGTGCACGGCGTGCAGCGCCTCTACACCGACGGCCTGAACGGCGAAACCGTGTTCACGTACCACGCGCGCGTGCACGGCCTGAAGCCGAACACGCGCTATCGCTACGAACTGACGGCCGACAACGACAGCAACGCCGCACAGCCGTTTGCCGCGACCTTCACGACCGCGCCGCGCGGGCGCGCGCCGTTCCGCTTCACGAGCTACGGCGACCTCGCGACGCCGAACGGCGCCTGGGTGCTGTCGTCGCCGCAAAGCCGCTTCGCGGTGCAGGCGGTCGAGCAGTTCCAGCCGCTGTTCCACCTGCTGAACGGCGACCTCTGCTACGCAAACCTGAACCCCGCGCATCAGCCGGAGGTGTGGCGCGACTTCGGCAACAACAACCAGACGTCGGCCGCGAACCGCCCGTGGATGCCGTGCCCCGGCAATCACGAGATCGAATTCAACAACGGCCCGCAGGGGCTCGACTCGTATCTCGCGCGCTATATGCTGCCCGAGAACGGCACGCGCTTTCCGGGCCGCTGGTACAGCTTCCGCGTGAGCTCGGTGCTGTTCATCTCGCTCGACGCCGACGACGTCGTGTACCAGGATGCGGCCGCCTTCGTCGGCGGCCCGAATCCGCTGGTGCCGGCCGCGAGCACCGGCCATGCGCCGATCGAACCGGGCACGTCGTTCTACGTGCGCGGCTACAGCGACGGCGTGCAGACGCGCTGGCTCGAGCACACGCTGCGTCACGCGTCGCACGACGACGAGATCGACTGGATCGTCGTGCAGATGCACCAGGACGCGCTGAGTTCGTCGAAGACGGGCAACGGCTCGGACAAGGGCATCCGCGAGGCATGGCTGCCGTTGTTCGACCGTTACGGTGTCGACCTCGTGCTGTGCGGTCACGATCACGACTACGAGCGCAGCTACCCGGTACGCGGCTGCAATCACCGCGCGGGCGTCGATGCGTCGACCGGCGAAGTCGTCGAGACGCTGCAGCCGCGTCCGGTCGGGTCGACCGATCCGGACCGCACGACGTTCGACACGAGCCACGGCACGATCCACCTGATCCTCGGCGGCGGCGGCACCAGTGCGCCGCTCGACGTATACGGCGAGAACCCCGCGACCGGCTTTGCGCAGGCCAAGGTGTTCACGAAGCCGAACCGGCCGGTGCCGGGCACGGCGGCGAACACGTTCGTGCGCAAGCCGGCCGATGCGCTGGAGGATGCGATCTGGTCGGCGCGCCGCGATACGGGCACGGGCTACGGGATCGCGGTGTTCGACCACGATCCGGGCAAGCCGGGCGGCCACACGACGATCACGATGCGCTACTACCACGCGCCGGGCGCGGATCAGCACCCGACCGCGCAGTACGAGCTGTTCGAGACGATCGAGCTGAGCAAGAAGCGCGGCGAGCGCTGATGCGGCGGCGGCCCGCGGCGCGTGGTTGCGCGACGGGCCGCCGGAGCGGGTTGGCGCGGGACATCGCGCGCCATCCGCTTACGGATGCGACGAATACGTGATGGTCCGCTTCACGCAGATTGGCCGCGCCGGTTCATCCGCCGCACGTTGCATGCGCATCGCCACGTCGGCTTCCACCGCAAGCCGCGTTGCCGCTAGCTGCGCGATTCCAGCGCGATACGCACGGCCAGTCCGGCCAGCACGGTCCCCATCAACCAGCGCTGCACCCGCGCCCAGACCGGTCGCTCGGCAAGAAACCCCGCGATCGAGCCGGCCATGCTCGCGATCAGCGCGTTGACGCTGACGCTGACCGCGATCTGCACGCATCCCAGCGCCAGCGATTGCGCGAGCACGCTGCCGTGCCCCGGCGTAATGAACTGCGGCAGCAGCGACAGGTACATCACCGCGATCTTCGGGTTCGCGAGGTTGGTGACGAAGCCCATCGTGAAGAGCCGCGCGCCGCTGTCGTGCGGCAACTGCCGGACCTGAAACGCCGAGCGCCCGCCCGGCTTGAGCGCCTGCCACGCGAGATACGACAGGTACAGCGCGCCGGAGAAACGCAGCACGTCATACGCGTACGGCACCGTCAGCACCAGCGCGGTAATGCCGAATGCCGCGCAGAACATGTAGAACACGAACCCCAGCGCGACGCCGCCGAGCGACACCAGCCCCGCGCGGCGGCCCTGGCAGATCGAGCGGGAGATCAGGTAGATCATGTTCGGGCCGGGCGTCAGGACCATGCCGAGCGACACGAGTCCGAAAGCAATCAGGGTGGGCAAGGCCGGCACGGTGGTCTCCTTCAGCGCGATGAACTCGGGGCGAGTGTCCGAGAATGTATTGCAAGTCGATGGCCGTCGGCATGAATAAACTGCAAGTTACCCATGAGCGCGCTTCATCACGTCATCGCCTCATCGTCTCATTGCCCCACCGCCCCGCTACTTTCCATTCTTCGCCCGCGCCCGAATCGCCTTTCCCGCCTTCACGCGCTGTGCATCGACCTCCTTCACGAATGCATCGGCGACCGCGTTGCCCGTCGCGTTCCACGACAGACGCACGGAACGGTGCAGCTTCGGCGACAGCTCCAGCACCCGGCCGCCGAACCGTGTGTAGGTGAGCGTGATGCGCGGGACGATCGACACGCCCATTCCCGCCTCCGCCATCGACAGAATGGTCCGCATTTCGACCACGTTGAATGCGGCACGCAGCGACGCACCGTTGCGCGCGAAGTAATCCGCGATGACCGGCCCGCACCCCGCCTTCGAGAAAATGAACGGCATCGTCGACAACAGTTTCGCCGACACGCTCTTGCGGCCGTCGAACATGCCGTCCGCCGCGACCGCGATGAAATCCTCGTCGAGCAACGGCAGGTTGTGCGCGAAGGTCTTCGTGCCGGCGACCACGCCGATGTCGGCGGTGCCGTCGTCGAGCCACCCTTCGACTTCCGCGTCCGTGCCTTCGAGCAGCACCGCCGTCACGCCCTCATGCGCGGCCTTCAACGCCTCGAGCGCGGGTACGACGAACGCGAGCGAGACGCTCGGCAGCGACGCGACCACCAGCCGCCCTTCGAGCTTGCCGCGCGACAGGCCGAACTGCTGGCGCAAAGTCTGCGCTTCCCGGACGACGTTCTGCACGTACGGCCACAGGCGCGCGCCGGCAGCGGTCAGGACGACCGGCTGGCGGTCGCGCAACAGCAGCTTGACCTCGGTGATGTCCTCCAGTTCGGTCAACGCGTGGCTGATCGCGGATTGACTGCGACTGAGCCGGTCGGCCGCGGCCGTCAGCGAGCCGAGTTCGACTACGGCAGCCAGGGCCTGCAATTGCGCAAGCGTCATCTCGCCTCCTTGTTTCGGTCCATGTATTTTTCACATGATAGAGCGACATATCATGAATGATATTGAACCACGGCGACGATCTCCGATGGCGCGCAATCCCGTGACCGTGCCCGATGCCTCGCTCGGGTAAGATTCAGCCTCGAACCGTGTCGAACGCCGTCGCCGGGCACGCACCGCCTGCCTGTCGATTACCGACGGCGGGCGATGCAACCGGACGACCGCTTCGACCCACAACCAAACAACGGCGTGCGCCGTCGCACGCACCGGCCCCGGGTGCCGCCGACCGCCCCGTTGCCGCTCATGTCTCGACCTGCTCCCGATGATTCATCTCGATCTGACTGAAGGTGTGCTGGTTTCCAGCCTGCACGGGCTCGCGCTGCTCGACCTGATCGGCATCGCCGTCGCACTGCTGCTCGGCGGGATGGTCAAGGGGGTCACGGGCATCGGCGTTCCGCTGGTGGCGATGCCGATCCTCAGCCAGTTCCTGCCGATCCGGCACGCGGTGCTGCTGCTGTCGATGCCGATCATCCTCGGCAACATCCCGCAGGCGCTGGAAGGCGGCGAGCTACTGGCGACCGCGCGCAAGATCGCCGCACCGATCGCGGGCACCGTGTTCGGCAACGTCGTCGGCGTCGCGATTCTCCTGTCGCTGAACGCGGGCCACGCACAGGCCGCGTCGGGCGCGCTGCTGATCGTCGCGGCAACCCTGATGCTGAGCGCACCGAAGCTGAATCTGCCGGAGGCATGGCGGAAGCCGGTCGGGTTCACGCTCGGGTTCGGCGCGGCGCTGATGGAAAGCATCGCGTCGGTGCCGGGGCCGCTGCTCGCCACCTACCTGATTTCGTCCGGCGCGACCGGCCGCGTGTTCACGAAGCAGATCGCGATCATCCTCGTGGTGTCGATCGTCACGCTGATCACGACGTTCAGCGGCGCCGCGCACGCGAGCGCCGCCGACCTCGCGATTTCGGCGGCGGCCAGCCTGCCCGCCATCGCCGGCATGTGGCTCGTTCGCCCGTTGCGGGACAAGATGTCGCCGCGCGTATTCCGGATGGTCGTCCTGCTGTTCGTGCTCGCCGCCGCGTCCCAGATGATCTGGAAGTCAGGCATCTTCCGCCACGCGGCACCGTCCGCCGCCCAGGTCGACACCGGGCACGCAGGCACGAAATGACGGCGGCCGCGCGCCGCCCGCCATCGCGCCGATGGATGTCGCCGCGCCGGCACGAAATCGCGCATGCGTTCTGAAAGCTGACCCGCGTAGTATTCGCGGCCTCGACGACCCGCGACCGGCTCCGTGAAAACGGCAACGCGCGGTTCGGACCGATATTGCCACCCGCCCGCCGCCGCGACGGTGGCGACGGCGCGATTTCAGAGGCGTCAAATGGAAACATGCGTGTTGCCGGGCTGTGGATTCGGCCTCGGTTTACTGATTGCCGTCTGGGGGATCTGGTCGCTCACGTGAGCCGGCTTGCTCCGGCGCAAGCGATCCGTAGGTAAAGATACGGCGAATTGTATTTTCCCGCCGGTCGGGCCGCCCGATCGATTCGCAGTCCGACATGAACGGCACGCGATTCACGACCGGGGACATCGGCCGCATTGCGCCCGCCAGTCCGGTCTCCGTCCGTTCCCTCGTCAGCCGCGATCCCCAAGACACGTTAGACTGTCTCGATGGAACAATGCCGTTATTGCCAGAGAATCCGCGATGAATGGGATTGCCACGGGGACGAATGCCGCCGGGCAATCGCGAAGGCACTGCGCCGGCAGCGCGCGGGCCTGCCGATGGTGCCCGATCGCATCCGCAACGAGCTGCCGTCCGGCGCGCCCACCCAGCAGGTGATCGCGGTCCTGTCGCGCCAGCGCCTGCGGGCGCGCCGCGGCAATGAGGAACGCCGCGAGCGCAAGGAGATCGACGACGCCGACGGCGTCTGATCCGGCAACGCCCCCCCCAACACCCCCAACCCGCCCCGCCTGCCGGCGCCACGCCGCCGCGCGTTCGCCCGTGCGCGGCGCGTCGCCGCTCCCGCCCGCCACCGGTCTGCAATTCGCGCAACGCAGAATGGGGACGGATCGAATGTCTCGTGAAATTATTACCCCGGTTGCAATGATCTTTCGCCGGAATCCACGTTTACCCTAGGTCTACCGACGCCTACGATGTAATCAATCGCTTACGACATGGTGTCGCCGGCGAACTCAATAGAACATCGGAGGTCATCATGAAATCGCTCGTTTCCGCAGTCGTCGCCGCTGTCGCCCTGTCCGCCTCGTTCGGCGCCTTCGCCCAAAGCACCGTGACCCGCGCGCAAGTGCGCAACGAACTCGTCCAGCTCGAGAACGCCGGCTACAAGCCGAGCCAGTCGAGCCCGTACTACCCGGCCGACATCCAGGCCGCGCAAGCGCGCGTGCACGCCGCCGACGCCAGCGGCTACGGCGCACAGCCGGCCCCGGCCGTCCAGGGCGGCGCACCGGCAGTCAAGGTGCGGAACGCGCGCGACTCGGTCTACTTCGGCCACTAAGCCCGCCACTGCGCGCATCGCGCGCAGCGAGCCCGGATCCAGCGAGCCCGTCCCGTGACGGGCTCGTCGCGTTTCCGCCCCGCCCTGGAGCGGCCTGCCGTCAGCGGCTGCCCCCTGCCACCACGCGGCCGTCGGCATCCTCGGCGAGGCCGCCACCCAGCAGTTCCTGGTAACGCACGCACGCGCACTGCGCGGACGCCTTCGCTGCGTACATCGCCGCATCGGCCTTGACCAGCAGTTCCTCGGCCGACGCGCCATCGGCAGGATATTCGCTGACGCCGATGCTCGCGCCCACGGCCAGGTGCCGGTCGCCGAACTCGAGCTCCTCGGCCATCACGATCTGGATCCGCGACGCGATATCGCCGATCACCGCCGGCGATCGCACGTCCGAAATCAGCACGATGAATTCGTCGCCGCCGAGCCGCGCGGCCATGTCGCCGCCGCGCAGCACGTGACTCAGTCGTTTCGCCACCGCGACGAGCGTACGATCGCCGGCCGCGTGCCCGTGCTGGTCGTTGATCTGCTTGAAGCGATCGAGATCGACGAACATCACCGCCAGCCCCTCGCGCACCGCGGCCGCATGCCGGATCGCGGCGCCGAGATGTTCCATGAACAACAGGCGGTTCGGCAGGCCGGTCAGCGGATCGTGACCGGCGAGATGCGTCAGTTCCAGCTGCTTCGCGCGCAGCATCGCGACCTGCGTGCGGATCTCGACGCGCATGCTGTCGAAACAGCGCGCCAGCACGCCGATTTCGTCGGCCCGCGCGACGGGCAACCGTTCGGCGGCCGGATCGTCGAACACGTGGGTCGCCGCGCGCGCGAGCATCTGCAACGGCCGTGTGATCGCGCGCGCGAACAGGATCGCGAGAATCACCGCCGCCACGCTCATCAGGAGCACCATCCGGACGATCCGCTCCCCGAGAGCCCCGGCCGGCGCCAGCACGTCCGTGAGCGGACGCGCCATGCCGAGCACGACGAAGCGGTTGCCCTCGTTGTTGCCGAACGGCATGCGCACGAACGCGACCATCTGGCCCGGGACGTCGTCGGGCTGCGCGAGACCGTTGAGCGTCACGTTCGTGCGGGTCCCGACGAACAGCAGCCGCGTGTCGGGAAAGCTGTCCTGCATCAGCACGCGCCGCCCGCGATCGAAGCCGAAGATCTGCGACGGATCGGGGTGCACGAGGAAATCGCCCCATTCGTTCGAGAGATACACCGCGTAGTCCTGCGGCAGATCGCGTTCGAGCCGGTCGAACATGCGCGACAGCTCGACGTCGACGACCAGCGCGCCGACGACCTGGTCGTCCTGGTCGACGACCGGCGTGCCCACGCGCAGGATCGGCAGCCCTTCGGCCGAATGCGAGCCGGTCTCGTGATTGATCACGATCGGCGACAGGTAAATATGTCCGGGTGCCGTCGCAAGCGTATCGAATACGTAGGAAAACTGCCCTTTTTCCTGGAATGCACTCTCCGGCAGCACGACGATGCCGCGCGCGTCGCGATCGACGCGAATCCGCTCGAGCCCGAAATCGCCGCGCGCGATCAGCCGGACCTGCAGATACTCGGGGTGGTTCTTCATGAAGCTGTAATAGACCTGCTCGAGCCGCGTGCGCGACGCGCGATCGGTGCCGTCGCCGACCGCGACGCGCGCCGCCGACGGCAATTGCGCGAGCACGAGCGCATCGTCGGCCACGTCGGACAACGCGGTCGTGAAGCGCTGACCGAGCAACTGGGTCGACATCAGCAGGCTGTGCTGCGCCTCCTGCACGAGCATCGTCCGGTTCGAGCGATAGGTGTAGTAGCCGGTCGTGCCGGACGCGATCACGCCGATGCACGCGAACAGCGCCGACAGCTTCGACGTGAGCCCGAGCCTGATCATTTTTCGAACCGCTCCGGCCGGTCGCCCGATACGATGCGGCTCCACAGCGACTCGCGCCGCGCGATGTCCTCGACCGGCTGGATCCAGACGAGGTGCTGATGGCCGGCCTCGAGACCGGCTGGCGGTTCGAGCGTATTCGCGAGCCCCTGGCGTTCGGTCAGCAGCGCGCCGATCGCCGGTTCGAGCATGTAGTTGATCCACGCGAACGCGAGCTGGCGATGCTCCGTGCCGCGCGTGACGCCCCAGCAGTCGAGCCACGCGAGCGCGCCTTCGTCCGGAATCACGTAGCCGACATCCGCCCCGGCGCGACGCAGCTGCTCGACCTGCTGCGTGCCGTAGTTGCCGAACATCAGCGCCGCGTGATGCTGGACGAACAGCGCGGTCGCCTCTTCCGGAAGCGTGTAATACGTGAGCAGGTTGCGTCGCAGGTCGACCAGCTTGTGCGCGACGGCAAGCGTTTGTGCGGGCGACAGGCGAAACGGGTCGGGATAGCCGAGCGCGAGCGCGGTGAACGAAAAATTATGCTGCGCGCTGTTGAAGTCGAGCACCTTGCCGCGGTAACGCGGATTCCAGAGTTCCCGCATCGAGTGTGGCGCGGCCGGCACCTGCCGGCGATCGTAGATCAGCCCCATCGACGAATACGTGAACGGAATCGCATAGGTCGAACCGTTGTGCACGAGCCCGCCGATCGTCGCGATCTGCTGGAAATTCGGCAGTTGCCGCCGGCGGTTCGGGATCTGCGACAGGTTGATCGGCGTGAGCAGGTCGTCGCGCGCATAGCGCTGAATCTCGGCCGTGTTGGCCGCGAGCACGTCGTAGGGCGGCGGCGACGCGCTGTGCATCCGCGCCCACAACGCTTCGTCGGAATCGACGAACGTCACTTCGACGCGTACATGGAATCGGGTCTCGAATGCACTGACGACATCGTTGTCCGCATAGCCGGGCCATGCAAGGATGCGCAGCACGTTGTCGCTGACGGTCTCGGGAGAAGCGGCGCACGCAGGCAGGCCCGACAAGCCCAGCGTCAACATGACAAACCAGCGGCACACGGCACGGCGCGCACGCCGATGCGCGCCGATTCCCCTGATCAATCGGTCCTCGCCCGAATTCCCCGAATGCATTCGACTGTCCTTTTTCGAGTCGATGCGTGATCCTGCAACAAGACCATAAAAAATATCGCCGCGCAATTGGAACTAGCCGCACGCGCGTCGTATCCGCTCATTCGGCGTGCGTAATACGTGCACGCGTTCGATCGCCTGTCGTCGCGCTTGCGCGAACCCGGTCGAGCGAACGAACAATGATCAGTCGAAAGGCATGACGCGACGGCTGCCGGTTCCGGTCGCGACCATGGCGGCACCCCGCATGCATCGCGCACGCGTTCGGTGCGTTCAGTGCAATCGGCGATGCGGGTCATCCATCGCGTGGTGTCACCCCCATCCGCCTGCATGTGCGTCGCGTCGTCGCATGTGCATTCGCGCCACGCCTGCGCGAACGCCGCGATCACGCGCGACAGATGCGCACGCATCGACATCGCCACGAAAGCGCGACCGGCCGCGGCCGTCGCGCTTTCCTTTTCGGGCCGGTCGTCGGACAATGACGCGCGCCCGCCGGCGCGGCGCCGCACCGGCCCCGCGCGCAGGCGCCAAGCATGCTCCGCCGCGCCGATGAAACGCTACGAAACCCTCGCCCATACGATCGCCGACGAAATCCGCAACGGCAACCTCGCGGTCGGCACGCGCCTGCCGTCGCTGCGCCAGATCATCGCGCAGCATGGCGTGAGCCAGTCGACGGTGTTTCGCGCGTACTACCTGCTCGAACAGTGGGGGCTGATCCGCGCGCGCGAACGCTCCGGCTATTACGTCGCGCCCGGCGCCGGCCCGGCGGCGAACCCGCCCGCGAAACGCCGCGCGAGCCGCGCCGGCGCAACGCGCAAGGTCGACATCAACGATCTCGTGTTCTCGGTGCTCGACGCCGCGACGCAGCCCGGCATCGTGCCGCTCGGCTCCGCCTTTCCCGCGCCGCAGCTGTTTCCGCTGCCGCGCCTCGCGAAATCGCTCGCGCAGGCGACGCGGCTCGTCAGCCCGTGGAGCACGGTCGTCGACCTGCCGCCCGGCAGCGAGGCGCTGCGCCAGCAGATCGCGCGGCGCTATCTGGCAACCGGCGTCGCGCAGCCCGTCGACGAGATCGTCGTCACGAACGGCGCGCTGGAAGCGCTGAACCTGTGCCTGATGGCCGTCACGCGGCCCGGCGACGTCGTCGCGGTCGAATCGCCCGGCTTCTATGCGGCGCTTCAGGCGATCGAGCGGCTCGACCTGCGCGCGGTCGAGATTCCCGTCGATCCGCGCACGGGCCTCGATCTCGACGCGCTCGCGAACGCGCTCGACCGGCACGACATCCGCGCGTGCTGGTTCATGACCAACTTCCAGAACCCGACCGGCGTCACGCTGTCGCTCGACAAGAAACGCGCGCTCGTGGAGATGCTTGCCGCGCGCGAGGTGCCGCTGATCGAGGACGACGTGTACGGCGAGCTGCATTTCGGCCCCGACTACCCGCTGCCCGCGCGTGCGTTCGACCGGCACGGCCTCGTGATGCACTGCAGTTCGTTCTCGAAGACGCTCGCGCCCGGCTACCGGATCGGATGGGCCGCCGCCGGCCGGTTCGCGGAGAAGGTGCAGCGGCTCAAGCTGATGACCACGCTGTCGGCGAGCATTCCGGCGCAGGCCGGCATCGCGAACTATCTGGAGCACGGCGGCTACGACCGTCACCTGCGCAAGCTGCGCGGCGCACTGCAGGCGCAGCTCGCCCGCATGGACGACGCGCTGCGGCGCTGGCTGCCGCCCGGCGTCGAGTGGGTGCGGCCCGACGGCGGGTATTTCCTGTGGCTGTCGTTTCCCGATGCGATCGACGCGATGGAGCTGCACCGCCAGGCGATCGCGCGCGGCATCAGCTTCGCGCCGGGGCCGCTGTTCTCGGCCGCGCACGGCTTCGAGCGCTGCGTGCGCGTAAACTTCGGCCATCCGTGGAGCCGCGACATCGAACGCGCGATCCGCGTGCTCGGCGAACTGGTCGCCGAGCCGGCGGTACGCAAGGCCGGCTGATCGGGCATTGCGAGCAAGCTGCGCGCCGCCTGCAGCACGTCCATGCAGCGAAGCCGCGCGCGGGTTACATTGCTGATCCCGCCGCTCCTTCACGATTTCGCATGAGCCAACTGCCCTACCTCGATCACGACGCGTTGCTGAAACTGGCGGCCGAAGCGGCACACATCACGCAACCGTGCACGTGCACGAAAACATCGCTCGCCGGCTGGACGACCCTGCCGCTGTCGCTGCAGAACACGCAACTGACCGAAGTGGCGACGCTCGCGCCGCCCGACGACCCCGAGCCGACCTACGACGAATATCATCCTGCCGGCACGCGCTATGCGTCGGACGACGCGCCGATCGCGCCGCGCCATTTCCCGTACAACCGCTGCACCGTCAGCCGCTGCATGCCGTGCGGCCGTCTGTATCTGCGCTACCAGGAAGGCGGCGGCTACTTCATCGACCAGCGCATCCGCGCGCTCGATCCGGCGTTGATCGTCGACCCGCAAGCGCAAGCCTGAACCCGGCGCGGGCATGCGCCACGCATGCCCGACATTCGCCGGCGCGCCGGCGATCTGCTGCGCCCTTTTCGTCCCGATCTGCTGCTTGTCCCGCCGCCCCGCGTTCCCTACGCTGTCCCCTGTTGCCCGACACCCGTCGCAACGTCCCCTCCCGAGCGGCGCGCCCCCTGCGCCGCCGCTCCTCTCGCGTATCACGTCATGTACCGATATACCGATTTCGACCGGGCGCTCGTGCACAGCCGCGCCGCCCAGTTCCGCGACCAGCTCGAACGCTGGCAGCACGGCACGCTGAGCGAAGACGCATTCCGGCCGTTGCGCCTGCAGAACGGCTGGTACGTGCAGCGCCATGCGCCGATGCTGCGCGTGGCCGTGCCGTACGGCGAACTGTCGAGCGCGCAGCTGCGTGTGCTCGCCCGGATCGCACGCGACTACGACGTGCCCGACGACGCCACCTATCGCGCCGCCTGCGACGCGCAGGCGCTGCTCGGCACGCTGCGCCTGCCGACCCGCAACGCGCACTTCACGACCCGCACCAACGTGCAGTTCAACTGGATTCCGCTCGCGAAGGCGGCCGACGTGATGGACCTGCTCGCGACCGTCGACATGCACGGGATCCAGACCAGCGGCAATTGCATCCGCAACATCTCGTGCGACGAGCGCGCGGGCGTCGCGCCGGACGAGATCGCCGATCCGCGGCCGTTCGCCGAGGTGATGCGCCAGTGGACGACGCTGCATCCGGAATTCGCGTTCCTGCCGCGCAAGTTCAAGATCGCGATCACCGGCGCGGCCGAGGATCGTGCGGCGACCGACTGGCACGACGTCGGGCTGAAGCTCGTGCGCAACGACGCGGGCGAGCTCGGCTTTCGCGTGAGCGCCGGCGGCGGCATGGGCCGCACGCCCGTGATCGCGACGCTGCTGCGCGCGTTCCTGCCGTGGCAGCACGTGATGAACTACATCGAGGCGATCGTCCGCGTCTACAACCGCTACGGACGCCGCGACAACAAGTACAAGGCGCGCATCAAGATCCTCGTGAAGAGCGAGGGGCAGCGCTACATCGACGACGTCGAGGAAGAGTTCCGCCAGATCGTCGAGCATGACGGCGGCCCGCACACGATTCCGCAGGCCGAGTTCGACCGCATCGCGGCATCGTTCGTGCCGCCGCGCGTCACGCCGCGCACGCTCGACCTGCTGGACGTCGAAGCCCGCATGGCCGCCCACGCCAGCCGCCATCCGGCCTTCGCGCGCTGGCTCGCGCGCAACGTCGCCGCGCACCGCGATCCGGCGCTGCGCATCGTCACGCTGTCGTTCAAGCGCCGCCTGCAGGCGCCCGGCGACGCCTCGCCCGAGCAGCTCGACGCGCTGGCTGCACTGGCCGACCGCTTCTCGGCCGGCGAGGCGCGCGTCACGCACGCGCAGAACGTGGTGCTGCCGTGGGTGCACGTCGACGACCTGTTCCTGCTGTGGGAACACGCGCGCGCGATCGGCCTCGCCAGTGCAAACGTCGGACTCCTGACCGACATGATCGCGTGCCCGGGCGGCGACTTCTGCGCGCTCGCGAACGCGCGCTCGATCCCGATCGCCGACGCGATCGCCGAGCGGTTCCAGGATCTCGACATGCTGCACGACGTCGGCGACATCGACCTGCACATCAGCGGCTGCATCAACTCGTGCGGCCACCATCACAGCGGGCACATCGGCATCCTCGGCGTCGACAAGGACGGCGCGGAGTGGTACCAGGTGACGCTCGGCGGCTCGGACGGCTCGAGCGCGAGCGGCCCCGCGCGGCCGGGCAAGGTGATCGGCCCGTCGTTCTCGGCGGACGAGATCGTCGATGTCGTGGACGCGCTCGTCAACGTGTATCTCGACGCGCGGCGCGACGCCGACGGCCGCAGCGAACGATTCATCGACACGGTGCATCGCATCGGTGCCGAGCCCTTCAAGGCCGCGGCGAACGACGCACGTCACCAGGCGGAGCACGCATGAAACCGACCGACGAAACCTCGAGCGCGAACGCACGCATCCGGCTGCTGACGCCGGCCGAACACGCCGACGCGACGAACGCTCCCGACACCGCGACGCTCGCCACCCTGACGATCGGCAACGACGAGGAACTGCCGCCGCTCGCCGAGCGCATCGCGCAGACCGCGCGCATCGATCTGCATTTCCCGTCGTTCACCGACGGCCGCGCGTACAGCCAGGCCTATCTGCTGCGCAAGCGCTTCGGCTTCGCCGGCGACCTGCGCGCGACCGGCGAGGTGCTGATCGACCAGCTGCTGTTGATGGAGCGCACCGGGTTTTCGAGCGCGGTGCTCGGCGCCGATGCCGATCTGGCCGCCGCGCGCCGGCAGCTCGACCGGTTTCCGGGCTTCTATCAGCGCGATGCGAGAACGGCGGCGCCGCGGCAGGACGCGGCGGCGCCCGTCGAGACGCCGGCCGGGAAATGAAACAGGGCGGCCCGCAGGCCGCCCGTCCGAGATACCGCAAGCGCCGCGCCCGCCGCGAAGCGGGCGCCGGCGTTCAGCGCGCCGCCACCGGCTTGCCGAATGCGCCGAGGATCTTCTTCTCGAGCGCGATGTAATCGTGGCCGAAGTGGTGGTCGCCCCCGGTCTTGATCACGTCGGCACCGGTGTTCGCGAGCGCCGGACACATCGTGTCCTTCTCTTCCGCGCCGTAAAAGCACTGCACGAGCCGCGGCGGCACCTTCGCGATTTCCGGCGCGACCTTCATCGCCTTGTCGCTCGCCGGCATCCCGAGCCAGCCCGTCACGCGGATCTGGAAATCCGCCGCCGGCGCGAAGCCGAGCAGCGACATCACCGCGACCTTGTCGCGCAGGTCGGCCGGCAGCCGGTTGTACGCGAACGGCATCACGTCCGCGCCGAACGAGTAGCCGACCAGCGCCACGCGGTTCGCATGCCAGCGCGCCATGTAGGTGCGCATCACGCGCGCCAGGTCGCGGCTCACCTGGGCAGGCGGCTTCTCGCTCCAGAAGTAGCGCAGGCTGTCGATGCCCACCACCGCCACGCCGTCGCGCTGCAGCGCCTCGGCGATCGTCTTGTCGAGATCGCGCCAGCCGCCGTCGCCCGAGATCACGATCGCGAGGCGGTCGCTGCCGCCCTTGGCCGGCAGCTCGACGAGCGGCAGATCCGACACGTCCAGCTCGTCGCTGCTGCTGGTGTCGTGCAGGTGCGACGTGACGAGCGACACGAGCTTCGCGGTATCGCCGGCCGCGGCCGTTTCGACGAAACCCGGCATCGCGCGGCGCACGATCGTCGGATCGGGCGGGCATGGCTTGAAGCGCGCATCGAGCTTCGCGGCCGGACCGACCGACACGACGCCGGCGATCGTGTTCTCCGGCGCCATCGACAGGATCTGCTTCGCGATCGCGCCGCCCTGGCCCACGCCCGCGACGATCGGCGTGTAATAGCGCGCCGATTGCGCGAGGCGTTCGAGCTGGTGGCTGACCGCCTCGGCGTCGCCGTCGAGGTGGTGACAGGTTTCCTGCTTCGCGGCGAGGTTCGCCGCATAGCGCTCCGAATCCACGCCGACCGTCATCGCGCCCGCTTTCGCGAGCGCGTCGGCCGCCTGCTGATCGGCCGCGCCCCAGCCTCGCTCACGCGAGAACAGCACGACGAAGCCGCGCAGCGGGCCGCTCGGCTTCGTCACGATCACGGGGCCGTAGCGGCCGCCCGACACGGTTTCCGGTTTCGCCGCCGCCGGCTGCGCCGCCAACGCGGCGCCGGCCAGCATCATTCCCGCGCAGGCGACTGCCGCCTGCGCGATACCCTTCTTCAACGTCATGAACGCCGACCTCCAGCCAGCAGGGACAGATCCGCGAGCGTGACGAACACGCC
This sequence comes from Burkholderia sp. BCC1977, assembly GCF_905339595.1. NCBI lineage: Bacteria > Pseudomonadati > Pseudomonadota > Betaproteobacteria > Burkholderiales > Burkholderiaceae > Burkholderia > Burkholderia sp. BCC1977. Next base: position 163,849 of record NZ_CAJPGQ010000010.1, read on the forward strand.
GACCGAGCCCGAGGCCGCGAGATAACGCGGCTCCCAGTGCGGCTCGAACTTGCTCTTGAATGCACGCAAGCCACGGAAGTTGTAGAAGCGGCCGCCGAAGCGCCAGACCATCAGCCCGAACCGGTGCCACGGCGACGGCATCTTCGCCGCCCCCATCCCCGAGAACGGCGCGATGCCCAGGCTCAGCTTGCGGAACCCCGCTTCCTTCAGATGCAGCGCGAGCTGCGTAAACAGATACTCCATCGCATACGGCGACGCGTCCGGCAGATGACGCATCACGCCGACCGTCGCCTCGGTATTGAGGTCGGTCGTCATGAACGTGACGAAGGCGATCGGCTTGTCGGCCTGGCGCACCAGCATCACCGACTGCGTCGCGAGATAGCCGTCGTGGAACGCGGCCACCGAAAAGCTCTTCTCGCGCGCGTCGCGGCTGTCGAGCCAGCCGTCGGAGATGTCGCGCAGCGACGGCAGCGCGGCCGGCACGTCGGGCGGCGCGATCACCTCGACCGTCAGCGCGTCCTTGTCGCCGCGGCGCAGCGCGTAGCGCAGGTGCGACCGGTTCGAACCCTTCAGGTCGAACCGGTCGAGCGCGATATGGGCTTCCTCGCCGAGCTTCATCAGCGTGAGCCCGGCGTCGAGATACAGCGGCAGCGCGTTCGCGCGCACCTGGTAGAACGCCGCGCGGCCGCTGTGCGCGTGCGCCAGCGCGATGAACTTGCTGATCAGCGCCGGCCATTCCTCACGCGGCCCGACCGGGTCGTGCAGCGCGGCCCACGTGCGGCCGTTTTTCGCGTACATCAGGAACGCGCGACGCGATTCGGAAAACAGGAACGACTTGTCGCCCATCAGCGCGAGGCCCGCATCGCTGCATTCCTGCGCGCGGATGATCTGCTCGGCGTCGAGCAGGTCCTGCTCGGCGGGCTTCACGAAACGCCCGGGCGCCGGACGCAGCAATTGCCACAGCGCGAACATCGCGACGAACACGCCGGCCGCGAGCGTCGCGCGCAGCGCACGCGGCGCGCGCTCGTCGAACGCGAAATGCGACCACAGATCGCGGGTGTACGGCACGTCGCGGAACGCGAAGCACAGCACCCACACGGCGAGCACGAGCACCATCGTCACCGACACGAACCAGCTCACCGTGAAGCGTTCGGCGAGCAGCGACGAATGCCGGTTGAAGCGCCGGCGGCTGACGAGCAGCAGCACCAGCAGCGTGCCGAGCACGCCGGCCTCGACGAACGCGAGACCCTTCGCCAGCGACAGCGCGAGGCTCGCGAGCGTCAGCGCGAAGGTCATCCACCACGCCCCGTCCAGCCGGCGCAGCAGCCCGCGCGCGACGAACAGCAACGCGACGCCCAGCACGCTGCAGATCACCTGCGAGCCTTCGAGCACCCACAGCGGCACGATGTTGCGCAGGATCGCGATCCGGTGCCAGAACGCGGGCGTCGCGCTCGAGATCACCAGCATCCCGCCGACCGCGAAGGTCACGAGGCTCAGGAACACCGGCGCCAGTTGCGACACGCGCGCGGCCTGCCGCGTCACGAGCCGGCGGCGCAGCGCGCGGCCCTCGAACCCGGCCAGCAGGCCGGCCGACAGCACGAGCGGCACGCCGAAGTAGATCGCGCGATAGGCGATCAGCGCGGCGACCATCGCGTGCGCGGGCACTTCGCGGCCCAGCGTGAAGACCATCGCGGCTTCGAACACGCCGATCCCGCCCGGCGTATGGCCGATCATCCCGAGCAGCAGCGCGGCCGCGTACACGGTGATGAAGGTCGGGAAGCCGACCGGCGCCGCCGGCAGCAGCACCCACAGCGTCAGGCCCGCGGCCACGACGTCGAGCACCGCGTAGACGACCTGCGCGACGAGGTCGCGCCGTGCCGGCACATCGAACGCGAGCCATTTGAAGCGCGTGGCGACCGGACGCGCGCTATGGCCGCACATCGCGACCATGGCGGCCAGCACGACGAGCAGCGCTGCGCCGCTCCACGTGAGCACGCCGGGCGCGACATGCAGCATCGCCGCGAGCGTCTGCGGCACGCAGACCATGCCGACCGCCGTCATCAGCACCAGCGCGAGCGCGAGCGTGCCGCTGGTGAATACGGTCATCCGGCCGATCTGCGCGGGCGTGACGCCCGACACGCCGTACACGCGCGCGCGCACCGCGCCGCCCGTCAGCGCGCCGAAGCCGGTCGCATTGCCGAGCGCGGAGCCGGCGATCGCGCCGATCCACAGCGCGGCGCGCGGCACCTTCGCGGCGACGTAACGCAGGCCGACCGCATCGCGGGCGACGAGCGCGAGATAGCTGAGGGCCGTCGCGGCCAGCGACGCGCCCCACTCGCCCGCGGACATGTGGCGCAGCTGGCGGATCACCGACCGGTAGTCGACGGATTCGGACAGGTGCTGGAACACCACGATCAGCAGCAGGCCGATGCCGAGCGCGAGCAGCGGCGACAGCACGCGCTCGTTGCGGATCAACGCCGAGACACGGGCGATCGCCGCCGCGGCACGGCCGGGCGGACCTGGGTGGCGGGAAGACATAGATGGTTCAGTGGTGGTGCATAGCGTGTCGCGGCGCAAGGTGGCCTGGCGGCGACGAATCTGGTTGTTCTGCGTGGGCGGTCGGCCTGGGACGAAGGCAGGCGGCGCCTGGATCAGAACTTACGAGTATACGGAACTTATATTACAAAATCTTTCGGGCTCGCTCTGTGCGGTTTTGTGGTGCCGCGTGCATAAACGTCGTATCAATTCGGCAGCACAATCGCGCGCGAGGTGCGCATGATACCGGGAACCGGCGGGGTTTTTTCATCGGTTGAATGACTTGTGACGCATTTGGGAGAAATTCTCCCGGCCCGGCCGAGCGAACGAGGGCAAAACCGCGACCGGGCGCGGGATTCGGGGGAATGGGGACGGATATCGTGCCCGCCTCATGCGTCCGCATCACGCGCCCTTCGTCGCGCCCTTCGTCGCGCCCTTCATCGCTCCATCATCGCCCCCGTCACTTCGCCCGCTCGTGCGCCGCCAGCCCGATCGCCGTGTCGCGCGAGTCTGCGTCGGCCCGCTCCCGCAGCACGTCGATGAACGCGCGCAGCTTCGCCGGCACGTGCTTGCGATTCACGTAATAGAGCCACATCGGCGGCAGCGTCCGGCACGCGCCCGGCAGCACCTCGACGAGCGTGCCGCCGCGCAGGTCCGCCTCGATGCGCTCGCGCATGAACGCGAACGCGATGCCGACGCCCTCGCGCGCGGCATCGATCACCCCGTCCGCATCGTTCGTCACGAACACGCCTTCGGGATCGAGATCGACGTCGCGACGCCCGTCGTGCAGCAGCCACTTGTGCAGGCGCCCGCTCTCCGAGAACCGGAAACGGATGCACGCATGGCGCTCCAGCTCGGCGATCGACGCGGGCGTGCCGTGCCGCGCCAGATAGCCGGGCGACGCGACCAGCGCGCAGGTCAGCGCGGGCGCGATCCGCACGCCGATCATGCCGGGCTGCAGCCGGTCGGCAAGACGAATCCCCGCGTCGAAGCCCTCCTTCGCGATATCGACCAGTTCGTTCTCGTAGCGGATCTCGAGCCGGACCTTCGGATAGCGCGCACGGAACGCGGCCAGGATCGGCGCGATCACGAGCGAGCGCGCGAGCGGCAGCGCCGTGACGCGCAACAGCCCGCCCGGCTCGCCGCGCACCTCCTTCAGCGCGTCGCGCGCCTGCACGACCTGCCGGTACGCGGGCTCCGTCTGCTGCCGGTAATGCTGGCCGGCTTCGGTCAGGCTCACGCCGCGCGTGCTGCGGTTGAACAGTTTCACGTTCAGCTCGCCCTCGAGCTGGCCGATCGCCAGGCTGACGGCGGCGGGCGTCAGGCCCAGCGCGGCGGCCGCGCGCGTGAAGTTGCCGGCCGTCGCGACGCTCATGAACACGTGCAGCCCGGCCATCGGATCGCGTCTGCTCATCATTAAAAAAACTTGAAACTCCTTCGAGCGGAATGCCGATTCTCCCATATACGGGAACTGCCTACACTAGCCCGGTCGTCCCCCACCGGAGTATCGAATGGATCCGCACCACAGCCCCGCACTGCCGCTCGCCGCCGTCCGGCAGACGCTCGACACCGCGCTCGCGCAGGCCGCGTCGCTGCAGGTCGCCGGCGTATCGGTCGCGATCGTCGACGCCGGCGCGAACCTGCTCGCGTTCCTCCGCACCGACGACTGCTTTCTCGGCGCGATCGACCTCGCGCAACGCAAGGCGCTGACGGCGATCCGCTTCCGCGCCTCGACCGGCGCGCTCGGCGAGATGTCCGGCGACGGCCCGCTGCGCGGGATCGAGCACAGCCACGGCGGGCTCGTCACGTTCGGCGGCGGCGAGCCGCTCGTCGACGGCAGCGGGCGCTGCGTCGGCGCGATCGGCGTGTCGGGCGGCAGCGTCGAGCAGGACGACGCGATCGCCCGGCACTGCCGCGATCGCTTTCACGCAACCTTTCCCACCTCAAGGTAAGTACATGGCACAGAAACGCATTCTCATCACCGGCGCGGGCACCGGCTTCGGCCGCGAAGTCGCGCTGCGGCTCGCGCAACACGGTCACGCGGTCACGGCCGGCGTCCGCACGACCGCCGAGATCGACGCGCTGACGGACGCCGCCAAGCAGCGCGGCACGGCATTGCGCGCGGTGAAGCTCGACGTCACGTCGGCTTACGACCGCTCCCGCGCGGCCGAGCTCGACGTTGACGTGCTCCTGAACAACGCGGGCGTCGGCGAGGCCGGCGCGCTGGTCGACCTGCCGGTCGAGATCGTGCGCGAGCTGTTCGACGTCAACGTGTTCGGGCCGCTCGAACTCACGCAGCAGATCGCCCGCGGCATGCTCGCGCGCGGGCACGGCAAGATCGTGTTCGTGTCGTCGATCGCGGGGCTGATCACCGGGCCGTTCACGGGCGCCTATTGCGCGTCGAAGCACGCAGTCGAATCGGTCGCCGAGGCGATGCATGCGGAACTGGCGCCGCACGGCATCCGCGTCGCGGTCGTGAACCCGGGCCCGTACAGCACCGGCTTCAACGACCGGATGATGGAAACGCCGCAACGCTGGCGCGATCCGGCCGTCCATACCGTGACGCCCGAGCGGCTGACCTTCCCGCTCGAGCAGCACGATCCGGAGGAAATGATCGCGAGGATGGTCGACGTGATCGAAAACGATGGCGGCGCGTTCCGCAACCTGCTGCCGCAGTCGTCGGAAGCGTTCGTGCGCGCCGAGCAGGCGCGCGCGTGGGAACGGCAGCAGTAACGCAGGCCGGCGGCGGCCGGCGGGTCACTCAGGAACGCCACGCCCGCCACCCCGCCTGTCGCGCGCGGCGTTCTCCGTCGACGGCCCGCCCGACGGCGCAAACCGTCGCAGGCCAACCCGTCGCCGAAGTCGGGCCCGCGGGCCGGCGGGCCGCGTCAAGCCGCGCCGCCCGCGGTCAGTACACGTCCCGCATGTAGCGCCGCGCCTTCGAGAGCTTCGCGACGTAGTCGTTCGCGGCTTCGTCCGACATCCCGCCGTGCTCGGCGACGACCGCCTTCAGCGCGGTATCGACGTCCTTGGCCATCCGCGCGGCGTCGCCGCACACGTAGAAGTGCGCGCCTTCCTCCAGCCACTTGTACAGCTCGGCGCCCTGCTCGCGCATCCGGTCCTGCACGTAGATCTTGTCGGCCTGGTCGCGCGAGAACGCGAGATCGAGCCGCGTCAGGAAGCCGCTGTCGCGCATCGCGCCCAGTTCGTCGCCGTAGTAGAAGTCGGTCTGCGCATGCTGCTCGCCGAAGAACAGCCAGTTGCGTCCGCGCGCGCCGCGCGCCTGCCGCTCGTGCAGGAAACCGCGGAACGGCGCGACGCCGGTGCCGGGGCCGACCATCACGACCGGCACGTCGCCGTTCACCGGCGGCCGGAAATGCGCGGACTTCTGCACGAACACCGGCACGCGGCCGTCGTCCGCGCGATCGGCGAGGAAGGTCGACGCGACGCCTTTGCGCGCGCGGCGCCCGTTGTGATAACGCACGGCCGACACCGTCAGGTGAATCTCGCCCTGGTGCGCGCTCGGGCTCGACGCGATCGAATACAGGCGCGGCTGCATGCGCTTGAGCATCGACACCAGCTCCGTGCCCGACAGATCGACCGGGAACTCGTGCAGCACGTCCGCGAGCTGTTGCCCCCACAACCATTGCTTCAGGTCGGCCTTGCGATCGTCGCCGAGCAGCGCCTTCAGCGCGCCGTTCGCGCTGCGCGACGCGATGAACGCGAGCGTGTCGGGGTGCGGGCGCGTGATGTCGAAGTGGCGCGCCAGCGCATCGCCGAGCCGCACGTCGCCGACGCCCGCGACCGACACGGGGGCGTCGGCCTTCAGCGCGGTGACCGACAGCAGTTCGTCGACCAGCTCCGGGCAGTTGGTCGGCCACACGCCGAGCGCGTCGCCGGTTTCGTATTCGAGGTTCGCGCCTTCGGTCGACAGCGACACGTAGCGCGTGTCCTTCGCGGCGCCCGGCCGGTTGAGCCGCAGGTTCGCGACGAGCTTCGACGGCGCCGGATGCGCCTTGGTCGGCAGCAGCCCCGACGCGCTCATCCCGGCGGACGGCACCGCGTGCAGCGCGGCATCCGCTTCCTTGATGCGGGCGACCACGCGTTCGAGCCACTGGTCGGCATCGCTTTGGAACTCGACGTCGCAATCGACGCGTGCGCACAGGCGCGCCGCGCCGAGTTCCGCGAGCCGCGCATCGAGCCGGCGGCCGTGCCCGCAGAACTGGTCGTAGTTGCGATCGCCGAACGCGAGCACCGCGAAATGCACGCCGTCGAGGCGCGCGGCGCTGCCGGCCTGCAGCGCGTCCCAGAACTCGCTGCCGTTGTCGGGCGCATCGCCGTCGCCGAACGTGCTCGTCATCAGCAGCACGTATTGCGCGCCGGCCAGCGACGCGACCGGATAGTCGGACATGCACGCGGTGCGGATCTCGAAGCCGGCGTTCATCAGTTGCGTCGCGTAATCTTCCGTCAGCGATTCGATGTTGCCGGTCTGCGACGCCCACAGCAGCACGACCTTCGGACGCGTGCGCACGATCCGCACGCCGCCGGGCGCGGCGGCCTCGGCCGGCAGCGCGGGCGCCGCGCCATCCGCCGTGTGGGCCGGCACCGAGCGGCTGAACAGCCCCGCGAGCATCCCGTCGAGCCAGAACCGCACCGGCGGCGCGAGCGGCGCGCCGGCCGGCAGCACCGGCACGCTGCCTTCGCGCCGGCCGGCGCTCGCCTTCAGCCCGCTGACGAGGCCGGCCACGTACAGGCGCTCCGCATCGGAGAGCGGCGGCGGCGCGAGATCGGCCACGCCGAGCGCGGCCGCGAAAGTGTCGAGGTCTGCCATGTCGGATTCCTGTGAAGCCGTGATCTGCACCGTCTCCGGCGCGGGCCGCGCGTCGGCAGCGGCGGCATCGGGTCGCGCCGTGTCGTCGTCGGCGGACGCGAACGCGTCGGTGTCGACGCGCGTCAGCGCGACCGCGCAATATTTCAGTTCGGGTTGCTGCGATTCCGGATCGATCGCGTCGTTCGTCACCGCGTTGATGCACAGGTCGTCGCCGTACACGTCGTTCCAGTGCATCGGCGCGAAGCAGTTGCCGCGCTGCACGCGCTCGGTCACGACGGCCGGCAGCACCGCGCGGCCGCGCGCCGAGCGAATCTCGACGCTGTCCCGGGTGGCGATGCCGAGCGCGCTCGCGTCGTCCGGATGCAGTTCGACGAACGGGCGCGGGTTCAGCTTGTTCAGCATCGCAACCTTGCCCGTCTTCGTCATCGTGTGCCATTGATGCTGCAGCCGCCCGGTGTTCAGCACGATCGGGAACGTGTCGTCTGGCAACTCGGCCGGCGCGACGTGCGGCCGCGCGAAGAAGCGCGCCTTGCCCGACGGCGTCGGGAACGCAACGCGCGGCACGTCGTGCCCGTCGGCCGCCGGGCGCAGCGTCTGGCTCACCCCGTCGTTCAGGTAGCGGATCGGATGCCGCTCACGCGCGGTGCCCGGCGCGACCGGCCATTGCACGGGGCCCTCGCGCAGCGCCGCATGGCTCGCGCCGCGCAGGTCGTAGCCGGTCGCCGGATTCGAAAAGCGCACGATCTCGTCGAACACGTCGGCCGCCGACGCATAGTCGAACGCATCGCCGAAGCCCATCGCGCGCGCGACTTCCGCGACGATGCGCCAGTCCGGCAGCGCGTCGCCGGGCGGCGCGACCGCGGCGCGCATCAGCGTCATGTTGCGCTCGGAGTTGATCATCACGCCGTCGCCCTCGGCCCACAGCGCGCCGGGCAACAGGATGTCCGCGTAGCGGTTGGTCTCGGTGTCGAGGAACGCGTCCTGCGCGATCACGAGCGCCGCGGCCTGCAGCCCCGCGATCACGTTCTGCCGGTTCGGCACGGTCGCGACCGGATTCGTGCAGACGATCCAGCACGCCTTGATGTCGCCGGCCGCCATCCGTTCGAACAGGTCGACGGTGCCCTTGCCGGGGTCCTTGCGCAGCGTGCCGGCCGGCACACGCCACAGGTGCTCGACGAAGCGGCGGTCGTCGTCGGACAGCACCGAGCGCTGGCCCGGCAGGCCGGGGCCCATGTAGCCCATCTCGCGTCCGCCCATCGCGTTCGGCTGGCCGGTCAGCGAGAACGGTCCGCTCCCGGTGCGGCAGATCTTGCCCGTCGCGAGATGCAGGTTGCAGATCGCGTTGGTGTTCCACACGCCGTGCGTGCTCTGGTTGAGCCCCATCGTCCAGCAGCTCATCCATTCCTGCGCGTCGCCGATCCATTGCGCGGCCGTGCGGATGTCGGCTTCCGCGAGCCCGGTGATCCCGGCGACACGTTCGGGCGTGTAGTCGGCGAGGAACGCGGGCATCGCGTCCCAGCCTTCGGTGTACGCATCGATGAACGCGGCATCGGTGCGGCCGTTCGCATGCAGCAGGTGCAGCAATCCGTTGGTCAGCGCGAGATCGGTGCCCGGCCGGATCTGCAGGAACAGGTCGGCCTTGTCGGCGGTGCCGGTGCGGCGCGGATCGACGACGATCAGCTTCGCGCCGGCCTTCACGCGATCCATCATCCGCAGGAACAGGATCGGGTGGCAGTCGGCCATGTTCGCGCCGATCACGAAGAACAGGTTCGCGCGGTCGAAGTCCTGGTACGACCCGGGCGGGCCGTCCGCGCCGAGCGACTGCTTGTAGCCGGTGCCCGCGCTCGCCATGCACAGGCGCGAGTTCGACTCGATGTTGTTGGTGCCGACGAAACCCTTCGCGAGCTTGTTCACGAGGTATTGCGCCTCGATCGACATCTGCCCCGACACGTAGAACGACAGCGCGTCGGGCCCGTGCGCGTCGAGCACCGCGCGCAGCCGCCGCGCGGTCTCGGCGATCGCGTCGCGGGCCGGCAGCGGCACGAGGTCGTCCTCGCGCGCGCGCCGCACGAACGCGCGGTCGAGCCGCCCGGAGCGGCGCAACGCGACGTGCGCCGACGAGCCCTTCGTGCACAGCCGCCCGAAGTTGGTCGGATGATCGGAGTCGCCGGACACCTTGACGACTTCGTCATCCTCGACGTGCAGCACCATCCCGCAGCCGACGCCGCAGTACGGGCACACGCTCTTGACGGGGGTGGCGGTCATGCGTGCTCCAGGGTGCTCAGGCGGCGATCCACACGAAACCGTCCTCGACCCGCGACGGATACGCGCTCACCGATTGCTCGGGCGATTCGAGGCATTCGCCGGTCCGCAGGTCGAAATGCTGCTTGTACAGCGGCGACGCGACCACCACGCGCTCGCCGAGGCTGCCGATCAGCCCGCGCGACATCACGGCCGCCTGCGACACCGGGTCGACGTTGTCGATCGCGAACACGCCGCCGTCGGCATGCGCGACGTGAAACACCGCGACCTGCTCGCCGTTGACGAGCGCGCACACGCCGGTGTTCGGCACGATGTCGTCGAGCGGGCACACACGGGTCCAGGACAGGGGAAGACGATCGTTCATGATGGGCTCCTTGGTAAAGACGCTGGTGTCGGTCAGGGTCAGACGGTTGCGGGTTCGGCGACGACGGGGATCGAAACCGGCTTGCCGCCCGCGCGCTCGTCGGGCGTAGCAGGCCGGATCTGGCCGCGCGTCTCGACGAACGCGATGGTCGCGTCCGGCGCGTCGCTGTTCACGAAGTGGCGGAAGCGCTTGCGCGTTTCCGGATCGGTGACGGCCTTCTTCCATTCGCATTCGTAGGTGTCGACCACGTGCTGCATGTCGGCCTCGAGTTCGGCCGCGATCCCGAGCCTGTCGTGCACGACGACGTCGGTCAGGTAGTCGAGCCCGCCTTCGAGGTTGTCGCGCCACACGCTGGTGCGCTGCAGCCGGTCGGCCGTGCGCACGTAGAACATCAGGAAGCGGTCGATGTAGCGGATCAGCGTGTCGCGGTCGAGGTCGGACGCGAGCAGTTCCGCGTGGCGCGGCTTCATCCCGCCGTTGCCGCACACGTACAGGTTCCAGCCTTTTTCGGTCGCGATGATGCCGACGTCCTTGCCCTGCGCTTCCGCGCATTCGCGCGTGCAGCCGGATACGCCGAACTTGATCTTGTGCGGCGTGCGCAGCCCCTTGTAGCGGTTTTCCAGGTCGATCGCGAGACCGACCGAATCGTCGACGCCGTAACGGCACCATGTCGAGCCGACGCACGACTTCACGGTGCGCAGCGCCTTGCCGTACGCGTGCCCCGATTCGAAGCCGGCCGCGATCAGTTCTTCCCAGATCGACGGCAGCTGCTCGACGCGCGCGCCGAACAGGTCGACGCGCTGGCCGCCCGTGATCTTCGTGTACAGACCGTACTTCTTCGCGACCTGACCGACGGCGATCAGCCCTTCCGGCGTCACCTCGCCGCCCGGCATGCGCGGCACGACCGAGTACGTGCCGTCGCGCTGGATGTTCGCGAGGTAGTAGTCGTTCGAATCCTGCAGCCCCGCATGCTCCTTCTTCAGCACGAACTCGTTGAAGCACGACGCGAGGATCCCCGCGACGGCCGGCTTGCACACGTCGCAGCCGAGCCCGTGGCCGTGCTTCGCGAGCAGTTCGTCGAAGGTCGTGATGCGCTCGACGCGGATCAGGTGGAACAGCTCCTGGCGCGAATGCGGGAAGTGCTCGCACAGATGGTTGTTGACCGCGAGGCCCTGCTTCTTCATCTCGGCCTTCATGATCTGCGTGACGAGCGGCACGCAGCCGCCGCACGACGTGCCCGCGCCCGTGCACGACTTCAGCGCGCCGAGGCTGGTCGCGCCGTCGGCCACCGCCGCGCAGATCTGCGACTTCGACACGTTGTTGCACGAGCAGATCTGCGCGCCTTCCGGCAGCGCGTCGACGCCGATCGCGGGCTTCGCCGCGCCGTCCGACGACGGCAGGATCAGGAATTCCGGCGACTCGGGCAGCTCGATGCGGTTCAGCATCATCTGCAGCAGCGTGCCGTATTCGGCCGCGTCGCCGACCATCACCGCGCCGTGCAGGAACTTGCCGCAGTCCGACACCACCAGCTTCTTGTAGACCTGGCGGCGCTCGTCCGCGTACTGGTAGGTGCGGCTGCCGGCCGTCGCGCCGTGCGCGTCGCCGATGCTCGCGACGTCGACGCCCATCAGCTTCAGCTTGGTGCTCATGTCGGCACCGGCGAACGCGGCGTCGGCCGCAGCCGCGACGTCGCCGCCGAGCTGCTTAGCGACCACGCGCGCCATGTCGTAGCCCGGCGCGACGAGGCCGTACACCATCCCGTTCCAGGCCGCGCATTCGCCGATCGCGTAGATGTCGGCGTCGCTCGTGCGGCACGCGTCGTCGATCGCGACGCCGCCGCGCGGGCCGATTTCGAGGCCGCACGCCCGCGCCAGTTCGTCGCGCGCGCGGATGCCGGCCGAGAACACGATCATGTCGGTGTCGAGATGCGAGCCGTCGGCGAACGCCATCCGATGCGTGCCTGCCTCGCCGTCGACGATCTCGAGCGTGTTCTTGCCCGTATGCACGGTCACGCCGAGCGACTCGATCTTCGCGCGCAGCATCCGGCCGCCGCCGTCGTCGACCTGCACCGCCATCAGCCGCGGCGCGAATTCGACGACGTGCGTGTCGAGCCCCATGTCGCGCAGCGCCTTCGCGCATTCGAGGCCGAGCAGCCCGCCGCCGATCACCACGCCGCGCTTCGCATGCGTGCCGCACGCCTGCATCGCCTCGAGATCCTCGATCGTCCGGTACACGAAGCAGCCCGCGCGATCGCGGCCCGGCACCGGCGGCACGAACGGACGCGAGCCCGTCGCGAGCACCAGCTTGTCGTACGCGAGCGTTTCGCCCGACGCGAGCGTGACCGTGTGCGCGGCTCGGTCGATCGACGCGACCCGGGCGTTCAGGCGCAGGTCGAACTGCGGATGACGCGCGAAGAAGCCGGGCTCGACGAGCGACAGGTCGTCGGCCGACTTGCCCGCGAAGAATTCCGACAGGTGCACGCGGTCGTACGCCGGGCGCGGCTCCTCGCCGAGCACCGTGACCTGCAGCGCGCCCGCCGCGCCGGCTTGCGCGGCGACGCATTCGAGCAGCTTGTGGCCGACCATCCCGTGGCCGATGACGATGAGTTTCATGATGACGGTTCCTTCGGTCGATCAGTTCGCGGCGTTGGCGGCGGCCAGCGCGCGGTCGCGCAGCTCGGCCTCGCGTGCCTTGTGTTCTTCGCTGAAGCGCACGGCCATCGCGCACAGGGCGGTCGCCGTGACGGCGAGCCCGAGCAGGCTCAGCGTGTGCTGCACGTCGCCGACGCCCTTCAGCAGGAAGGCCGCGGCCACCGCGCCGACGTTGCCGCCCGCACCGACGATCCCCGCGACGCCGCCGAGCGCCTTGCGGTCGATGAACGGCACGAGTGCATAGGTCGCGCCGCAGGCCATGTGCGTGAAGAGGCCGAAGGTCAGCATCGCGACGAGCGCCATGCCGATGCCTTGCGCATGCGAGAACCAGATCAGCCCGAGCCCTTCACCGACGATCAGCGCGCACAGCAGCGTCGCGCGCACGTCGAGGCTGCGGTGCGCGGCGATCTTGTCCGACAGCCAGCCGCCGAGCGCGCGGGCGAACAGCGCGAGCAGCCCGAACAGGCCGACCGCGAAGCCGGCGTCCTTCAGCGACAGGCTGAAGTGATCGACGTAGTACAGCGCGGCGATGTTGTGGATGAACACCTCGACGCCGAAGCACGCGCCGTACGTGACGAACAGCATCCACACGCGATAGTTGCCGCACGCGGCGAAGAAGCTCGCCCAGCCGCCCTTCTTGCCGCTGTCGACCGTCACGCCCTGCTTGCGCAGCGCGACGAAGTCGCCTTGCGGGCAGTCCTGCGTGAAGCGCCAGTACGCCCAGGCCATCGCGAGCATCGCGACGCCCGGCACGACGAGCGCGATGCGCCACGACGCGTCGTCGCCGAAGCCGAGCATCAGGCCGGCGGCGACCAGCAGCGGCATCATCGCCTGCGTCGCGCCCGCGCCGGCGTTGCCCCAGCCGGCCGTCGTCGCGTTCGCGGTGCCGACCACGTTCGGCGCGAACATCACCGACGTGTGGTACTGGGTGATCACGAAGCCCGCGCCGATCGCGCCGATGCCGAGCCGGCAGAGCAGGAACGTCAGATAGTCGTGCGAGAACGACACCGCGAACACGGGAATCGCGCCGAGCACGAGCAGCCCGACATACACGCGGCGCGGGCCGAAGCGGTCGCACATCGGGCCGACCAGCAGCCGCACGGCGATCGTCGCGGCCACGGCGGCGATGTTGATGTTCGCGACCTGCGCCGCGGTGAGGTGAAATTCGCGCGCGATCAGCGGCATCAGCGGCGCGCACGCGAACCACGCGAAGAAGCACACGAAAAACGCCATCCACGTCATGTGGAACGCGCGCATCGGCGCGGTGCGGAAGCTGAAGAGATCGATACGGGTAGCTTTGTCGGTCATGTCATCCGCCAAACGAAAAACGGCGTCCTGCACACCCGGTCTCGTCGAGACCCGATGTGTAGGACGCCGTTGCCCATGAAGCCCGTTGCCGGGCGCGTCTGTAATCGGTACTGCGGACGAATCGCCGTTGATCCGCCCGAACCAGCTTACGCAAACGCCGTGCCATGTCGGCCCGAAACGCACGCGCAGCCCCGCCGCACAAGGCGCGCCGGCCGTCGTACGCATGGCTGCGGTGCGCCGCGTGCGACGCGTCGGGATGCAGCGAGGCACAGATGTGGTGCGCTGCAGCACTGTCGCCGTGCGACATCACGGTGCGCGCTGACGGGGCGCGATGCACGCCGATGCGGCATCGCGTGCGCCGCGGCCCCGCGGCCGCATGCGGGTCGGCATCCGTCGTGGCCGTCGCGCCGCGCTTGTCGCCGCGCTTGTCGCCGCGCTTGTCGCCACGCTTGTTGCTTCGCTCGCCGCCGGGTTCCCGCAGGTTGGCCCGGATATTGCTGATTCCTATCCACACACCGGCAACGGCGCCGGTGGGCAGTCCCCGCAAATCAGGCCCGCCGTCGCAGGCGGGCGCAGCAGATCAGGACAACGACGTCCCCCCGTGCCCGGCACGGCCGGATGTCGCGATCGCTTCGACCGCCCGCCGCCGCCGCAAGCAACAACGCGTTATCGACCGCCGCACGCACGCGGCACTGGAACACGACATGACGACTGGCAAAGTCACGCTGCTGGGCGCCGGCCCCGGCGATCCCGATCTCCTCACGCTGAAGGCCGCGAAAGCGCTGGCGGCCGCCGACGTGCTGCTGCTCGACGATCTCGTCGCGCCCGGCGTCGTCGAACTCGCGCCGCGCGCGCGCGTGATCCGCGTCGGCAAGCGCGGCGGCTGCCGCTCCACGCCGCAGGCGTTCATCGAGAAACTGATGCGCCGCTATGCGCTGCGCGGCGCGCACGTCGTGCGCGTCAAGGGCGGCGACGCGCTGCTGTTCGGCCGCGCCGGCGAAGAACTCGCGGCCCTGCGCGCCGCCGGGATTCCCGTCGAGATCGTCAACGGCATATCATCAGGATTCGCGGCCGCCGCGAGCCTCGGCATCTCGCTCACGCACCGCGAGCACTGCCAGGGCGTCACGTTCGTCACCGCACACCGCCAGGATCACGGCGAACCCGACTGGGCCGCGCTCGCGGCGACCGGCACCACGCTCGCGATCTACATGGGCATGAGCCGCGTCGACAGCATCGCGGCCGGCCTGCTCGCCGCGTTGCCCGCGTCGACGCCGGCCGCCGCCGTGCAATGGGCCGGCACGCCGCAAGAGCGCCGCTGGACCGGCACGCTCGGCGGCCTCGCGCGCGGCGTCGCGGCGGCCGGGCTCGGCAGCCCGGCCGTGATGCTCGTCGGCGCGGCGATCGGCGAAGCGGCGGTGCTGTGCACCGATGCCGCCGGCGAAGCGATGCTGTCCCGGGCCGCGTAATGCGCCGTCAGCACGCCCGTTCGGCTCACCGCGGCCGCGTTCGCGCCGGCTGCCGGGGATGCGCGCGCGATGTCCCGACCCCATCGCCATCCGTGCGCGCCCCGCAACCCCCGTTCAACCCTTGCACCGCAGTCAGTCCGTCCCTGTTCGCGTCATGAGTTCGCCCGTCCCGCCCGCACGCCTGCGCGTGCTGCTCGTCACCGACACCGACAAGCCGATCGGCGAGCTCGGCGACGCGCTCGCGCGCCTCGGCTACGAAATGCTCAACGACGTCGCGACGCCTGCACGCCTGCCCGCCGCCGTCGAGGAGCAGCGCCCCGACGTCGTGATCATCGATACCGATTCGCCGTCGCGCGACACGCTCGAACAACTCGCCGTGATGCACGCGACCGCGCCGCGCCCCGTGGTGATGTTCAGCCACGACGCCGATCAGGCGCTGATTCACGCGGCGGTCGGCGCCGGCGTCAGCGCGTATCTCGTCGAAGGGCTGTCGGCCGAGCGCCTCGCGCCGATCCTCGAAGTCGCGCTCGCGCGCTTCTCGCACGACGATGCGCTGCGCCGCCGGCTCGCCGACGTCGAGCGCGAGCTCGCCGAACGCAAGCTGATCGATCGCGCGAAGCGCCTGCTGATGGATCAGCGCCGGCTGTCCGAGCACGATGCGTATGCGTTGCTGCGCAAGCGCGCGATGGATCAGGGCCTGCGCATCGTCGATGTCGCGCGGCAACTGCTCGATGCGACCCACCCGTCATGAATGCCATGAAACCTTCGCCTCCCGCCGCGCCGGAACGCGCGCATCTTCGTCTCGGGTTCGTCGCGCTGAGCGACGCGGCCCCGCTGATCGTCGCGCAGCAGCTGAATCTCGGCGCGCGCCATGGCCTGACGCTGGAGCTGAGTCGCCAGCCGTCGTGGGCCGCCGTGCGCGACAAGCTGCTGACCGGCGAACTCGACGCCGCGCACGCGCTGTACGGGCTCGTGTGCGGGCTGCAGCTCGGCATCGGCGGCCCGCAGGCCGACATGGCCGCGCTGATGGTGCTGAACCGCAACGGCCAGGCGATCACGTTCGCCCGCGGCCTCGCCGACGCGTACCGCGACAGCGGCGACGTCCGCGCGGCGCTCGCGACGCTCGGCCGCAAGCCGCTGCTCGCGCAGACCTTCCCGACCGGCACGCATGCGATGTGGCTGAACCACTGGCTCGCGTCGCACGGCATCGATCCGCTGCGCGACGTGCGCAGCGTCGTGATTCCGCCGCCCGAGATGGTCGCGGCGCTCGCGAGCGGCGAGCTCGACGGCTTCTGCGCCGGCGAGCCGTGGCATGCGGTGGCCGAAGCGTGCGGCGCGGGCCGGACCGTTGCCGTCACCAGCGAGATCTGGCCCGACCATCCGGAGAAGGTGCTCGCGGCCCGTCGCGATTTCGTCTCGCTGTATCCGGCCACGGCGCGGGCGCTGATTCGCACGCTCGTCGATGCGTGCGCCTGGCTCGACGATCCCGCGCACCGCCGCGACGCGGCCGGCTGGCTTGCGTCGCCCGATGCGCTCGGCGTGCCGGCCCGGCTGATCGCGCCGCGCCTGCTCGGCGACTACGGCGCCGGGCCGTTCGCGCAGCCGCCGCTGCCGATCCGCTTCCACGACGGCGGCGCCGTGAACCGGCCGGATCCGCAGGAAGGCCGGTGGTTCCTGTTGCAATACCGGCGCTGGGGCATGCTCGACGGCACGCACGACGACGCGGCGATCGCCGCGGCGATCGCGCAGACGGCGTTGTATGATGCTGCGGTCGCCGAAGGCGGTACGGCGGGCGGATGATCCCGGCCCGGGAGGCCGGGGCCGCCGCGCGGCGCCGTGCCGCGCCCGGCCGAACGCCTGACGCGATGCGCCGGTCCGCTCCGGCTCGCCGCGCCGCATGGACGCGTTTGCCTCCATGCCGCCACTCCGTCCCCGTTCAGAATCAATGCCGAAACGAACGCGCACGCCGCTCGACGTGCTGCTCACCGAAATCCGTGCGTGCCGCGCATGCGAAGCCGACTTGCCGCTCGGCCCGCGTCCCGTCGTGCGCGCCCATCGCGACGCCCCCGTCCTGATCGTCGGGCAGGCGCCCGGCGCCCGCGTCCATGCGAGCGGCATCCCGTGGGACGATGCGAGCGGCAAGCGGCTGCGCGACTGGCTCGGCGTCGACGCCGACACGTTCTACGACGAGACCCGCTTCGCGATCGTGCCGATGGGCTTCTGCTACCCGGGCCGCGGCGCGAGCGGCGACAACCCGCCGCGCCCCGAATGCGCGCGACTGTGGATCGACCGGCTGCTCGCCGAATTGCCTTCGATCCGGCTGACGCTGCTGATCGGCCAGTATGCGCAGCGGCATGTCCTGCGCGACACGCGCAAGGCGACGCTGACCGACACCGTGCAGGCGTGGCGCGACTACGGCCCCGGCGTGCTGCCGCTGCCGCATCCGTCGCCGCGCAACCAGGCGTGGTTCAAGCACCATCCGTGGTTCGACGCCGAAGTCGTGCCCGAACTGCGCCGCCGCGTCGCGCCGTTGATCGCCGGCTGACGCAAGCCGGCGGCCGCGCCCCGCTCCCTATCGAAATGAATCGGAACGACATCGACTTTTCCTGCACCGGCTGCGGCCGTTGCTGCCATGACCTGCGCATTGTGCTGACCGTCGCCGAAGCCGCTGCATGGCTGCGGCGCGGCGGCCATGTGGAACTGCTGTGCGACGCAATGCCATGGCCCGTCGAACCGGCCCCCGACGACGCGTTCGCCGCGTACAAGCGGGCACGTTCGTCGCCCGCGCTCAGCGGTACCCTGCCGATACGCGTCACCGCCCTGCTCACCGCGTCCCATGCCGGGCCGTGCCCGAACCTGCTCGACGACCTGCGCTGCGCGATCTACGACGAACGGCCGCTGGTGTGCCGGATCTACCCGGCCGAGGTCAATCCGTTCGTACCGCTGACGCCGGACAGCAAGCAGTGCCCGCCCGACGCCTGGCAGCAGGCGCCGCTCACCCGCGGCGGTACGATCGTCGATGCGCTCACGCGCGAGAACATCGCCCGCGCACGGGCCGCGAGCGTGGCCGAGGCGCCGTTGCGCGCGCGACTGTGCGCGGCGCTCGGCATCGATACCGCGGCCGTCGCGAACGAAGGCTTCGCGATTCATGCACCGCCCGCCGATGCGCTGCTCGCCGCGCTGAGCGGGCTCGACGATGCGCGCGCGACGGCGGCCGCCGAACCCGCGCCGACGGCATGGACACTGCTCACGAATCGCACCGCGACCGCCGACACGCTCCGATCGGTCGGCGCATCCAGCCGGCTCGCAACCGACGAGGCCGGCGCGCGCTGCCAGTACCTGGGCTTTCATCCGGCCGCCTGATTGCCTTGTCGCCGGGCGAGCGCCGGCCGCCCGGCCCACCTGCTCGGATCGGCCCGCGGATCGGCCCGCGGATTCCGGCCGCGCCCGGTTCGCTGTACCATCGCGGCTCAACCGCGTCACGAACAGCAGAATCCTTCATGCCCTCCACCGCCCCGCCGCGCCTGTACGGGATGCCCGAACGCAGCGACCGGCTCGATTTCTACATCCGCGACCAGGCGTCGCGCCAGGCGATCACCGAGCCGCACCGACACGCGTATTTCCAGATCCAGTTCAACCTCGGCGGCGACACCGAGCAGCGCATCGGCGGCGTCACGCGGCCGTTTCCGCGCGGCGCGCTCGCGTTCGTGCTGCCGCACCGCGAGCACCTGATTCCGCATCCGGAAGGCGCGCATTTCATCGTGATCAACTTCAGCCAGGCATTCCTGCGCGCCGATCTCGACGTCGATCCGCTCGACCTCGAGGACGTCCCCGCGCACCGCTTTCCCGAGCTGACGCCGTTCCGCTTCCAGGAACATCTCGACTTCATCCTGACCTGCGACGCGTTCGACGAGGCGCGCCGCCTCGCGCTGTGCATGCTCGACGCCGACCGCGTGCGCACCTTCGGCTCGACCACGGTGCTGCGCGGCTATCTGCTGCAGTTGATCGGGCTCGTCTGCACGCAGTACGCCGGCGCGCTCGACAAGCTCGCGCAGCGCGGCGCCCAGCGCGCGGGCCGGCGCGACGCGCTCGCGCGCGTGCTGCGCCACGTGCGCGCGAACCTGACCCGCGAGGACCTGACGCTCGCGGCCACCGCCGAGGCCGCGTTCCTGTCGCCGAACTATCTCGCGCACCTGGTGCGCAAGGAAACCGGCAGCACCTTCACCGATCTCGTGACCGAGCGCCGGATCGCGCTCGCGCAATCGCTGCTCGCGCATACGAGCCGGCGCATTGCCGACATCGCGCGCTCGGTCGGCTTCCGCGACGAAGGGTATTTCGCGCGGCGCTTCCGCGCGCGGGTCGGCGTGTCGCCGAAGGCGTACCGGGACGCCAACGCCGCGCTGCCGGCCGCCGACGATGCGCCGGCAACCGGCGACGCGTAGTTTTGTCCGGTTAAAGCGCAGTTGCGTCGCATCCGGGCGCGGGTGCGTCGGGTATCGTTCCATGCATGCCGGCCCGCGGTGCAATGCGCGGGCAACGGCATCCGTCTTTCCATCGAACGAGGCCATCCGATGTCCGCATACGTCATCGACGCTTCCGAGCGTCCTTCCGTCGAAGTCGAACAGTCGTCCGCGCGCTTTCCCGTGCGCCGCGTCTTCTGCGTCGGCCGCAACTACGCCGACCATGCCCGCGAAATGGGCGCCGATCCCGACCGCGAACCGCCGTTCTTCTTCACGAAGCCGGCCGACGCGATCGTCCCCGCCGGCGGCACCGTCCCGTATCCGCCGCTGACCGGCGACCTCCATCATGAAATCGAGCTGGTCGTCGCGATCGGCAAGGACGGCCGGTCGATCGACCCGGCCGATGCGCTGTCGCACGTGTGGGGCTACGGCGTCGGCGTCGACCTCACGCGCCGCGACCTGCAGGCCGAGGCCAAGAAGCTGAGCCGCCCGTGGGACTGGGCGAAGGGCTTCGACGCGTCGGGCCCCGTGACCGCGCTGCGCGCGGCCGCCACCACCGGCCATCCGGCAAGCGGCCGGATCTGGCTCGCGGTCAACGGCGAAACGCGCCAGCAAGGCGATCTCGCCGACATGATCTGGGCCGTGCCGGACGTGATCGCCTACGTGTCGCGCTCGGTCGAGCTGAAGGCCGGCGACCTGATCTTCACCGGCACTCCGGCCGGCGTCGGCGCGCTGCAGCCGGGCGACCGCGTGACGGGTGGCGTCGATGGCGTCGCGACGTTCGAGTTCGTGGTGGGAGCGAAGCCGTAACGCGTTGTGCGGGCACGTGCGACGCGCCGTTCATCCGGTGGCCGTTGCATCGTGCCGATCCCTGCCGGTCCGGGCGGCGATCGCATCGCGCCGGATCGTGCCTACCGTTCCCGTGCAGTCGCTCAAGCGTCCTGCTCGCGTGCGTCGAAGTGTCGTACGTACCCCGCGGCCACCAGCGCGATCGCCGCGGACAGCAGCATCATGACCAGCGGCGCATAACCCGCGTTCCTGACGGTCAGCACCGCCCCCGTCAGCGACGACAGCGCCGCCCCGCCCGCGATCGTCATCGCCCCGGCCAGCCCCGATGCGCTACCGGCCAGTTCCGGCCGCACCGACATCGCGCCCGCATGCGCGCCCGGGTTCGACAGCCCGTTGCCGAGGCCGATCAGCACGCACGGTCCGAACCAGGCGATCGCGTGCGTCGCCCCGCCGAAAAACAGCGCGAGCCCGATCACAGGTCCCATGCAGGCGAACACCCGTCCGCACAGAATCGTCGTGGCGAGCGGATAGCGATGCGCGTAGCGTGCGGCCAGAAAGCTGCCGCCCACGAAGCCGGCCGTGATCGTCCCCATGTAGAAGCCGATCTCCGCGGGCGGAATGCGGAACACCGCTTGCGCGGCGAGCGGCGCGCCGGCCAGGAATGCGTAGAACGCGCCGGTCGAGAACGCCATGCAAAGTGCATAGGCCCAGAAGCGAGGCGCGCGCAGCAGCGCCGGATACGCGCGAAGCTGCCGTCCGAGGGTCGTCGCGCGCTTCGCATGGGTCTCCGCGAGATCGAACGCGCACCAGCCGAGCAGCACCATGCCGACCGCGCCGAGCAGCCAGAAGCTCGCGCGCCAGCCGACCGTCTGATCGAGCATGCCGCCGAGCGTCGGGCCGATCATCGGCGCGAAGGCGGCCGCCATCGCCGCATAGCCGATCCGGCTCGCCGCGCGCCCGCCGCCGGCGGTGTCGCGCAGCGTCGCCATCGACACCGGATAGACCGACGTGATCGCCGCCTGCATCAGCCGCCATGCGAGGAATGCGCGGATATCCGTCGCCATCGCGCAGCCCAGCGACCCGAGCGTGAAGACGCCGAGGCTCGCCAGCATGATCGGCCGCCGTCCGAACCGGTCCGACAGCGGACCCATCACGAACTCGAGCGACGCAGCGACCGCCGCGTAGCCGCCGAGCGACAGCGCGACGAGCGCGTAGTCGGCGTGCAGGTCGCGCGCGATCGCTGGCAGCGACGGCAGGAACAGGCTCAACGGCAGCACCGAGAACGCGCACCGGAGGATCAGCGTCGTTTGTCGCGGTGCGGCCGGGTCGGAAGCGATCGGCGGGTTTGGGTGCAAGCGGGTGCCCTCCGCGCAGGCGTCGCTTGGACGTGCGCAATGGAAAAGGAACGTTCTTCGTGGGTTTTCGGGGATGTCGTTTGTCGACCCTCTTCGGCCATACGCGGTTGCGATAGCTCGAAGGCCGCTTCCACGGCCATACCGGCCATTTAGCCTTGCAATGCGTGGTAGTTAATAAATGGCCGGCCTCGGAAAAATCGAACAGTCTCTACTGCGCAAAGACAATGCCGAAAGCCGACCTATGGTCGTCCATCGCTTTTGGCAACAAAAGACGTTCATCCTGCTAGCGCTGAGGGGGCGAAGCCAGCAATGCCGCGATGTGCGCCTTCAGGGTGTCGCGCCGGAGCGCTGGGTTGGGCGTCAAGTTTTTGAGTTCGAAGTTCAACATCGACTTGTTCAAACAGAATCTTCTGCCAATCCGGCGGAAAATTGAGCGGTTCCAGTACAGGCTTGCTAACGATCTCTACTTCTGTGCTGGCGCTTGAAATGGGCTTCACGAATATCGCAATCCTCTCACCCCAGCTCCATAAGGTAACGCCATGTGACAGGATGAGACGACCATTGGACTTGTCATTCTCAACGACTTTGAGATTTTTGGTTTTCGCAGCGGCGAGGACAGAGTTGTACACAGGCTCATAAGCGTATGCGTAAGTGCGACTCACACCTTCGCCCTTTGTCTCTTTCACACTTTCAGTTGACGCGCAACCACTTGCAATCAACGCAACAAATATAGCCATAGATATAGAGATTCTCATCGCACTACCTCTTGGGCCGACTCACATTTTCACAAATGACTGAGAACGCAGACTCTTGCGGGCCGCCACGCCTCCCTGTTCGTCTGCTCAGCCAATGGCTGCCTAAATGCGGGCCAAGATAGCGACAGCGTCGAGCATGATCTTGTCAAACAGGCTTGTTAGTATCAAAGTGCAATGACGTCCTATAGAGTCTCTAATGCGCTTCTTGTCAAGCTAGGTGGCAGCAGCGCTCATGTCAAGAAGTCCTGCGCGTGCACGGCTTTGACGAGCGCTGCCCCCATCTACGCCACTGCGGACGACGGTTATGGTCGACGGCTAGCCGGATTAAATCCGTCTTTAGATGTCCAGAATCTTGGACGAGTTGACATCAAAAAGTCCGTATGGAAGCGCGGACGAACGTCCGCAATTGGCCGGAACCTGCCAAAGCAGCGCCGAATCACCCAGCAATCGTCCCCCCGATGGCCGAAGTCAATGGCCGCTTTCAAACGGCTATCGGAACGCCTGCCGCCAGCCCGGTTAGGTCATCCGGCAAGGCTGCGTAGATCGCTAACAGTCAGCTGGCGCCTCCACGCCGGCCAAGCCTTCTACCAAACCGACACGGCCCCATGATTTCGCGCCCCCGATCGCAGCCAACGATCCAATCCGTTCACACCTGCCTCTTTGTAAAGCGCTCCCGTCTTGTATATCCGTGCTGGAACAACGGTGCGTACTCGTGCAATTCTCGTGGCGAGATGTCGAAGGCGCGACGGAATGCACGTGTAAAGCTAGACGCATCGTTGAAGCCCAACCCCGAGGCAACGTCCTGTACCTCCACATGGGGAAAGCGCACCAGTTCATCGGCTGCCATTCGCAGCCTGCGGTTGCGGATATAAGCGGCCAGGCCACCTTCATGCGCGAATATGCGGTACACGCTGGCGCGTGAGAGATGTAGCGACGCCAACACGCTGTCAGGCGACAAATTCGGATCATGCAGATTTGCCTCGACGTGCCGCCGCACTTGCCCGTATACAGCAGCGCGTACAGCCGCGCGGGCATTCCCGGCAAGACCCGCTTGGCGGCAGAAAGCGACAGCGAGCAGCTCTACCGCGGTGAGAAAGGACTGATGCGCTTCCTCCTTGCTCAGTCCGACGATGGTTTTATTGAGCGCCACCACATGCTCGATCAGCAAGCGCGTCAGAGGGTCGGTCGCGTGAATCCAGCGGCCATGCAGTGAGGCCGCATCAGGGAATGACTTTTCCACCAGCGCGCGCGGCACGAAAAGGAGAAGTATCCGACCATGAAAACTCCGGATCGTGCACGGCTGATCCATGTCCAGCGCGAGGATACTTGGCACGTGCGGCACGTGCGGCGCGTCGGACCGTGGTTTGCCGCCCAGGAACTGCGCCGGTGGCCCTTCAAGGAATACGCTGAACGTGATGTCCCGCACGCTCTCGGTCGACACCCGCCCCAACGATCGCACGGCCAGGTTCGGCCCCGTGCGAAAGTCGAAGATGCTCAGATTGTCGATCGTGTAACGGGACATCGATGCATCGAACGTACCCTCAGCTTGCTTTGACGAAGGCAGTATGTCGTAGACAGGACTCATGCGCTCTTGCCAGGCCAGCAAGCTTCGACGGGCGTCGCCTTGAACGCTGAAACTGCTGTGCACGATGCCGGGCGCGAGCGCCGGCAGCTCCGGCGGCAACAACAGGCGGCCTGGCGGTATCGCAGTGGGTAGTGGGTCGTCGTTCAATGCAACGCTCTTCGCTGAGTTTCGTCCGGTCTTGATCCGACCAGCACTCCTGAACGCCATCTTGATCCAATAGCTCGCCCGGAACGCGCTAGTGCAGCCTGCGAAGCATACCAGTACGTGCTTTGCCGTAGCACACGGCGAACGGCTTGCCGGCG
>NZ_CAJPGQ010000011.1:0-184762 GCF_905339595.1 Burkholderia sp. BCC1977
GCTCGGCTCGGCTCGGCTCGGCTCGGCTCGGCTCGGCTCGGCTGCACGGGGTCGCGACCCGTTTTTCATCCAATCCGGGCAATCGGTCGTCCATGCGGCACGTTGACGCACGGGTGGTGTACCGTGCTCAGGGAATCTGCCTGTGAGGCCCGTACCATATGGGTTTCAGGTGGATTTCATCGACCGTCCGGTTCCGATAGGCAGGTGTAAGCCCTGATGGTGCGTCGCAACATTCCTTGACTAGACTGTCGAATGGCTGAAACGCGCCGCGAGCCGGCGCACCTTTTCGACATGCCCGACGCGCCGCCGATGCGACGCGCAGGGCCGGAGCAAAACCCGTGACCGTACTGGACTCATCCCTCGAACCCTCGCTGCACGTCTTCGAACAAGACGGCGGATGGCAATGGGCGCTGACGGTGAAGCGAGCGTCCGGCGTCGGTGTGAAAGTCGTCGCATTCAGCACGGACGGCTTTCGCGGCGAAGCCGACGCGTACGCCGCCGGCCAGCTTGCCCGTGCCGAGTATGACGACGCCGTGACGGCCTGACGTCGCGTCGCGCCGATTCCATTCGCGGATCGGCGCGGTCGTTCATTGCCGGTCGCTTTTCCGCTTCCTTTCCGCTTCCCCCCGTTTTCCCTCGTTTCCCTCGCTCCGCTGTCGCACGTCACGCATCGTATGACGCACCGGCACGCGCGCACCGGCACGAACGCGCCGCGCGTCGACCGTGCCAAATGGTCCGTACCTTTCGACACGCATCTGCCATACGCGCCACTTAACGTGCATGCGCGGCGTCCGTCGTGCCGACGATGCACGATGCTCCGAGCGATCGGCGCGCGACGCCCGGCGACGACTCATCGACAAGAACGCAGGCCATGTGCGACGACAGAACCGACACTCACCGCGCCGCACGGGCGCCGCTACGGGGCTTCACGCTGATCGAGGTGCTGATCGCGCTGGCGATCGTCGCGGTCGCGCTCGGCGCCGTGATGCGTGCGATCGGCGCGCTCGCGTCGGACACCGATACGGCGCGCATGCGCCTGCTCGCGCTCTGGAGCGCCGACAACGCGCTCGGCGAAATCCGTATCGCGTCGACCTGGCCGGACGCGGGCACGCAGACGTTCGCGTGCCCGCAGGGGCGCTACCGCTTCGTGTGCCGGCAGTCCGTGGCCGCGCTGCCGAGCCCGCTCGTGCGGCGCGTGACGGTCAGCGTCTATCCGTCGGCATCGAGCCGTACCGTGCTCGCCGAAGTCGTGACGGTGATCCAGAATGAAGCGCGGCGCTGATCGGCGCGCGGCGGCGCGCGCGCGGGGCTTCACGCTGATCGAGATGCTGGTCGCGATCGCGCTGCTGGCCGTGATCGCGCTGCTGTCGTGGCGCGGTCTCGACGCGACGATCCGCGGCCGCGACGATATCGCGTCGAATCTGGCGCAAACGCGTCTGCTCGGCCGCTATTTTTCCCAGTTGCAGTTCGACCTGATGAACCTCGTGACGGCCGACGAGGTGTTCGGGCCGCCGCTGCGGATCCGGCCGAACGAACTCGTGATGGTGCGCCGCCTCGGCGTCGGCGGCGGGCCGGCGCACGTGCAGGTCGTGCGTTACCGGTTGACGGGGCGCGAGCTCGTGCGCAGTGCGTCGCAGCCGCTCGCGTCGCTGGCCGAGGTCGAGGAGGCGCTCCGGCACATGGACGATTTCGCGCAGGTGGTCGTGAGCGGCGATGCGCGGTCGATGCAGCTGGCGGTGTGGATTCCGCCCGGTGGGTGGACGACCAGCCAGGCCGCGATCGAGCAGGCGTATGCGCAGTTTCTCGCGCAGCACGGCGTCAGCAATTCGACGTCGCTCGGGATGCCGTTGCCGCGCGGTGTGCGGTTCGCGGTCACGGTCGGCGCGCCGGCGGTCGAATACGTGCGGACGATCCCGATCGGCCAGTGACGGCGGCGGCCGAGGCCCGCGCACCGGCCCGGCCTCGGCGAGACAGGCGTTTCGCCGGCTCGGCAAAATGGTCCGTAACTTTCGTCATACGTCTGTTATTGGGCGTCCGTTAGTCTCGTGCCGAGCATGACCGCCGCGACCGGCCGCTTCGGCCCGTTCAGCGGCGGCATCGGCAAACGGGAAGGGGGCGAACGTGACGGTCGAGCACCGGCATGATGCACACGCGGGCGCGTCGGGGAACGGCGCGTCCGGGCAACGGCAATCGGCGGCGATCCTGGGCCGTGCGCAGCAATGGCATGGCGCGGGGCGCTTCGACGACGCGGCACGCGACTATCTCGCGGTGCTCGCGAACGAGCCGGATCATCCGCAGGCGCTGCACCTGTACGGCGTGCTGCAGTTCCAGCGCGGCGCGGCCGATCAGGCCGAAGCGTTGCTGCGCCAGTCGATCGCGATCGACGCGAGCGCGCGGGCGTTGTCGGATCTCGGCGCGATCGTCGGCGAAGGCGGACGCGTCGACGAGGCGCTCGACCATTTCGCGGCGGCGCTGCGTGCGGCGCCCGACGACGTGCAGACGTTCGTGCGCCGCGGCAACACATTGATCGGGCTGCGCCGCTACGACGACGCGCTCGCGTCGTTCGACCGCGCACTGGCGGTGTCGCCGCTCGTGCTCGATGCGCTGTGCAATCGCGGCGGTGCGCTGCGGGCGCTCGGCCGCTTCGACGAAGCGCTCGACACCTACGACCGCGCGCTGATGGTCGACCCGCAATCGTGCGAATCGTGGTTCAACCGTGGGCTCGTGCTGCGCGAGCTGCAGCGGCCGGCCGACGCGCTGCACTGCTTCGACCGTGCGAACGCGCTTCGGCCCGGCGTGGCCACGATCCAGGCCGAGCGCGGCTGCGCGCTCGTCGATCTTGGCCGCGTGAACGAAGGGCTCGCCGCCTTCAACGACGCGATCGCAGCCGATCCGGCACGGCTCGATGCGCTCTACAACAGCGCGGTCGCGCTCGAACGGCTCGGTCGCGCGGACGAAGCGCTCGTCCGCTGCGAACGCGTGCTGGCGCTCGACCCGCACCATGTGCGCGCGCTCGCGAGCCGCGGCAACGCGCTGCTGCAACTGCGCCGCTACGACGACGCGCTCGACAGCTATGCGCGTGCGCTTGCCATCGAGCCGCAGTCCGCCGACACCCTGTGCAATCGCGGCACCGCTCTGCGCCACCAGAAGCGCTTCGACGAAGCGCTGTCGAGCTACGATGCGGCGCTTGCGCTCGACGCACGTTTCGCCGAAGCCTGGACCAACCGCAGCAGCGTGCTGCAGGACCTGCACCGCTTCGACGAAGCGAGCGCGTCGCTCGATCGTGCGCTCGCGTTGCGCCCCGAGCACGCGACGAACTGGCTCAATCGCGGCAACCTGCATGCCGACCTGGCTCAGGCGGACGACGCGCTCGCCGCCTACGATCGCGCGCTCGCGCTGCGTCCCGATTACGTCGACGCACACGTCGCTCGCGCAGCGCTGCATCTGATCGAAGGGGATTTTGCACGCGGCTGGCCCGCGTACGAATGGCGGCTGCGCGACGCGCAACTCGCGCGGCAGGTGCGTCCGTTGACGCAACCGTCGTGGCGCGGCGACGAACCGCTCGCCGGCAGGACGATCCTGGTTCACGCGGAGCAGGGCTTCGGCGACACGCTGCAATTCTGCCGCTACGTGCCGCTCGTCGCCGCGCGCGGCGCACGCGTCGTGCTCGAGGTGCAGCCGCCGTTGCGTGCGCTGATGGCGTCGTTGGACGGCACGGCCGCGGTGATCGCGCGCGGCGAGCCGCTACCCGAGTTCGACTGTCACGTGCCGCTGCCGAGCCTGCCGCACGCATTTCGCACCGATGCGCACACGATTCCCCGCGCCACCGCGTATCTGCATGCCGACCCGCGCCGCACGCGCGAATGGGACGCGCTGCTCGGCGCACGGCGCCGACCGCGGATCGGGCTCGCCTGGGCCGGCAATCCGGAACACCGCAACGACCACAACCGGTCGATCGATCTGGCACGGTTCGCGCCGCTGTTCGATCTCGACGTCGACTGGATCAGCCTGCAGAAGCCGGTCCGTGAACGCGACATCGGGCAGCTGGCGGAGTCGCCGCTGCGCCGCGTCGACGACGCACTCGGCGATTTCGCGGATACGGCCGCGCTGATCGGCGCGCTGGATCTCGTGATCGCGGTCGATTCCGCGGTCGCGCATCTCGCGGGTGCGCTCGGCCGTCCGGTCTGGGTGCTGCTGCCCGATCCGCCGGAATGGCGCTGGATGCGGGTCCGCGGCGACAGCCCCTGGTATCCGGCCGCGCGGCTGTTCCGCCAGTCGTCGCCGGGACACTGGGCCGCCGTGATCGACGCGGTGCGCGATGCGATCGGGGCGATGACGCGTTAGGCACGACGAAACGAACCAGAACGACCAGCCAGGGGCCACACGATGACATTGAACGGGGAAGGGACGACACTCGCGAGCGCGCCGGCCGCGCCACGATCGCCGGATCGCCGTCCGCCCGACGCCGCGCAACTCGAGCGGCTGCTCGCCCGCGCGCGCATCGCGCACCGCGACGGCGCGCTGCAGCATGCGGAGCACGCGTATGCCGAATTGCTCGCGCTCGATCCCGACCATCCGGAAGCGCTGCACCTGCTCGGCGCGTTGCGGTTCCAGCAAGGACGGCTCGACGATGCCGAGCCGCTGATGCGGCGCTCGATCGAGCGCCAGCCGGTGCCGCTCGCGCTCGCGAACTACTCGGCGGTGCTGGCCGGGCTCGGCCGCCCGCACGATGCGCTCGCGCGGCTCGACGAGGCGCTCGCGATCAACCCCGCGCATCAGCGCGCGCTGTTCCAGCGGGCCGGCCTGCTCGCGCAACTCGGGCGACACGACGACGCATGCACGGCCTACGATCGGCTGCTCGAACTGACGCCGGGCTTTGCCGACGGCTACGTGAAGCGCAGCGACCTGCAGCGCGCGCTCGGCCGCCACGACGCCGCACTGGCCGACTGCGACCGCGCGGTCGCGCTCGCGGGCCGTTCGTTCGATGCGATGCGCGCGCGCGGTCTCGCGCTGCGCGAGCTGGGCCGTTTCCGCGATGCGGCGGACAGCTACGACCATGCGCTCGCGCTGACACCGGGCAGTGCCGAAGTGTTGTTTCTGCGCGGCGTCGCCTATCTGGACCTGCACGATCCCGAGCGCGCGCTGGCGGATTTCAATGCGGCGATCGCGGCGAGCCCGACCTTCGTCGATGCGATCTTCAACAGTTCGATCGCGCTCGAACAACTCGGCCGGCACGATGAAGCGCTGCTGCGCTGCGACCGCGCGATCGCGATCGATCCGCGTCACGCACGCGCGCTCGCGAATCGCGGCAATGCGGCGAGCCAGCTCGGACGCTACGCGGATGCGGTGGACAGCTATGCGCGCGCGCTCGACGCCGAGCCGGACAGCACCGCCGTGCTGTGCAACTTCGCAAGCGCGCTGATGCGGGTCGATCGCCACGACGACGCGCACACGATGTGCGACCGGGCGCTGGCGATCGACGCGCGGTGCACGCCGGCGTCGTTCACGCGTGCCCGTGTCCGGCTCGAAACGCATCGTTACGACGACGCGCTCGACGATCTCGCGCGCGTGATCGCGACGACGCCGCTCGACAAGCTTGCGCACTTCCATCACGGCAACGCGTTGCGCGCGCTGCGCCGGCACGAGGAAGCGCTGCACGCGTATGCGCGCGTGCTCGACATCGATCCGGACGATGCGCCCGCGCACTGCATGCGCGCCTTCCTGTGCCTGTCGACCGGCGATTTCGAGGCCGGCTGGGCCGAGTACGAATGGCGTTGGCGCGACAGCCAGCTCGACGGCAGCCGGCGCGATTTCGCGCAGCCGCGCTGGACCCGCGGGACGCCGCTCGACGGTCGCACGATCCTGCTGTATCCGGAACAGGGGCTCGGCGACACGCTGCAGTTCTGCCGCTATGTGCCGCTGGTGAAGGCGCTCGGCGCGCGGGTCGTGCTGGAGGCGCCCGTCGAATTGAAATCGCTGTTCGCGACGCTCGACGGCGTCGACGTGCTCGTCGCGCGCGGCGAGCCGCTGCCGCCGTTCGACCTGCATTGCCCGCTGCTGAGCCTGCCGCTCGAATTCCGGACGGATCTGTCGTCGATTCCGGCGGGCGCGCCGTACCTGCGTGCCGACCCGGAGCGGGTCGAACGCTGGCGCACGCGTCTCGGCGCGGCGGGCCGGCCGCGCATCGGCGTCGTCTGGACCGGCAACCCGCTGCACCTGAACGACCGCAACCGTTCGATGACGCTGACCGACCTGCTGCCGCTGCTCGACGACCGCTACGAGTGGATCAGCGTGCAGAAGGTGGTCCGCGACGACGATCGGGCGGCGCTGCAGGCGAGCCCGATCCGCTTCGTCGGCGATCAACTGACTGATTTCGCCGAGACGGCCGCGCTGGTCGACGCGATGGACGTGGTGATCAGCGTCGATACGTCGGTCGCGCACCTGGCCGGCGCGCTCGGTCGCCCGCTCGCCGTGCTGCTGCCGCACACGCCGGATTTCCGCTGGCTGCTCGATCGCGACGACAGCCCGTGGTATCCGGGCGCGACGCTGTTCCGCCAGCCGCACGGCGGCCAGTGGGCGGCGGTCGTCGAGCGGGTGCGCGACGCGTTGCCGGCGCTCGTGGCGGGCGCGTCGCGATGAGCACCGTGCAGGCGTCGCCGCTGCGTGCCGCCGTCGAGGATGCGCTGCGGCAGGCACGCGCGAAGCTGGAGCAGCGCGATTTCGCCGGCGCGGGGCGGCTCTACGAAGGCGTGCTGGCGATGATGCCGGATCACGTCGAGGCGCTGCACCTGCTCGGCGTCGTGCATCTGGAGCGCGGCGACACGTCGCGCGCGGCGCCGCTGATTGCGCGATCGATGCGGTTCGGGCTGAACCAGCCGTGGAATTTCGCGAACCATGCGGCGGCGCTGACCGGCACGGGCCGGCATCGCGAGGCGCTCGACGCGGCGGCGCAGGCGCTTGCGCGCGATCCCGGCCATGCGCCGGCGCATGCGGCGCGCGGCGACGCGCTGCACGCGCTCGGTCGCCATGGCGAAGCGGTCGACGCGTACGATCTCGCGCTGACGCGCGAGCCGGGGCGCGCCGTGGCGTGGGTGCGTCGCGCCGAGGCGCTGCGCGCGATGGGCCGGCCTGCCGACGCATTGATCAGCATCGAGCGTGCGCTGCGGATCGACTCGAACGACGCGCGCGCGCTCGCGGAACGCGGCCATGCGTTGCGCGCGCTCGGGCGCGGCGACGAGGCCGTGCATTGTTTCCGGCTCGCGATGGTGGTGCGCGGCAAGACCCCCGAGCTCGTCTACGCGTGCGGCTATGCGTTGATCGAACTGGGGCGCCCGGCCGAAGCGCTCGCGTGCGTCGACGAAGCGCTGGCCCGCGCGCCGAACGACGCGCAACTGTTGTTCGTCAGTTGCGTCGCACTCGACCTGCTGCATCTGCGCGATGAATTGCTGAAGCGTGCCGACCGCCTGCTTGCGCTCGACCGTGACAGCGTCGGCGCATGGATCGGCCGCGGCAACGCGCTGCTCGGGCTGAGGCGTCACGACGAAGCCGTGCGCGCATACGGCGAAGCGCTCGCGCGCGCGCCGGCCGATTTCGACGCGCTGCGCAATCGCGCGGGCGCGCTGCGGGCGCTCGGCGCGTACGACGACGCACTCGCGGATTACGACCGCGCACTCGCCGCGCGCGGCCCGCATGCGGAAGTGCTGTGCAACCGTGCGATCGCGCAGCAACTGCTCGGCCGTTACGACGATGCGCTCGCGAGCTACGCGGCCGCCGCCGCCGCGCCCGGCCGCACCGCGCAGGAGATCTACACGCGCGCGGTCGCACGTCAGCAACTCGGCGATTACGCGGCCGCGCTCGACGATTTCGCGCTGGCCTGCCGGCACGACCCGAATCACGGCATCGCGCGCCGCTCCGAGGCGTTCTGCCGTCTGGCGACGGGCGACTTCGACGCGGGCTGGCGGCAGCACGAGGCGCGCTGGGATGCGGCCGACGTGATGCTGCACCGGCGTCATGCGGACCGGCTGCAATGGACCGGCGACGAACCGCTCGCGGGCCGCACGCTGCTGCTGCATGCGGAGCAGGGTTTCGGCGACACGCTGCAGTTCTGCCGCTACGCGAGCCTCGCGCACGAGCGCGGCGCGACGGTGGTGATCGATGCGCCGGCCGCGCTGGCCGAACTGCTCGGCACGCTGCGCGGCGTGAGCCGCGTCGTCGCCGACGGACAACCCGCGCCGGCGTTCGACCTGCATTGCCCGATGATGAGCCTGCCGTTCGCGTTCCGCACGACGCTCGACACGGTGCCGGCCGACGTGCCGTACCTGCATGCCGACCCGCCACGGCGCGCCGCGTGGCTCGCAAGGCTCGACGCGGCCACGCCGTCGCGGCGCTTGCGCGTGGGGCTCGCGTGGTCCGGCAATCCGCATCACGCGAACGACGAGAACCGGTCGATGACGTTCGCGGCGCTGGCACCGCTCGTTGCGCTCGACGCGACGTTCGTCAGCCTGCAGGTCGGCGTG
Organism: Burkholderia sp. BCC1977; assembly: GCF_905339595.1. NCBI lineage: Bacteria > Pseudomonadati > Pseudomonadota > Betaproteobacteria > Burkholderiales > Burkholderiaceae > Burkholderia > Burkholderia sp. BCC1977. Next base: position 8,517 of record NZ_CAJPGQ010000011.1, read on the forward strand.
CGTGCGCGCGACGCCGAGGCGTTCGCGGCCAGCGGCGTGCTGTCGTTCGAAGGCGCATTGACCGATTTCGCGGAAACGGCCGCACTCGTCGACGCGCTGGACCTCGTGATCGCCGTCGATACGTCGGTCGTGCACCTGGCCGGTGCGCTCGGGCGGCCGGTGTGGGTGCTGCTGCCGCGCGTGCCCGACTGGCGCTGGCTGCTCGAGCGCGACGACAGCCCGTGGTATCCGCGCGCGACGCTGTTCCGGCAGCGGTTGCCGGGCGACTGGCCGACGCTGGTCGAACGCGTGGCCGATGCGCTGGCCGCCCGCGTGCGCGCGCATGCGGGCGGCGGCACGGGTGCCGCCGCGACCGGCCGACTGTGACAAAAGCTACGGACCATTCGTGCGCGGCCGGAATGGTCCGTAACACCCGCCATGTCGCTGCCATCGGCCCTTCGTATGTTTTCGGGATTCCCGTGGCCGGGTCTCGGCCCACGCGCAACGACCAGGCGCGGCAACGGATCGGCGTCGTTTCCGGCGCGATCGTCGCCGAGCGCCATTTCATAGGATTCGGGGTGAAGAATGGCAGCACGCGCACGCACGGCACGACAACCTGACGCGACCGGGTCGCGCTCGGTCCTGAAATCGGAACCGCGGCCGCTGGTGCGGGCCGTCGCGCTGATGCTGCTGGCGGGTGCGTCCGCGCACGCGCACGCGGCCGGCATCATGAACCTCGGTGCGGCCACCGCGCGCGCATCGGGCGGCGGCACGGGCGGTGCCGGCGTGCCCGGCATGCCGAACCTCGGCGTGTCGCCGCAGCAGGCGGCGCAGGCGAGCCAGCCGTCGATCCGCAATCTCGGTTACGCCGCGCACGCGATCGCCGCCCAGATCGCCGCGCAGCAGAACGCGGCCGCGGCGGCGGCGAAGCTGCCGTCGAGCGTGCCGAACGGGCTGGCGCCGGGCGGGCTGCAGGTGGCGGCCGGCGCGACGAGCGATACGAACAACCCGGTGCTGTGGTTCAACGCGAACGCGCCGACGCAGAACGTCGACGCGAACGGGCACGTGAACGTCGACGTCAAGCAGACCGGGCAGAACGCGGTGCTGACGTGGGAGACGATGAACGTCGGCCGCCAGACGACGCTGAATTTCGACCAGTCGGGCGGCACGCAGACGAACGGCGCGAACAACTGGGCGGTGCTGAACCGGATCAACGATCCGAGCGGGCGGCCGAGCCAGGTGCTCGGCAACATCACCGCGCAGGGCGCCGTGTACGTGATCAACCGCAACGGCGTGCTGTTCGGCGCCGGGTCGCAGGTCAACGTGCATTCGCTGGTCGCGTCGTCGCTGAACCTGCTCGACATGAAGAACCAGCTCGTGCCGACCGCGGACGGCATCGTCGCGAGCAATCAGCAGTTCCTGAGCCTGCCGGCGGGGACGACGGGCGGGCTGGCCTATCCGCAGTCGGGGAGTTCGGGCGGGGTCGCGGGCGCGGTCGGGCGCCCGAACGAGGTGCTGGGGCTGGGGAGCCCGGTGCAGCTGTCCGGCACGTACCAGGCGCCGGGCGACGTCACGATCGAGCAGGGTGCATCGATCACGACGCACACCAACGGCACGGCGAGCGACGGCGGATTCGTGCTGGTCGCGGCGCCGAACGTGACGAACGCGGGCAGCATTGCGGCGACCTCGGGGCAGGTGGTGCTTGCAGCGGGCGTGGGCGTGAGCCTGCGACCCAACGGAACCGGGGCGACGGCCAATCCGCAGGTGCTGCTGCCGGAGTTGAGCGGGCAGATCGTCACGACGGACCTGCAGACCGGCAGCACGATCGACGTCACGCCGGCCGGCACCCTGACCAACACCGGCATCGTCCAGGCCGCGCGCGGCAACGTGAACCTGCTCGGCAGCCGCGTCGCGCAGAACGGCGTGGTGGGCGTCACGACGAGCGTGAACACGCCGGGCACGATCACGATCTCGACGGCGGACGAGTATGCATCGAACAATCCGCTGGGCAATCCGTACACCGGCTCGACGCCGGTCTCGGGCGGAACCGGCGGGGCCGACAACGTCAATCGCGCCGGCCTGCTGAGCTTCGGCCCGGGATCGGTGACGACGGTGCTGCCGGACAACAACGGCCAGACCGCGACATCGACGCCGGGCACGACCTTCACGCCCGGCGGCATCGCGATGACGGCCGGCTCGGTGTGGTTCCAGGGCGGCTCGCTGATCGAGGCGCCGGGCTCGACCGTGTCGGTGACGGCCTATGCGCCGTCGGTCGTGCCGAACCAGGCGTCCGGCCAGACCGCGGTGCCGGGCCGGATCTACGTCGACGACGGCGCGACGATCGACGTGTCGGGGCTGGCCGACGTGCAGGCGCCGATCTCGCAGACGCTGCTGACCATCGACCGGATCGGCCAGAACGAGCTGGCCGATTCGCCGCTGCTGCGCAACAGTTTCCTGTTCGGGCTGAAAGGCGTCGTCGTCGACAGCACGCTGACGGGCACGCGCGGCGACGGCGTGCAGTGGGTCGGCAGCCCGATCCTGAACCTGTCGGGCTACGTGAACCTGATTCCGCGTACCGTCGATCAGTTGCTGACCAACGGCGGCACCATCACGCTGTCGGGTAACGAGGTGATGACCGCGGCGGGTTCGTCGATGAACCTGAACGGCGGATACGTGCATTACAACGGCGGGATGGTCAACACGACGCGGCTCGTCGACGCCAACGGCGCGATCGTGCCGATCGGGCAGGCGAGTCCGTACGACAACTATGTCGGCATCGCCGGGCAGTTCGTCGAGAACCATCCGCGCTGGGGCGTGACGAAGTCCTGGTACAACCCGCTGCAGACGGGCGGCACGTATCAGGCCGACTACATCGTCGGCGGCAATGCGGGCACGCTCGACCTGTTCGCGTCGCAGGCGCTGGTGCTCGATGGCGACATCAGCGCGCAGGCGTTCGGCGGCGCGAAGCAGATGCAGGGCAACAGCCTGCCGTCGGGCGGCACGTTCAACCTCGGCGCGGATCCGAAGCTGGCCGGCAGCGCGCTGGCCGGGATGACGTGGAACAGTGCGGCCAACACGACACTCACGATCACCGGGACCCCGGGCCTCGTGATCCTGCAGGACGACGCGCCGCAGCTCGGCGCGTTGATGCCGGGGTTCTCGATCGACACGCCGCTCGACAAGACGGCTTCGCCGGCGCCGGATGCCCGCGATCCGAACAATCTGCTGGCGACGCAGGTCGTGCCCGTGGCGACGCTGAACAACGGCGGCTTCGCGAACCTGAACGTGACCGGGGACAAGAACGCCGGCAAGGGCATCGAGGTGGCGCAGGGCACGCAGCTGAGCCTGCAGCCGGGCGGCTCCGTTTCGCTCAACAGCGCGGCGGTCGGCGCCGACGTGAATATCGCGGGGCGGCTGTCGGTGCCGTCCGGTTCGATTTCCGTCACGAGCGGCGGCAATGTCGTCGTCGGGCCGCAGGGCGCGCTCAGCGCGGCCGGGCAGTGGGTGAACAACGACGTGCAGGCGGCGCCGGGCACGACGCCCGGCAACAGCCAGTTCATCAACGGCGGCAGCATTTCGTTGTCGGCGACGCAGAGTGCGACCTTCGTGGACGGCAGCGCCGTGGATGCGACCGGGTCGATCCTGCTGCAGCCGGGCAGCGTGCTCGATGTGTCGAGCGGTGGGGAAATGCTCGCGAACGGCCAATTGCTGATGCAGAACGGTGTGCCGGTCGGGCGGGGCGGCAGTGTTGCGTTGCAGACCTATGCCGCATCCGGCGCGACGAAGCAGTTCGGTCACACGCGTGACGGCGGTGTGCCCTTGCCGGCCACGCAGCCGACCGCAGGCACGATCGCGATGGGCGGCACGATCCTGAGCGACGGTTTTTCGGGTGGCGGCACGCTGACACTGGAGGCGCTCGGCTTCCGGATCGGCGGCGACCGGTCGGCCGCATCGCCGTGGGACGTCTACCTGCCCGAGAGTTTTTTCTCGCAGCAGGGCTTCGGCAAGTACGTGCTGAACGCGTACTACGACGCGACCATCGCGCCGGGCGCGACGGTTGCGCTGACGCAACTGAACCGTATTCCGGACGCTTTGGCGCTTCAGCAAACCGCTTCGGGGGCGAACTTGTCGTCGGCGGGCCTGACGACGATCGGTCAACTGGATGCCTATCACCGGCAACCGACGAACCTCGCGTTGACGGGCGGCAACTCCCTGACGTGGCTGACCGGAACGGATGGCCCGCCACCGTCCTATTCCGGCGTGACCGGTGCGGTGACGCTGTCGTCGGGCGCGTCGATTCACGCGGATGCAGGTGCGAGCATCGGCTTCGGTTCACCGCAGCAGGTGACGGTGCTCGGTTCGGTGTTCGCGCCGGGAGGGGCGATCACGCTGAGCGCGGATACGAGCGGCGGCCCGTTCGTGCAGCCCGGGCAAGCCGATATCTTCACCCCGAGCAACAGCCGGTCGGTCTGGCTGGGTGCCGATGCGACGCTCGACGTGGCCGGTGTCGCGCTGGCCAATCCGCTTGCCGCGCCGGTCAGGATCGGCGCTACGACGGTCGCGCCGAATACCGGCAAGGTCTTGCCGGGCGGGGCGGTGACGTTGTCGAGCGATTCGGGCTATGTGGTCGCGCAAGCCGGCTCGAAGATCGACGTATCGGGCGCGTCGGCGCATTTCGACCAGTTGCAGGCAAACGGCACCTATGCGTCACAGCCGGTCTGGAGCGATGCCGGTTCGATCACGCTGTCGGCCGCATACGGCCTTTTCGCGGACGGGACGCTCGCCGGCCACGGTGGCGCATCGCAGGCGCGCGGCGGCACGCTGACGATCCTGCCGCATCAGAACAGCAGTTCGTCCGGTGCGACCGCGCTCGTCGTCCGGCAGAGCGGCACGTTCCTGCCCGCCGGGCTCGCGCCGGGCGAGGATTTCCCGACGCCGATCGATCCCACCACCGGGCAGCCGATCGGCCAGCCGACCGGCGTGATCCAGTTCGCCGCCGATCGCCTGAACGGTTCGGGGATCGCGAATCTCGTGCTGGGCGACAGCACGCCATCCCCGATTCCGGCGCCGGTACCGACCATCGCATTTGCCGGCAACGTGAACCTCGCGCTGCCCGAGTCGGTGACGCTGAATACCGGACGCATCGCCGCAATCGGCATGGACCAGCTGTCGACGCTGCTGTCGACGCCGGCCCGGCCGACCGGCGGCAATTCCGTGCTCGACACCCTGCTGTCGCAGCCGCCGGCCCATCCGCTCGGCACGAAGGTGACGATCAAGGCGCCCTATGTCGTGCTGGCGGGCCCGACGGCGACGTCGTCAACGCCCGCGTTCGCGCCGGTCGCGACGCTTTCCGACGCGACGCTGAACGTGAATGCGTCGTTTCTCGATCTGCGCAATCAGTTTCAGTTCAACAACTTCGGTCGAGCGAACCTGAACAGCCGCGGCGATATCCGTCTGAGCTCGACCAGTGTGTCGCAGACGGGGAATGCACTGCTGCCGGGCGTGCTCTACACGCCGGGCAACGTGACGTTCAACGCGGCCAGCCTGTATCCGGCCACCGGCAGCACGTTCATCATCGACGCGGTCGGCCCAGCCGACCCGGTCACGGGCAACCTTGCACCGACCACCGTCACGTTCGGCACGACCGGCGCGTCCGGCACGCCGCTGTCGGCCGGCGGCACGCTGCTCGTCGACGCGACGAACATCGTGCAGGGCGGCACCGTGCGCGCGCCGTCGGGCACGCTCGTGTTCGGCGTCGGCGATCCGACCAGCAGCGCGACGCGGAAGCAGTTCGGCAACCTGCCGAATCTGCCACTCGTCGCGACCGATTCGGTGACGTTCGCGAATGGCAGCGTGACGTCGGTCTCGAACGGCGGATCGATCATTCCGTACGGCACGACGGTCGACGGCGTCGAATGGCAGTTCAATCCGCTCGCGGGCACGACGGCGTCCGACCTGAATGCGCCGCCCGCCAAGTACATCGGCGTGAACGGCACCCGCGTCGCGCTGAACCAGGGTGCGACGATCGACCTGTCCGGCGGCGGTGACCTGCAGGCGGCCGAATGGGTGCCGGGCACGGGCGGCACGCGCGACGTGCTGTCGCAATACAACGTGAGCTACGCGAACGGCCAGGGTGCGACGGCGCTGCCGGTCAATACGGGCGCCGGGAACGTCTACGCAATCGTGCCGGGCAAGCAATCGCCGGTCGCCGCGTACGATCCGCTATTCGCACAGACCTTGCAGCCGGCCGTCGCCGCCAACGGCACGGCGACCACCACGACCGCGACGCTCGGCGTCGGCCAGGCCGGGATCAACGACGCAGTCGGCAAGGCCGTGTACCTGTCCGGCGTGCCGGGCCTCGCGGCCGGCTATTACACGCTGCTGCCGGGCAAGTACGCAACGCTGCCGGGTGCGTATCGCGTCACGGTGTCGAGCACGGGCGGCAATGTCATTCCGGGCGCGTCGCAGGTGCTGCCGGACGGCACCGTGACGACGGCCGGCTACTTCGCCGATGCGGTGACCGGCGGCCGCAGCGCGACGCCGACGCTCTTCAACGTGCAGTCGGGCGCGGTGTGGCAGCAATACTCGCAGTACACGCTGAAGGGCGCGAACGACTTCTTCGCCGCACAGGCCGCGAAGCAGGGCAACGTGACGCCGCCGCTGCCGGTGGACGGCGGCCAGCTCGTGCTGGCCGCGACGAAGGCGCTGACGCTCGGTGCGACGCTGAACGCGGCGGCCGGTGCGGGCGGCGCGCCGGCGGAGGTCGACGTCGCGTCGCAGGACATCCAGATCACCGGCAACGGCAGCGCGGCGCTGCCCGGCTATCTGCAGATCGGCAGCGATGCGCTCGATTCGCTGAACGCCGGCAGCCTGCTGATCGGCGGCACGCGCGCCGCGACGACGAAGGGCGTGACGATCACGCCGATCGCGAACAGCGTGGTGGTGTCGAACGATGCGAACACGTCGCTGAAGGGCCCCGAGATCCTGCTCGTGACCAAGACCGACGCAAGCGGCACGGACGCGAACGCGGCGAACGGCCTGCGCGTCGACGCAGGCGCGTCGATCGCGGCGGCCGGCGACTATCCGGCCGCGAAGGATCAACCGATCGCGATCGCCGGCGACGGCGCGCTGCTGCGCGTGTCGAACGGCGCGATGGCGCCGCTCACGCGTACGGGCGGCACGGGCACCGGGCTGCTGACGGTCGGCGCGGGCGCGACGCTGTCGGGCGGCCAGGCGCTGCTGCTCGATTCGTCGGGCGACCTGAAGGTCGATCCGGGCGCGATGCTGTCGGCCAAGGCGATCACGGCGGACGGTTCGGCGATCACGTTCACCAACGGCAGCGGCGCGGCCGCCGCGAGCCTGCCGGGCTTCGTGATCGATCCGGCCGGGCTCGCGCAGTTCGCGAACGCGGATCTCGTCACGTTGCGCAGCTACGGCGCGATCGGCTTCGTCGGCGACGTGAACGCGACGTTCGGCAAAAGCGTCGACCTGAGCGCGGGCACGTTCACGAGCGACGGCGGCCACGTGACGCTGAACGGGCAGCAGATCGCGTTCACGAACGAGACGGGCGCGCCCAACGGCGCGGCCGCGACGGGCAGCGGCACGCTGACGGTCAACGCGAAGGAGATCGACTTCGGCACCGGCACGAAGACGCTGGGCGGCTTCTCGTCGGCGAACCTGAGCGCGAGCGGCGGCATCGTCGGGCAGGGCACGGGGACGTTCGATTTCGGTTCGTTGCCGGTGACGCTCAATGCGCCGGTGTATCTCGCTGATACGCGTTCGGCGTCGAACGTGCAGACGACCGGTGCGCTGACGCTGAACGGCGCGGCGGGCACCGCGCTGACGAAAACGGCGGTGGGCGGTGCGTGGCACTTCGTCGGCGGCACGCTGGCCGACAACGGCGCGACGATCGCCGCGCCGGCCGGCAACGTGAGCCTCGAGGCGACGAGCGGCAACCTGACGATCGGCAGCGGTGCGACGGTCAGCGCCGCGGGCGTGTCGAAGCAGTTCTTCGACGTGACGCAATATGCGCCGGCCGGCTCGATCGTCCTGACCGCCGACGCGGGCACCGTCGACGTGCAGCCGGGCACGACGCTCGATTTCTCGGGCGCGAAGGGCGGCGGCGCGGCGGGCAGCCTGACGCTGTCGGCGCCGAGGCAGGGCGTGAATCTCGGCGGCACGATCAAGGGCGGCGCGGCGAACGGTTATGCGGGCGGCTCGCTGTCGCTCGACACGGCCGGCGCGGCCGATCTCGACGCGCTCGCCGGGACGCTGGCATCGAGCGGCGTGAACCAGTCGATTGCGGTGCATACGAAGTCGGGCAACCTGACGCTGTCGGCCGGCAATGCGCTGACCGCGCGCTCGGTGTCGCTGACGGCCGACGGCGGTGCGGGCAATGCATCGGATACGGCGAACGGCAACGTGAACGTGCTGGGGACGATCGACGCGTCGGGCAAGGCGGGCGGGCAGATCGACCTGTACGGGCGCAGCGGCGTCGACGTGGAAGGCACGCTGCTCGCGCGCGGCTCCGACCCGACGCAACGCGGCGGCAAGGTGAACATCGGCACGAGCGCGGTGTTCGATCCGGGCGTCGCGAATCCGTACAACGCGACCTACGGTTACGAGAACATCGATTTGTCGCACTCCGGAATGATCCGTGTCGGCGCGAATGCGCTGATCGACGTATCGGGTGGAACGGCCGGCGGGTTGTCCGGCGGCACGGTGAATTTCCGTGCTCCGCTGCTCGCGGACGGCAGCGTCGGCGTTCAGCTGCCGAATGCGTTCAACGACGGCAAGGGGATCGTCGGTTCGCGCGCGACGACGCTCGAGGCGTTTGCGGTGTGGAGCACGACCGATACGACGTCGGGCGCGCAGCACTTCGACGGCATCGTCGATCCGGCGGGCTGGTACGACAGCAAGGGGCATTTGCTGGCGGGCACGTTTACCGCGCAGGGCGCGAATGCGCCGACGTTTACGTTCACGCCCGATGCGAGCGGCGACGGCGGCGGTACGCTGATCAACAATGCGACGGGCGCGCAGGTGACGCTGACGGGCAGCGATCAGGATCTTGCTTCGCTGAATTCGGGCGTGACGGCGATCGAATTTCCGGGGATGAGCAGCACGTATTTCGTGCCGACGACCGCGAATGCCGATCATCAGACGTTCTACGGTGGCCAGATCGTCAAGGCGAGCGACAACACGCTGTCGATGACGCCCGGCACGCTGATGGGTTTCATTCAGAGCGGTCTCGGTACAAATGGACCGAGGCTGCAGCAGGGATCGACGGCGGGCATCGCGAATTTCCGCGTGGCGCCGGGGATCGAATTCGACAACCCGAGCACGGCGATCAACGGCGGGAACATCTCGATCCTGTCGAACTGGAATCTCGGTGCGGGGCTGCCGAACAACAACGGGACGATCGTGCCTGCGTATCGCTACAACGGGACGATCGCGCCGATGCTGACGTTCCGGGCGGCGGGCAATTTCGATGCGGAAGCGAGTATCACGGACGGGTTTTTCCAGAATCAGGTCGCGACGATTCTGGGAGCGGCGGGGAATGCGTCGGCGACGGGGACGTATGCGGCGGCGCTGGCTTTATATGACAGCTTGGTGTCGCTGGATGATCCGGCATCGATCACCGTGCAATTCGTCGATGGATCGAGCCAGCCGCTGACTTCGATCGGAACCGATTCGACGAATCCGCTGCATGATCCGAATTACGCACTGAGTGCGCCGCTTCAGAAGCAGGCAGCTCAGTATTATTCGGACTATCTGCAGTACGGTAGCGCCTGGGGGACGTATTACGGGAACTGGGCAAGTGGAAAGTACGCTTTCCACATCATGCCTTATGCACCGTTACACACCCCCGCTCCTGTCTTTTCGGGAGCTTCGTCCTACGACGACTATATTGCGGAATACAACAGCTGGTTTTCGAATTATAGTCAGATCGGGATTACAGGATTGGTTAAAGGATCGATAGTCATTCCGAAATTCGGAACGCCACCGCCACCCGTTTTATCGTCCAATCCGGCAGACTACGAGACGTATGTCTCGGTCTATAACAATTACCTGGGAACGGTGTCCGGAATCGCTTCGTCGAATTCGCCGATCATCAAGCCGAATGGCGCATATAATTTTTTCTATGCTCCCGCCGCGCCATTGTCGATTCCGATGGCAGGCATCAACATCGGTGCATTGCCGGGGAATATCCCGGCCAATGTAGCGACTGCCGACAATCCGTTGCCGATCAGCTTTGCCGCGTTGCTGGGGGGACAAAGCTCGTCGTATCGCATCGTGGGCGGTGCCGATGCCGAAAGTGCCAATCCGCTTGCGGTGCAGCCCGTTGCAGCCTTCGTTACTGGCGGCATGTCGGCGGGCAACGTAACGCTGAACCAGCACACGGCCTACGTCGATTCAAACGGATTGACGTTGTTGCAACCGACCACGATTCGCACCGGCACGGGATCCATCGACATCGCGGCGGGCCGCGATTTCACACTGGCGGATCCCACCGCACCGGGCGTCGTGTACACGGCGGGAGCGCCTGCGCAGGGTTCGCCCGCGTTGGGGCTTGCGTCGGCGGTAATGCGTGGCGGGTCCGGTCGGCAAGACATTCTGGTTACGCCGACCGTGAATCCGGATTCCGCGGGTGATATCTCCATCCATGTGCAGGGCAATATCAATGGCGTCCAGAACGCGATCGACACGACAGGTGCGGTGACAGGCGGGGCCGGTAACAGCATCGGTCAGTACTGGTGGCAGTGGATGCAGGTCACGCCGGAAACAACCGCCAACCTCAACGACGGTACCGTACTCGTTCCGTTGACCCGTTCCTCGATCGATTTCGGCGTGTTCGGCCAAGGCGTGATGAGCGTCGGCGGCAACGTGTCGATCAGTGCTGCCGGCAACATTTCGGACCTTGCCGTATCGCTGCCGACCACATGGTATCTGGACGGAAACAACAAGCCGGTCACCGTCGGCGGTGGCAATCTGACCGTGCGCGCCGGCGGCGACATTCTGAGCGGCGACTACTTCGTCGCGAAGGGCGCGGGCACGATATCGGCTGGCGGAAGCATCGGGTCGGATATTGCCGCGACGTCATGGACGCTCGCGAAGGCGCCGCTCGCGGTTTCGACCGTACTTGCGACTCAGGACGGGATATTCGACGTCACGGCGCGCCAGGGCGTGGATATTGGCGCGGTACTGAATCCGTCCTATGTGTCGAGCTATACGCAGAGCAGCGATCAGCCGACTGGTGTCGTCAATCTGTTCAATTACGGGCAGTATCCCGACAAGCAGGGCTATTCGTCGACTTCGGCGGTCAATGTGCTATCCACGACCGGCGACGTCCGGCTCGGTGGGCTCGGCGGCATGTTGGCCGGGGCGAATGGCGTGCTGCCCGCCAGCGTCAATCTGACGGCATTTGACGGCGGGATCAATGTCGAATCGGGCGGCATGCTTTATCCGTCGGCCGTCGGCCAGTTGAATCTGATTGCAAACCATTCGGTGAATCTGTCCAACGTGTCGACCACGACGACCGGCACGACTCTCCCCGCGACGTTCGGCATGTCCGACGCCGATCCGTCGCTGATGCCTTCACCGACGAATCCGCAAGCCTCGATTCCGGCGTTGACGGATACGACGCTCGCTGCACATGCGCCAACTGCGCTTCATGATGGCGACACGCAGCCTGCGCGCATTTACAGCCTGAACGGAAGCATCGTCAATGGCGCTGTCGACACGTCCGACAGCAGCGACGGCTTCTACCGGAATCTCGTCACGCTGTCGATCGACAAGCCTGCGCTTCTTCAGACCGGACAGGACATCGTCAACCTGGCGTTCTGGGGGCAAAATCTGCGCGGTTCGGATGTCACGCGCATCGTGGCGGGTCGAGACATTTATGACACGCCGATTCCGAATACCGGCGGCGGTGCGGTACCCGTGTTGGCGGTTGGCGGGCCCGGTTGGTTCGACGTGCAGGCCGGGCGCAACATCGGCCCGCTGACGAGTCAGGCCGAACTGTTCAATGCGAACGCGACTGGATCGCTCTCGCGGATTTTCACCGGCATCGACGCAGTCGGCAACGCTAACAACCCGAACCTGCCGCACGAGAGCGCGAACGTCAACGTGATGTTCGGCGTCGGGCCGGGCGTCGATGTGCCGGGATTCATCTCGACTTATATCGCGCCGGGCAGCGCGGTTGCCGGCGTGCCGAGTGCGACGCCGGCATTGATCGCGTTCATGGAACAGTACGACGCGGGGCTCGGTGTCGATACGGGTTTGCAGGTGGACAAGGACAAGGCGCAGGCGAAGGTCGGCAAGTTGACGGCGGACGAAGCGTGGAGGCAATTCCAGGCGCTGCCGTCTTATGTACAGCAACGCTTCGCGGAAAAGGTGCTGTTCGGCGTGCTCGCGCAAGTGGGCGCGGATTTCAACGATGCATCGAGCCCGTACCGCGGCCAGTACGCACGAGGCTACCAGGCGATCAACACGCTGTTCCCGGCTTCGTACGGCTATACGGCGAACAATCTCGGCGGCGGTTCAAACGGTGCGAACAAGGCAGTCAGCACGGGCGATCTCGACATTCGCAGCACGACGATCCAGACGCAGCAAGGCGGCGACGTGACGATCCTCGGGCCGGGCGGGCAAGCGCTCATCGGCAGTACGACGGCGCCGCCGCAGATCGTCGACAGCAGCGGGAAGGTCGTAGCGGGCCCCGGCACGATGGGGATCCTGACGCTCGAGAAGGGTAACGTCGATATCTTTACCGATCAAAGCGTGCTGCTCGCGCAAAGCCGGATTTTCACCGAGCAGGGCGGCGACATGACGATCTGGAGCTCGAACGGCGACATCAACGCGGGCAAGGGCGCCAAGACATCGGCCGACACGCCGGCGCCGCAGTATGTTTGCGATGCCAACCACTACTGCACGGTCGATTCGCGCGGACAAGTCACGGGCGCGGGGATCGCGACGTTGCAGAGCATCCCGGGCGCGCCGAACGGCACGGTCAACCTGATCGCGCCGCGCGGTACGGTCGACGCAGGCGACGCCGGCATTCGTGCGGGCAACCTGAACGTCGCCGCGTTGCGTGTGGTGAATGCCGACAACATCCAGGTAACGGGCACGGCGACCGGTATTCCGCTCGTGCAGGCGGTGAACACCGGCGCGCTGACGGCTGCAAGCGCGGCCGGATCGGCGGCGAGCCAGGTTGCGCAGGACATCGCGAAGAACAACGCGTCGGGTGTCGCGCCGCGCCGCTGGACGATCAGCGTGCAGGTCGAGGGTTTCGGCGACAACGGCCCGGACGGTGGATCGAAGCGTCGCAGGTCGGAGCAGGTCGGCTACGATGCGTCGAATTCGGTTTCGCTGCTGGGGTTCGGGGCGGCGGGGCCGACCCAGCGGATGTTGCTTGGCAAGGACGAACTCGGGAAGTTGAACCGGTTCTGATTGTGGGCGATAGCCGCGGGTCGATCGGGCGATTTCCGACCCGGGCGTTGGAAATGTAATCCCCGCTTTGCATGCTGGAAGCGGGGCGTATTTCGAGTGCCAGGGTCGTGTGCGTTTGTTGCTGGAGGATCGATCGCGGTTACCGTGTCGTTCGGTTTTCGACGGATTCGGTCCGCGCATTCAGAATGAGTCGGCGCGCTGTACTGCTGCGAGTTGGCGAACTTGTTGTCGATTACCGGCACGGAGCAGAGCGTGCAGATCGGGTTGTCGATATCGATAGGGTACCCGTTGGCATTACTGAGGAAATCGGCTGAAATCGCGGTCTTGAAGGTTGACGGAACGGTGTCGAAGCCGTTGCCGTGTATGACTGATGCGTAGTTGGCGTTTGTATGGTGGTTGTTCAGAGGGTTCGGAACATGCGCTGCCACGACCGGATCGGCGTAGCACCGGCTCGGGATGATCTGGCGCGTTTGACATTGAAAAAAACCGCCTCGAATACTCGAGGCGGTTTCAACAGGACGCGTCGAATCAACCGTGATTCGAATTAACGACCCACGAACTGGAGGCAGCTGTTCGCGTTGTTGATGTCCAGACCGTAAGTGCTGGTGTTGCTCAGGAAGTCGGCCACGATCGCAGTCTTGAAGCCCGACGGAACGGTGTCGAAGCCGTTGCCGTGCACGACCGATGCGTAGCTGGCGTTCGTGTAGTGGTTGTTCAGGAAGCTCTGAACATTCGATGCCGCCGTGGCATCGGCATAGCACTGGCTCAGGATGATCTGGCTCGTGCCCGAAACCGGATAACCGGCAGACGGATTGGCCAGGGCCGTATAGGCCGTACCGGAGACCGGCACCCACTGCGTCGGATCTGCTGCGGTGGCCTTGGTCGACGGTGCCGAAATCGTGCCGAGCGCCGTCGTGGCATTCGCATACGTCGGCGCGTAGTACTTCTTGTCCGTCGTGTTGTACAGGCTGGCGATCGGCAGTTGCAGTGCGCCCGACGACGTCACGACCGAGCTTTGCGACGCGAGGAACGTGTTCGTGTAGTCCGGGCTCAGGTACGCGACGGCAGCCGTACCGGCCGACGACAGCGAAGCGAGCGAACCGCGCACGCCGCCGCTGCCCGAAGCCGCGACGAAGTTCGCCGGCACGCCGGACGGGAATGCCGTCGTGTTCGCGAACGTCAGCGAATCGACGAACGTCACGCCGGCCTTCGTGTTGGCCGTCGTGCAAACGGCATGCAGGTGGCGGGTCAGCAGTTCGGACGTGCCGCTGCTATCCGAACGGTAGACGACGGAGATCGCCTTGTTGAGCGGGTAGACCGAGCCGGTTTCCGGGTTGGTGACCTGGTTCCAGTTCGTGAGCTTGCCCGAGAAGATGCCGCACAGGTCGTCGTCGTTCAGCGCGATGCTGTGCGCCTGACCCGGCGTCGTTTGCGGCGTCGTCGTGCTCGTCACGGTCGGGCCGTTGACGACCGGCACCGTGATGGCCGTCACGATGTACGGGATCTGGATCAGCGGGCCGTCCGTCGTGCCGCGGCCCGTGTTGTTGTAAGCGGTGACCTGCGCGGTCGTCAGCGCCGCATCGCTGTTCGCGAAGTGGACCGTGCCCGTGACGCCGGCACCGAAGTACGTCGGCTGGTTGTTCAGGAACGCGTTCTGGCCGGCACCCGAGCCGACCGAGTAGTACGTGAACGTGCCGCTGGCGGTGCCGTACAGGCCGAATTCGCCGGCAGCCGGCGAAGCGGTGCCGAGCGTCGGTGCGACGAGCGACGAGCCGCCGCCTTGAATCACCGGGCCGGCGGCCATGGCGAGCGATGCGCCCATGCCCGAAACGACGAGAGCCAGGACCTGACAGATCTTGCGCTTGCTGGATTTCATGAGAAATTTCCTTGGACGAAGATAAACGGGAACCCCTGCTACTGCGGTTGGAATACTTGTGGACCGCCGGGTAAATGTAGGGGGAAATCCGAATGACGCGTGTGAATTTTTCATAACGAATGGTGCGTAACATTTTGATCGAGCAAGCCATTGCGTTATTGGAATGGGTAAAGCGGCTATTCGATCGTTATTCAGTGCGATTCGGGCGTTCCAGATGTTGAGATGGCGCCTGGGTGAATAGTGGAGCGCTCTGGAAGGTGCTTGGGATGGGGCTTCCGAACCCGTCGCAACGTACTATCCCAACTCCAAGTCAGTTTCGTGGCGGATGCTACGGAACATTTCGAACGTCATCTATTGGTTGATGTTTTTGTCGCCATGTTGAAATCGATTGTATTTTTAAAATGGCGAATTCAATCCATCTTTGTCGAACGATTAATGTTTGAACGGATGGCGGTGCCATCAAGGATGAAATCGTTTCTGCGTGATATGGAAAACATCCCGCGGTAATAAGCCCCGCCCGAAAAGGTAGCCCAACATCCGTCACAAATTTGCGCCGGTTCGCTCCTTAGTCTTCCCCGGGCGACTCCATCCGCCACGCCGCGCGAAGCCATCGAAGGAAGCAGTCGCGCACGTGACAGGAGAACCCCGGCATGTCGGCATTCCGCTACGAAGCGATCGATCCCACCGGCCGCACGCTGAAAGGCGTGCTCGAAGCCGACAGCGCACGCTCCGGTCGCAGCCAGTTGCGTACGCAAGGCCTCACGCCGCTCGTCGTCGAACTGGCCGGGCAGCGTCTGCACGGCGAGCGTCATCAGCGTCTGTCGCTCGGCCGCAAGCTGTCGCAGCGCGAGCAGGCGATCATCACGCGCCAGCTCGCGAGCCTGCTCGTCGCGGGGCTGCCGCTCGACGAAGCGCTGTCGGTGCTGAGCGAACAGGCCGAACGCGAATACGTGCGCGAACTGATGGCGTCGATCCGCGCGGAAGTCGTCGGCGGGCATTCGTTCGCGAACGCATTGACCCAGCATCCGCGCGACTTCCCCGACATCTACCGCGCGCTCGTCGCGGCCGGCGAGCACACGGGCAAGCTCGGCGTCGTGCTGTCGCGGCTCGCCGACTACATCGAACAGAGCAACGCGCTGAAGCAGAAAATCATGCTCGCGTTCACCTACCCGGGGATCGTCACGCTGATCGCGTTCGGCATCGTCACGTTCCTGCTGAGCTACGTGGTGCCGCAGGTTGCGAACGTGTTCACCAGCACGAAGCAGCAGTTGCCGACGCTGACGGTCGTGATGATGGCGCTGTCGGATTTCGTGCGGCATTGGTGGTGGGCGTCGCTCGCGGCGGCGATCGCGATCGGCTATGCGATCGGCAGGGTGCTGTCGCGCGACGGGCCGCGCATGCGGTTCGATCAGTGGCTGCTGGGCGCGCCGCTCGCGGGCAAGCTGGTGCGCGGCTACAACACGGTGCGCTTCGCGAGCACGCTCGGCATTCTCACGGCGGCCGGCGTGCCGATCCTGCGCGCGTTGCAGGCAGCCGGCGAGACGCTGTCGAACCGCGCGATGCGCGCGAACGTCGACGACGCGATCGTTCGCGTGCGCGAAGGCTCAGCGCTGTCGCGCGCGCTGGCCCATACGAAGACGTTCCCGCCGGTGCTCGTGCACCTGATCCGTTCGGGCGAAGCGACGGGTGACGTGACGACGATGCTCGATCGCGCATCGGAAGGCGAGTCGCGCGAGCTGGAGCGCCGCACGATGTTTCTCACGAGCCTGCTCGAACCGCTGCTGATCCTCGCGATGGGCGGCGTGGTGCTCGTGATCGTGCTGGCCGTGATGATGCCGATCATCGAGCTGAACAACATGGTGCAGTGATGCGCGGCTCAGCGCACGAACGCGTTGGCCTTCTCGGCGGCGGGCAGCGCGATCTCGCGTTGCAGGCCGTTGCGATCGACGACGATCGAGCGCGCGCGCACCTCGGCGAGTTTCGCGGCTTCGCCGATCGCGGCACCGAGCGACACGACGCGCGACGCATCGCCGCCGACGCTGACGATCGCGGCCGCACGGCGGGCATCGAACGCGAGCACGCCGAGCAGCTGGATCGCGTCGCGGCCGTCGTCGGGTTTCGCGCCGAAGAGTCGTGCGCCGGCCGTGACGTCGATGGGTGCGGGCGGCGCGGGTGCGGCAACCGGTGCAGCGGCCGCGGTCAGCGCGCGCACGGCCCACGCCGACACGGTGACGAGCGCGGCCGCGGCGGCGAGCGTTGCAACGATAGGGACGAGATCGGCGCGGGACGGAACGGTGCGGAGCAGGGCGAGCGGTTTCATGGCGATCGATCGGTTCGAATGACGGATGAAAGAAGACGGAACACGCTTTCCATTCTTTGACGCGGGGGTGAATGCATGATGACGAGGCATGACGAAGCGCGAACATCGCACGCGCAGCGGCCGCATGGACGCACGCATCGCGGCGTGCAACGCGGCTTCACGCTGCTCGAGATGCTGGTCGTGCTCGTGATCGTCGGGCTGCTGGTCGCGGTGGTGACGCTCGCGCCGTCGCGCAATCGCCGCACCGATCTCGCCGAGGAGGCGCAGCGTCTCGCGAACCTGCTCGAATCGGCCGGCGACGAGGCGCAGGTGCGCTCGATGCCGATCGCATGGCAGCCGGTCGGCGGCGGTTACCGGTTCGTGCAGCGCACCGAAAACGGCGCATGGGCGCCGATGACGGACGACCTGTATCGCGCGCGCCGCTGGGGCGCCGAGGTGACGGCCGTGTCGGTGCGTTACACCGGCGGCGGCGACGCACCGTCGCGCGTCGTGCTCGGCAACGAGAGCATCGACGTGCCGGTGACGATCACGCTGTGGTCGGGCGACGTACGGATGGCGGTCGTGGGCACGGGGATCGGCAACTTCGTCGTGCGCCGGCCGTGAGCGGCGCGACGCAGGCGCGCCGGATTGATTCGATCCGCGGCACGCTTCACCTGACTGTCACAGTGCCCGCTCACAATCTGACGTTCGCTTGCGACGGAACCGCTCGCGGGGGAGCGCGTTCCGGCACGCAGCGTGCAACTCCACTTCCGACCAGGGATTCATGACTCGTTCACGGGCGCCGACCGGTGTCCTGGCGCTTGTCGCGTGGCTCGTGTTCGTCGTGCTGTGCATGCGCGGCGCATACGCGCAGGAGACCGGTTCCACAGGCCGCCCGCCGGGCAGCGTCGCGCATTTCGATCTGCCCGCGCAGCCGCTCGCGAAGGCGTTGCAGGACTTCGCGCGGAGGACCGAACTGATCGTGCTGGCGCCGGCGCCGTTGCTCGACGGGCGCACGAGCGCGCCGGTGCAGGGCGATTACGTGCCGCGCGACGCGCTCGAGCGGATGCTGGCCGGAACGGGGTTGCGTGCGGAATTCTCGCGTCCGGACGAAGCGATCATCGTCGCGCAGCCGGCCGCCGAGGCGGTGCCCGCCACGGCCGACACGCCGGCGGACGCCGCGCTGCCGATCGACGGGATCGGCGATTCCGGCGAGCGGCGTGCGTTCGCGGGCCTGCTGCAGGCGCATCTGATCGATGCGTTGTGCGCGCAGCCGGCGGCGGTGCCGGGCAGCTATCGACTCGTCGCGCAGGTGCGCATCGACAACAGGGGGGCGGTGGTGGCGGTCAACATGGTGGCATCGAGCGGTTCGGCCGCCCGCGACGCGGCGGTGATGCGCGCGCTGCGCGCGCTGAAGCTGGACGATGCGCCGCCGGCGGACCTGCCGCAGCCGGTCACGATCCTGTTGCGGCCGGCCGGCAACGGCGTGCACTTCCGCTGTCCGCCGACGGCGTCGCGAGGCTAGGCCGCCATGTCCGACACCACTCGCACCGGGCTCAGGAAGCTGCTGGCGACGCGCTACGCGTACCTGGTCAGGCGTCTCGAACGCGTGACGGGCTCGAAGGACGGCGCGGCCGACGCGCTGCACGAGACCTGGCTGCGCCTCGAAAACGCGAACGTGTCCACGCAGGTGACGAACGCGGACGCCTATATACTCGGGATGGCGAACAATGTCGCGATCGACCAGCATCGCCGCGAACGCCGCCATCTGCACGACGACGATGTCGAGACGCTGCTCGAGACACCCGACGAGCTGGCCGATCCCGAGCGCATCGTCGCGGCGCGCCGCAAGGTCGATACGCTGAAGGACGTGCTGCGCGGCCTGCCGCCGCGGCGCCGCGCGATCCTGCTGGCCGCCCGCGTGGACGGCCTGCTGAATCGCGAGATCGCCGAGCAGTTCGGCATCTCGCTGCGGCTCGTCGAAAGCGAACTGAGCGCGGCGATGAAGTACTGTCTGCAGCGCATGCAGGAAGACGGCGATTCGTACACGGGCTCGCGAGGCGGGCCGCGTAAATTTTGAGCACCCGGACGATGACGAAAGCCCAGGCCGAACCCGCCCACGACGCACTCGACGAAGCGAGCGCGTGGCTGCTGCGTCTGCGCTCGGGCGACGCGAGCCAGGCCGAGGCCGCTGCATTCGAGCGCTGGTGCGCCGACCGTCCGCAGGCGGCCGCGCTGCTGCGCGACACCTGGGGCTCGCTGCGCACGGCGGCGACCGAACTCGCGCACGAAGAGCGCACGGCCGCTGCCTGGGCAAACGTTGCAAGGCGCGAGCGCACGATGCGCACGGGCCGCCGCGCGTTCATCGGCTTCGCGGTGGCGGCGGGCGCATCGTGGCTCGCGGTGCGCCCGCCGCTGCAGCTGTGGCCGTCGCTCGGCGACCTGGCCGCCGATTACCACACGGGCACCGGCGAGCAGCGCAGCGTCGCGCTGTCGTCGCGCGTGACGGTGGCGATGAACACGCAGACCCGCGTCGACGTGCTGCCCGCGAGCGATGCCGATGCCGCGCATGGCGTCGAAGTGGTCGCCGGCGAGGCGGAGATCGACGCGGCGACGCCGCCGGCCGACCGTGCGACGCCGATCCAGCCCGTCACCGTGGTGGCGGGCGACGGCCGCATGCAGGCGACGGTCGCGCGCTTCAACGTGCGGCGTACCGGGTCGCAGGTGTGCGTGACCTGCCTGTCCGGCACGGTCGCGCTCGCGCATCCGCGCGGCGCCCGCACGCTGAAGGCCGACGATCAGGTCGTCTACGACGATCGCGGCGTGCAGCCCGTGTCGCGCGCCGATCCGGGTGCGGTCAGCGCATGGCGGCGCGGGATGCTGGTGTTCAACGGCGTGCCGCTGTCGGACGTCATCGACGAAATCAACCGCTATCGTCCGGGCAGGGTCGTCCTGCGGCGGGCCGCGCTCGGCGCGAACCGGATGCAGGCGCAGTTTCCGATCACGCGGCTCGACGACGTGATCGACATGGTCGGCCGCCTGTACGGCGCGCACATCACGCGTCTGCCCGGCAACATCGTGCTGCTGAGCTGACCGGCTTTTCCCGCCTTTATCCCTTCTTCGGTACGCGACGCGTTCGCGCTGCCGCGGGCTGGCCGCGCGCTGCGGGTTACGGCCTGCCGATACGACCTGATCAATGAGGGCCGGCAAACGCCGGACGGCCGTTCGCGGCCGCCCGGTGGAGCGTCGTCGGATCCGAGGCGTGGGTGGCAAGCGCCCCGGCCGCGCAGCGGTGCGGGGGAGGGGTGTCGAGGGAGCTTCGGGCGGTGGCGTGATCATGAACGAATCGCAACGGGATGCGGATTCCGGCGACGCGAACACGCGCGCCGACGCGATCCGCGAAGGCGCGGTGCGCTGGCTGCTGTGGTTGCGCACCGGCGATACGACGGAACGCGAACTCGACGCGTTCCGGCGCTGGCGCGCGCAGAGCGACGAGCATGCGCGCACCGTCCGCGAACTGATCTGGATGTGGGCCGTGCTGGAGAGCGTCGGGCGCCAGGAACCGGGCGGGCCGCCTCGCACGCATTGACGGGCCGGCGGCGCGGGCATTTCCGATCTGCCGCGGAATCGTTTTCATCCGCGCGCATCCGGGGGCTGCAAGAAATTCTGCGGGTTACGTGCGCCTGCTTCGACCTTGTATACGAGAGAGCGAGGGGGCCGTGTAGCGGGACCGGGACTCCGGATCGCCGCCGGCGTGGGGCGCGGTGTGCCGCGGGGGCCGGCGATCAGGTCGTCGCGCCGTCGTCGAGGTTCGCACGCGCACCGCGCCAGGCGGCGTCGAGCGGGTCGTCGGCGTCGCGCAGCGGTTCTCGCAGAAACGGAAAGCGTTCGAAGAACGGTGCGGATTCTTGCAAGGCCACGATATGGTTGACCATCCATTGCAGCAGCTCGCCGCCGTGCCGGACCTGTTCCTGGCGCCAGTCCGGCATCGTCGCGAAGAGTGCCGAAAAGCCGCTCCAGCGCGACGGACGGTCGTTGTCGCCGGGCCGGAAGTAGGTGTTCATCGCGACGTCGTTCGCGCCGGTGAGCGTGCCGACGAACAGCCCGTGCGGCGTCGGCACGCCGATCTGCTGCCAGTGTTCCACGAGCGCGAGCGAGCGCATCACCCGCGCCACGACGAACGCGATATCGGTTTCGTGCTCGATCTCCGCCAGCGTCATCACGCCGTTGCGCTGCATGCAGCGCGCGACCGCGTGCGGCCGGATCGTGTTCGACGCGAAGCTGCGCAGCAGGAGGTCGGGCACCGTCAGTTGCAGCTGGAATTCGCGCAAGCCGTGCTCGGCGCTCATCGTCGAGAAGTTGACGAACAGGCCTTCGGCCCGGCCGAGCACGCCGACGTACGGATCGAGGCCGAGGCGCGCGAGTTTCGGCGCGATCTGGCGGCCGAGCAGCCGCATCAGGTTGCGGCGGTTGCGCACGCCGGTGAAATCGTCGAGGCCGCGCGTGACGAGGTCGCTGATCTCCCAGCGGCGCTCGTCGGCGAGCAGGCGCGGCGAACGGCTCAGGTCGAACCGGGCGCGGCCGTGCGCCACGCGTGGATCTACGTACATGCCGGTGCCTCGTGCGTCGATTGCGGGCGGAGCGCCGCGATGGCATGCGGCCGTGCGCGTCCGGTTGCCCACGATGCTGCGGCGTCGACCGCGGCCCGTCAAGTGCGATCGTGCGGTGGCGACCAATTGCGGGTGCGGCGGTGCGAACGGTACGGGGTGTCCCGATGATGCGCGCGGTGGTGGAACGCTTCGTCGAACAGAGCCCGATGGCGATCATGACGCGGCTCGTGCTGCAATGCGCGCTGCACGACGACTGGCTCGAAGCGGCCGCCGACACCGACGGCGAACCGGACGACGAGCCGATCCGCGAGGCGCTGTTCGCGCTCGCGGTCGACGCGATCGCGACGATCGCCGCACGCGCGCGCACGCCGTCCAGTGCGGCCGGTGCCGCGCCGCTGGGTGTCGGGGCCGCGGTCGCCGCGCTGCACGACGGAATGAGCCGCTTGCGCGCCGGCTGGGGGCGTGCGCTGGTGCGGGACAGCGCGGAACTGCTGCTGCCGATCACGACGGTGCGGGCCGACGAGCGCGGCTTTGGCGGGATGCGGCTGCGCGTGCTCGACGGCGCGGCTGACGCATGTGCGCCCGGCCTGGCTGCCTGCGATTGCGGGCGCGCCTGTGACGATCCCGCGCGCGATGCGGCCCTCGGTGCCGGCATGCGCGTGCTGCCGGTCTACGATCCCGATCTCGGCTTGATCGTCGACGTGCTGCCCGTCGAACGTGGCCGGCAGCACGCGCGCGCATTCGTCGCCGCCCTGCTGGAAACGGTGCGTCCCGGCGAGCTGTGGATCGTCGACGGGCGCTTCGATGCGGATGCGATTCTGTCGGGTTGGCCGCGTCGCGGCGGTGCGTTGATCCTGCGCGAGTACGGCTCCGCGAGCGCGTGCCGGCCGCTCGGCGAATGGCATCGCGCGGGCGTGTTCGACGACGGGATCGTGCGCGAACGGCCGGCAGGCATGACCGGCGACGGCGTGACGCCCGGCACGTTGCGGCGGATCGAATGGCGTCGCGCGGCGGCCGACGGCGAACCCGGCGCCACGGTGACGCTGCTGACGGACTTGCCGGCCGCGCAGTTCGACGCGGTGCGGATCGTGCAATTGTCCTGTCGACGCTGGCGCGACACGTTGCCGTTGCCGCTCGAACCGGTGCTGGAAGGCGCGCCGTTCGGCGACGCGCCGGCGCGTGCGTCGCTGCTCGCGTGCGGGATCGCGGCACTCGCGTATAACGCGTTCAGCGTGATGACGCAGGCGGTCGGCGCGGCGCTCGATCTCGATGCGCGCGACGCCGAGCGTCTTCCGTCGCATATCGCCGATGGTGTCGCGGCGATCTACGCCGGGATGATGATCGCGCTGCCGCCAGACTGGTGGCGCCGCTACGACCAGTTGCCCGCAACCACCCTCGGCCAGATCGTGCGGCTGCTGGCCGTCCATGTCGATCCGCGCAGCGAGCGCCGCAAGCGCCGCGACAACCGGCTGTCCGCGAAATCGCAGGCATTGCTGCACGCGGCGACGCTCGAGCGGCTGTTGCACGACGACGGCGACGATGCCGCCACCAACGTGTTCAGCCTGCGCACGATCGCGATGGCGACGCGCGATTTCAGCAGCAATCCGTCGAAGGCGCTGCGGCATGCGGGCGAGGCGCTGGTGATGGTCACGAAATACAACCGGCCGATCGCGCTGCTCGTGTCGATCGACGACTGGAACCGGCTGCTCGGCGAAGTGCGCGAGACGAGCCTCACGCGGCTGACGTTCGATTGCGCGGTGACGCCGCAGGGCGCGCGCGCGGTCGGGTTGAGCGAGTCGTCATTGGTCTAGGGCGGCGGTTCACGCGCGATTCGATGCATGGCGCGTCATCGAGATGCATGCAGCGGCGCAATCCGCACGGCCGGCTTCAACTCGTGAGCCGCCGCACCCAGATCACCGACGTCCACGTGAAGTTGCCGCTGCCGTAGCGCGCGATCAGCGTGTCGACGCGCGCGTTGATCCGCGCCGAATGCACGCGGCAATGCACGATGAAATAGCCGCTGCTGACGCCCACGGCCGAGCCGTCCGGCAGCGTCGGGTTGCCGCCCTGCGCGGGCAGCAGATATTCGGCGATGTCGCCGGTGCTGACGAAATACGCGGTGCCGCGCCGGTCGACGAGCCGTTTCGCCTGGCTCGTCGACAGCCTGGGAATCGCGGCGACGAGCACCGGTTCGGCCGCCGTGTTGGCGTTCACGACGGTGAGGTCGGGCAGCACCGTCACGAACGGCGCGAGCGCGTCGATCGCATGCGTGTCGTAGCCGGGAATTCGGGCGAGATCGTCGGCGGTCACGAGCTGCAGCGGCCAGCCGCCGGGGTCGTTCGTGTCGCGCAGCGAGCGCAGCATGTAGTCGGCCGTCGGTTGCGCGAGCGCGGGGTCCAGCGCGAGCTCGCCGAGCAGGCGTCGATACGCGAGCACGCCTTCGGCGTTCGCCTGCCACGGTTTGCCCGGCGCGATGCGCGCCACGAGATTCATCAGGTTGAAGCGGGCCTGCGCGTCCTCGACGTTTCCGGAGATCGATGCGCGCGCAAGCTCCGCGTTGACCGCAACCGCATCCGGCGGCAGCAGGTCCGACAGCGGCACGTCGGCGAACGGCGCCGACCACGGCTGGCCGACGAAGGTCACGTTCGACGTCGCGTTCTGCGCACGCAGCGTCGCGCGCGCCCATTCGACCGCGGCACGCTCGACCCACATCGTTTGCGTCGCGAGCCGCTGGTTTTCCACGTCGCGTGTCGCGACCTGCTGGCGCCACAGCACGCTGGCCGCGAGCGTGGCCGCCAGCGCGACGACGAGCAACACAGTCACGATCGCGATGCCGCGTGCGCGCGGCGCACGTGTCGCGCCGGATCTTCCGTATCGATGCATTCGTGTGCCCCCGCGGAGTGGGCGCAGCCGCATTCAGGCCTCGAACGCCAGCCACGCATGCGCGATGCTCGCATGCGCGGATGACGTGACGCCGAACATCGCGGCGATCCCCGTGACCCAGAACGCGAGCGTCGCGGGGCGGACGTCGTCGCCGTCGACGGCGAGCGGCCCGACCAGCGCGGCGATCGAATGCGAGCGCCACAGCAGCAGCACGAACAGCGTGCAGCCGAGTGCCATCGCGACGAAGAACATGAACAGCGCGACCGTCGAGCGCCGCGTGAACGGCACGCGATGATGGCGCTGGTTCGTCGTGACGATCGCCACGCCGTTCGCGACGGGCACGATCGCCATTGCGAGCGCCCAGAACAGCGGCTGGTCGCTCGACGCATTGATCAGCAGCAACGTGCCGATCGTCCAGATCGGTGGCGCCAGCAGCGTCAGCACGCACCACGACAGCAACTGCCACGCGAGCCATGGCGCGCGCCAGCGCAATGGACGGCGCCGCGCGGCATGACCGTCGGCGGACGCGCGCAGCGGGTTCGGCGGCGCGGCGGCGCCGGACAGCCTCCCGGCGAGCCAGCGTACGAGCATCGTGGCGAATGACATGGATCGAACCCCGTCGTCGATGTGTTTTTCTCATTAGCTAGGACGGATCGAGTCGCGCGAAACCGCAGGTTTTCGTGAGGTCCGCGCGCGTGCCGTGCCGGCCGGTCGCACGTAAACGATATCGCGCGCGCCGTCGCACTCCGTTTCGTGAATATCTTCAGCGGAATGTCACAAAAACTTCCCGGTAGAAACCCGACGATTGTCGGGCCGCACGCGGGTGCGTCGCGTTTCGCGCGATACCCGCCGGGCGGCGACACGTTTGCCGGCGACGCATGCGAGTGCGGCGCCGTAGAGCCATGACGGCCGGGCAGGCGATACGCACACGAAACGGGGGCCACGCACATTCCTGTACGGCAATCCGCGCGATCGCGCGCGGGTGTCTGCCGTGCGCGCATTGCAGGCCGCACGCTGTCCGCGACGCCGTTGGATCGGCGCCACCGACAGCGTGACCACGCGAACCGACCGGCCGGCTGCATGCCTTCGGCGTTGCGCTGGACGGTCCGCGCAAAAAAGTCTGCGGCAATGCGTGCTTCGTTCCGTCTAGGTAGGTGAGAGCGGCAAGCCGGTGTGCCGCGCGTGATCGCCGCTCGTTTGCGTTTGACGCGGTCGTGTCGGTGGTTGCGGGTTTTCCGACGACGTTTCGTCCTTTCCGATAGACACCGTCGAGTCGGTTCGAACAGGAATCCGGTTCTTGCGGCGTGACGGCGAACACGCGAACGGCGCAGCGATCGTATCGACGGATGCCGGTGATGCCAGTATGAAAAAGCATCATGCGGATCATGATAAGGATGACGAATAAAGCGTCATCAAAGTGAAACAGGCATTTGATAGCGGGGCGAGGCGGCTTGCACGGCGCGATTGTCCTGCGATCCGGAACAACAAAGGGGAATGGCGCATGCCGCCGAGAGTAGACCGCAAGTCACGCGAACGATGGCGGCTGCAATGCCGATGCCTGGCCGGCGCCGTGCTGGCCGGAGGGCTGTGCGTCGCATCGGGCGTCCGCGCGCAGGAAGCCGCCGCGGCACCGGCCGCCAACGCGGCAGCGTCGGGATCGTCGACGCCGCAGACGTTCGACGTGAACGCGTTCGTCGTGCGCGGCAACACGACGCTGCCGACGCTCGAGATCGAGAAGGCCGTCTATCCGTTCGAGGGGCCCGGCCGCACGCTGGCCGACGTGAACGCGGCGCGCGATGCGCTGCAGAAGGCCTATCAGGAGCGCGGCTATCAGTCGGTCGTCGTCGAGCTGCCGCAGCAGCAGGTGAAGAACGGCGTGATCCTGCTGCAGGTGGTCGAGGCGAAGGTGGGCCGGCTGCGCGTCGACGGCGCGCAATACAACTCGCCGCGGAACATCCGCGACGCGGTGCCCGCGCTTGCCGAAGGGAAGGTGCCCGACTTCAACCAGGCGCAGCAGCAGCTCACCGACCTGAACCGCTCGGCCGACCGGCAGGTGATTCCGGTGCTCAAGCCGGGCGCGATGCCGCAGACGGTCGACGTGGATCTCAAGGTCGACGATCACAGTCCGCTGCACGGCACGCTCGAGCTGAACAACGACAACAGCCCCGGCACGTCGACGCTGCGCACGAGCGCGAGCCTCAGCTACTCGAATCTGTGGCAGCTCGGCCACGTGATTTCCGGCACCTACGTGATCGCGCCGCAGCATCCGAACGATGCGCGCGTCTATGCGTTCTCGTATCTCGCACCGATCAAGGATACGCGCTGGAGCTTCCTCGCCACCGTCGTGCACTCGGACAGCAACGTCGCCTCGGTCGGCGGCACCAACGTGCTCGGCAAGGGCACGACCTACGGCTTCACCGCGATCTACGCGCTGCCCGCGTCGGAAACCTACGCGCACTCGGTCAGCATCGAGATCGACCGCAAGCATTACGACGAGAACGTGAGCCTCGTGGGCCAGACCTCCACCGCGCCGCTGACCTACGTGCCGGTGACGTTCTCGTACAACGGCCAACTGAGCCTGAAGAACTCGCAGACGTCATTCTCCGCGTCGCTGACGACCAACATCCGCGGCCTCGGCAGCGACTGGGGCGCATGGGACAACAAGCGCTACAACGCGACGCCGGATTTCGTGTACGGCAAGTTCGACGTGAACCATACGCAGCGCTTCGCGAACGACATGCAGGCCAACGCGCACGTGAGCGCGCAGATTTCCAACTCGCCGCTCGTGTCGAGCGAGCAGTTCGCGGCCGGCGGGATGAACAGCGTGCGCGGCTATATGCAGGCGGAGGACACGGCGGACAGCGGCGTGATCGCATCGCTCGAACTGCGCAGCCCGTCGCTGTCGAAGTGGCTCGGCGGCGCGGTCGGCAGCCGCGTGAACGAGTGGCGCTTCCACGCGTTTTTCGATGCGGCGCACCTGTGGCTGCTGAGCCCGCTGCCGGAGCAGACGTCGCGCTTCAACCTGATGAGCGTCGGCGTCGGCACGCGGCTGCAATTGATGAAGTACGCCAGCGCGGATTTCGAGGCCGGATGGCCGCTGAAGGCGGGCGTCTATACGCGGCAGTACAGCCCGCGTTTCGATTTTTACGTACGGCTGGGGTTCTGACGGATTTTTTTTGACCGTGCGGGGCGATGCGACGAGCACCGCGCCCGCACATTCGGGGAGTGGATCGTGAAGCGAGTCTTGTTTTTCCTGTTGGGGGTGATGCTCGGCGTGCTGCCCGGCATCGCGAACGCATGGTGGCAGAACGACTGGTCGTACCGGAAGGCGATCACGATCGACGCGAGCCCGAAAGGCGCGAACCTCGCGGATTCGGCGGGCCGCGTGCCGCTGCTGATCCGCCTGCATTCGGGCAACTTCCAGTTCGATGGGCTGGCCGACAACGGCGCCGATATCCGCTTCGTCGCGGCCGACGACAAGACGCCGCTGAACTACCACGTCGAACAATACGACCCGGTGCTCGGCGTCGCGCTGATCTGGGTCGACGTGCCGAAGATGCCGGCGGGTGCGGCGGAATCGATCTGGATGTACTACGGCAACAAAAAGGCGCCGGACGGCGGCAAGCCGGCCGAGACGTTCGATCCCGACTACACGCTCGTGTACCACTTCAACGGTGCATCGGGCACGCCGCCGAAGGACGTGACCGCGTATGCGAACAACGCGCAGAACGCGACGTTCCGCACGGTGGAGGACGGCATCGTCGGCAAGGGCGCGCGCTTCGACGGCAATGCGTCGCTGACGCTGCCCGCGAGCCCGTCGCTGAACCTGCCGGCCGGCGGCAGCTTCACGTTCAGCGCGTGGGTCAAGCCGGCCGCGCTCGCGCCGAACACGCTGATTTACAGCCGCCGCGACGGCGCGAACGCGCTGCTGATCGGCCTCGACAACGGCGTGCCGTTCGCGGAAGTCGCCGGCGCGGCCGGCAGCGCGGCGCCGGTGCGCACGCCGGCCGTGTCGCCGGTCGCCGCGAACCAGTGGACGTATCTCGCGGTGACGGCCGACGGCAAGAACCTGACCGTCTACGTGAACGGCAAGCAGGCCGCGCAGGTCGCGGCGGCGCTGCCCGCGCTGAACGGCGTCGCGACGGTCGGTGCCGATGCGGCCGGCGCACCGGCGGGCTTCGCGGCCTACGCGGGCGCGCTCGACGAACTGCGGCTGTCGAAGATCGCACGTTCGCCCGCCACGCTCGCGGTCGATGCGCTGGCGCAGGGTTCGGAGTCGAAGCTGGTCGCGTACGGCGCGGACGAGAAACAGTCGGGCTTCGGCTTCGGCTACTTCGGCGTGATCGTGCAGTCGGTGACCGTCGACGCGTGGGTCGTGATCACGATCCTGCTCGGCATGGCGTTCGTGTCGTGGGTCGTGATGTGGACCAAGGCACGCTACGTCGGCACCGTCGACAAGGCGAACCAGTATTTCGTGCAGCGCTTTCGCGAAGTGGCGGGCCGCCACCTGGTCGGCCTCGCGCACGTCGACGAGGCGAGCGTCGAAGGGCGGCGGCTGTACCAGTCGTCGCTGTACCGGCTCTACCAGTCCGGCGTGCATGAAATCCACAGCCGGATGGACGGCAACGGCCGCACGGTGATCACGAGCGAATCGATCGAGGCGATCCGCGCGTCGATGGACGCGACGCTCGTGCGCGAGAACCAGCGGCTGTCTAAGTCGATGGTGCTGCTGACCATCGCGATCTCGGGTGGCCCGTTTCTCGGGCTGCTCGGCACGGTGGTCGGCGTGATGATCACGTTCGCGGCGATCGCCGCGGCCGGCGACGTGAACGTGAACGCGATCGCGCCGGGTATCGCGGCCGCGCTGCTCGCGACGGTGACGGGCCTGTTCGTCGCGATCCCCGCGCTGTTCGGCTACAACTACCTGCTGATCCGCAACAAGAACGTGACCGCGAACATGCAGGTGTTCGTCGACGAATTCGTCACGCGCCTCGCCGAAGCGCACCGCACGCCGGATCACGCGGTGCTGGCCGACTGAACGCACGCAGGAGACCACCATGCAGGTTCAGGACGACGACAAGCCGTACGACGACATCAACATCACGCCGATGCTCGACCTCGCGTACGTGCTGCTGATCATCTTCATCATCATGACGACCGCGTCGGTGCAGGGAATCAAGGTCGATCTGCCGAAGGCGAGCTCGTCCGCGAGCCTCGCGAAGCCGAAGACGAAGGCGATCACGGTGGCCGATTCCGGGCAGATCTTCCTCGACGCGTATCCGGTGACGATGGACGAACTCGAGAGCCGGTTGCGCACGGAGAAGGCGACCAATCCGGAATTCCCGATCGTGCTGAAGGGCGACGCGGCCGTGCAGTACCAGAAGGTCATGGACGTGCTCGACCTGCTGCGCCGCCTCGACCTGTCGCAGGTCGGCCTCGTGACCGGCAAGGCGAAGCAGGGTTAGGGCCGCGCGATGGAGATGACCTACAACGGCGGCCCGCCGGACAAGGGCCCCGGCCGCTACGCGAAGCCGGTTGCGATCGCGCTGGCGCTGGCGGGGCTTGCCGCGCTGATCTGGCATTTCGCGGGCGATACCGCGGGCGTGAAGCGCGCGAGCGCGCCGCAGGTGACGACGGTGATTCCTTTGCCGCCGCCTCCGCCACCACCGCGGAAGCCGCCGCCCGACAAGGTGAAGGAAGAGGTCAAGACGCCGGTCGAGCGGCCGACGATCGCACCGAAGCCTTCCGAGGCGCCGAAGCCGTCGGACAACCAGCCGAAGCAGATGACGATGAACGCGCCCGCACAGGCCGGCACCGACAGCTTCAACATCGGCGCGGGCGACGGCTCGGGGATGGTCGGCAGCGGCGGAGGCGGCAAGTTCGGCAATGCGAGCTACGCGCAGTACATGGTGTACGTGCTGCAGCGCGCGATCGAGCAGGACAAGGGCGTGCAGGAAGCCGGCGGCGCGCGCTTCGCGGGCAGCCTGAACCTGTGGATGGACGCGTCCGGACGCATCACGAAGGTGACGGTCGCGCAATCGACCGGCGACGCGAAGATCGACGCGGCGGTGATCGCGGCGGTCGAGTCGCTCGGCCGGGTCGACGAGGCGCCGCCGCCCGCGACCGCGTATCCGGTGCTCGTCAGGCTGCAGGGGCGCAAGCCGGCATGACGAACCGCGCGCGAATGACGAATCAATCCACGGGGCAGGTCCGTCGCACGGATGCTGCCGGAAAAGAAACGGAAATTGTTCGGAGTGCTTCGATGATTCACAGGATGAACGGACGGGGTGCGGTGCCCCGCAGCGGGGCGCTGCCCGCGCGCCTGTCGCGCGTCGGCGCGGCGGTGCTGACGCTCGGGCTGACGTGCGCGTCCGCCGCGCACGGGCAGTCGCTCGAGGCGCAGGCCGCGTCGGGCAAGGCCGCGCCGACGGAGAGCGTGGTGATCAACCTGATCAACCTGCTCGTCAAGCGCGGCGTGCTCACGCAGCAGAACGCGAACGAGCTGATCAGCGAAGCGCGCACCGAGGCCGTGCAGGCGCGGGCCGCGCGCGGCGCGGGCGCGCCGGTGGTGGCCGGCGCGGGCGTGGTCAACCCGCCGACCCAGCCGGGCGACGTCGCGGTGCCGTACGTGCCGCAACTCGTGCGCGACCAGATCCGCGACCAGGTGAAGCAGGAGGTGATCGCGCAGGCGAAGGCCGAGAACTGGGCGCAGCCGAACACGTTCCCCGACTGGGTGTCGCGCATCAAGCTCGACGGCGACATGCGCGTGCGCGACGAATATCACTTCTACGGCAGCCGCAACGCGAACAACGTGACGAACTTCGCGGCGATCAACCAGGGCGGCGGGTTCGACATCAACCCGAACACCAACCTGACGCAGCTGCCGACGCAGAACACCACGCAGAACCGCAACAACCTGCTGCGCTACCGCGCGCGGCTCGGCGTGACGGCGACGCTGTCCGACGACATGATCGCCGGCCTCCAGCTCGCGAGCGGCAACGACAACGGCCCGGTGTCCACCACCGGGACGGCCGGCGGCGGCTGGGGCAAGAAGAACATCTGGCTGAACAAGGCGTTCTTCGCGTACCGGCCCGCCCCGTGGCTGAACCTGACGGCCGGCCGCTTCGACAACCCGTTCTTCAAGTCGGACCTGGTGTTCTCCGACGACCTGATGATGGACGGCCTCGCCGCGAACCTGCGCCATGCGCTGCCGTGGAATCCGGACGTCACGCTGTTCGGCACGCTCGGCGTGTTCCCGATCCAGTACACGAGCGAAAACTTCCCGTCCAACAGCACCGACAAGGCCGGCAGCAACACGAAGTGGATGTTCGGCGCGCAGTTCGGCGCGGACTGGAAGATCGATGCGAAGAACCGGCTGCGCGGCGCGGTCGCGTACTACGACTTCCAGAACATGCGCGGCACGCTGTCGTCGCCGTGCGCGCTGTATCTCGGCGCGACCAGCTGCAGCACCGACAACGAGGCGCCGACATTCATGCAGGGCGGCAACACGCTGATCGCGCTGCGCAACATCGTGCAGAACCCGAACCTCGCACCGGGGATGACGCCGCAGCCGCAGCTCTTCGGCCTGGCCTACAACTACCGGCTGCTCGACCTGAAGGCGCAGTGGGATACGGTGGTGGCCGACCGCTTCAAGCTGCGCCTCGACGGCGAATACGTGCGCAACCTCGCGTACAACGACAACAAGGCGTTCGCGGCGGCGTCGCTGCCGGTCAACAACTACGAATCGACGTCGGTGAACGCGACGCGCGCCGATTACCGCAGCGGCCCGAACGGCTTCCTCGCGAAGGCGACGATCGGCGAGCCGGAGCCGCGCGAGAAGGGCCAGTGGAATTTCTCGATCGCGTACAAGTACCTGCAGCCGGACGCCGTGCTCGACGCGTTCAACGATCCGGACTTCCATCTCGGCGGCACCAACGCGCGCGGCTACGTGATCGGCGCCGCGTATGCGGTCGCGCGCGACACGTGGGTGTCGGCCCGCTACCTGAGCTCGAAGGAAGTGTACGGGCCGCCGGTCTCGATCGACGTGCTGCAGCTCGAGCTCAACGCTCGCTTCTGACCGGAGCCGGGGATGAACACGACCTATCGCACGATGCTGGCGGGCGCGCTGCTGCTGGCGGCCGGCGGCGCGCACGCGCAGAGCATCGAGGACAAGCTGCGCAGCCAGTTGCGCTCCACCGTGCAGGAGCTGCGTCAGTTGCAGGAAAACCAGGCGCAGTTGCAGGCCGACAAGGCCGTCGCGGAGAAGCAGCGCGACGACGCACTCGCGCAACTGAAGGCGGCGCAGGGCCAGCTCGCGTCGGCGCGCGGCGACTCGGGCGCGCAAGCCGCCGCGACGCGCGCGCTCGCGGCGGAGCGGGCGGGGCGCGAGCAGGATGCGCGGTCGCTCGCGAAGTACAAGGCGTCCTACGAGGACCTGCTCGCCGTGTCGCGTGCGCGGGATGCGCAGCATGCGCAGGCGCAGAAGGACGTCGCCGCGCGTGACACGCAACTGAAAACCTGCCAGGCACACAATGCGGAGCTGTATCGCGTGGGTCACGAGATCCTCGACGCGTACGAGCATGTCGGGATCGGCACCTTCTTCGCGTCGCGGCAGCCGTTCGCGCAATCGGCGCGCGTGAAGTACGACGATCTCGCGCAACGCTACGGCGACGCGCTGTATGCGGGCAAGTACGACCCGGCCGCACGCGTGCCGGCCGCGACGCCCGCGTCGGCAACCGCCGCATCCGCTGCAACAGCCGCATCCGCCGCATCCGCGAGTGCGCAATGACCCTGGGCCGGCACCGTCCTTGAACCGATCGATTCGTTGAACACCGGGAACACAGACATGCAAGACACGCAACCGAATACCGCCGACGAACGCGCGGCACACGACGCGCCGATCGAAGCCATCAGCGCGGAACGCCTCGCCGACCTCCTGCGCCGCGCGGGCTACCGCGTGACGGTCGCCGAACAGAACGGCGCGATGCAGCTGATGAGCGCGAGCCAGGGCGTCGGCTTCGCGGTGCGCTTCGGCAATCCGGCCGCCGGGCTCGTGCCGCAAGGTACCGATGCCGCGGCGATCCCGTACATCGATTACACGCTGTCGTGCGTGCTGCAGGTGCAGGGCGACTTGCCGGCCGAACTCGTCGCGAACTGGAACCGCACCAAGCGCTTCGCGCGTCTCGCGAGCCACGGCGCGTTTCTCGCGCTGGAGATGGACGTGGTGGTCGCGGGCGGCGTGTCGGAACGCCACCTGCGTTCGACGGTCGAGCTGTGGGACCGGCTGATCCAGGAATTCCTGCTGCACCTGCGCAACCGTCCGGCGATGGCCGAGCAGGACGCGGCGGCCCGCGTGGCGGCGGTCGGCGAAACGGCTGCACCGGCTGTCACCGCGGCACCGGCCGAGGTCGCGGCGCAGTGATGATCGCCGCGAGCCGGCGTGCCGGCCGCCGGATCGGCGCAGCGCTGCGCGCGCTGCTGCGGGGGCACGCGCTGCCCGACGCACGCGCAACGGCCGCCGACGAGGCGCCCGCCGCGTGGCTCGCGTATGCGGACGGCGTCGCGCGGCGGCTGCAGGCGGCGATCGACGGCGACGACGCGGCCGCGTGCCGGCTGCGCGCGCACGTCGGGCGCTGGGCCGACCGGCTGGCGGACACCGGCGACGATCGGGTCATGCTGCCGGTGCGCGCGTGGCTCGACCGGCGCGGGCACGTGACGCGCGTGGACAGCGCGCCGGCCAGCGATCCGGCGGTCGACGTCGCGCTGCGCGACGCGCTCGTCGGCCGCGCGGTCGGCACGGCGCCGCCGCATGGAATGACCCAGCCGATCGTGCTGCGCATGACGCTGTCGAGCCTGCGCTAGCGCGAGGCGGGACGAACGAGCGAACGTAACGACGCGCCTGCCGCGCGACCGGCGGCGGGCGCGATTCAACAGCAATCGAGAGGGCAGTCGAACCATGATGACGAAGATGAAGACGCTGGCGATGGTGGCCGGCGGCCTGCTGCTGGCCGCGCCGCTCGCCGCGCACGCGCAGGACGACGTGATCGCGAACGCCGCGCAGGCGTCGGTCACGCAGGCCGATATCGCGAGCCTGCTGAAGGCGGTGAGCCCCGAAGGGCGCGAGCGGCTCGCGGCCGATCCGGCGGCGCTGGACCAGGTCGTGCGTTCGACGCTCGCGCAGAAGGCGGTGCTCGCCGAGGCGAAATCGAAGGGCTGGGAAAAAGAGGCGCAGGTGCAGACCGCGATCGAGCAGGCACGGCGCGACATCGTCGCGCGCAGCTATCTCGCGTCGGTGAGCGCGCCGCCGGCCGACTATCCGTCCGACGCGGAGATCCAGTCCGCCTACGAGCAGAACCGCGCGGCATTCACCGCGCCGCGCGCGCTGCACGTCGCGCAGATCTACCTCGCGGTGCCGCCGAATGCCGACGCGGCGACGCTCGACGCCGCACGCAAGCAGGCGGCCGATCTCGCGAACCGCGCGCGCAACGGCGATTTCGCGACGCTCGCGAAGGCGAATTCGCAGGACAAGGCCAGCGCGGCGAACGGCGGCGATCTCGGCTTCGTGCCGGATTCGGTGATGCTGCCGGCCGTGCGGCAGGCGGCCGATGCGCTGAAGCCGGGCCAGGTGTCCGCGCCGGTCCGCACGCCGTCGGGTTTCCACGTCGTGAAGCTGCTCGAGGTGCGCGCGGCCGCACCGCGCCCGCTCGCCGACGTGAAGGAACAGGTGCGTACGATGCTGCGTGCGCAGCGCACGCAGCAGAACGCGCAGGCGTACCTCGCGAAGCTGACCGCGAACGCGCCGATCAACGAAGACGCGCTGAAGAAAGCGCTCGCGGCTGCCCGGTAGGCGCCCATGGCACCTGTCCGTTCGACGCCGCGCGTCGCGGCGCCCGATGCGCGCACGCCGGGGCGGCGGCGCGTGGCCGCCGCGCCCGATCGTCCGCGCCTGCCGAAGGCGAATCCGTGGCCGGGCCGGCCCGGCGAATGGCCGACGCATTGTCCGCTGTGCTTCGGCGCGCTGGAGCCATTGCCCGGCGCGGGCGGCTATGCGCGGCACCGCAGCGCGCGCTGCTCCGCGCAATGCGTGCTGACGACGCGGCAGTACCAGCCGGACGAGCTCACGATCCGCGGCTCGCGCGACGTGCAGGTCGCGGCGCGCCATCGCGAGCGGTTCGTCGCGCAATGGGCGCGTCACTACGCGTTGATGCGGCACGCGTGGCCCGCGCTGACGATCGAGCGGTTCATCGCGGTGATCGCGTGCATGGACGTCGCGGATCTCTGGTCGTACCGGATGCTGCGCGACGACGATCTCGCCGCCGTGCTGCTCGCGCTGGCCGGCTTCCTGCGCGTGCCGGATGCGCCGGTCGGCGACGGGGTGGCCGCCGCTGCGCCAGGGGCTGCCACGCTCGCGCTCGCACCGACGGTGCGCTGGGTGCGGTTCTGGTTCGATGCGAGCGTGCGCGACGTCGGCGACCTGTGGACAGCGGGCAGCGATGCGCCGCGGCTCTTTCGCGTCGACTATCGGGAGCCGGTCGTCACGCCGTATCCGACCGGCGCGCAGGTGCATGCGTGGCAGCCGGTCGACGGGATGCGCGACGCCTGGACTCGGGGCGCCGATGCGCGCGCGGTGGCGGTCGACGCGGCCGAGCGCGCGGCGTTCGAGCGCTTTCTGGCGCGGCCGACGGCGCACGGCGCAGGTGCGTGAACGGGCGAATGCACGAGGGCCAGGCGGCCATGATCGAGGGGAGGCGCGGATGAAGAGGCGACTTGAGGTTGTGGTGACGATGGCGTGCGTGCTGCAGATCGCAGGCGCGCATGCGCAGGGCGGTCGCGCGGCGGCGGCCGAGCCCGGTTCGGCCGCGAAGCCGGTGTGCGTCGACGCGGAAGTCGACGGCAAGCGCGCGCTGTCGTACGACTGCCTGAGCCGGCAGCTGAAGCCGACAGCCGAAGCGCAACCCGGCGGCGCGTCGCAGACGGATTCGGAGCGGCTGTCGAAGCAGCCGTCGAATCGCCTCGGCACGTTCAACCTGTCGACCGAGCAGAACCGTTTCGGCACGAACTGGGGCCGCTCGGTGACGCCGCAACGGCCCGACGCGCCGGTCGCGGTGCCGCCGCGGCCATGATGGCGGCCGGCATCGGGAATCGACGGGGAGCGGCGACATGAACGTGCGCGTGAACCTGGGCCGGGCAGCGCTGCTGAGAACGATGATGAGCGGGCTCGCCTTCGCTTTTGCCCTTGCGTGCGCCTGCATGGCGGCGACGGCCGCGACAGCCGCGACCACGGCCGCCGAGCGAGCCGCGCTCGCCGCGGACCGTCCCGCATCCGCCACCGTCGCGCTGCCGAACTTCGCGGCGCTCGTGCGGCGCGTGGGCCCCGCGGTCGTCAACATCAGCGTCACGCGCGAAGTCGCGCAGATGGGCATCCAGTTGCCGCCCGGCATCGCGCCCGATCATCCGCTTGCGCCGTTTCTCGCGCGGCGCGTGATCGGCAACCGCGAGGAGGTGAGCCTCGGCTCCGGCTTCATCGTCAGCGCCGACGGCGTGATCCTGACGAACCGGCACGTGGTCGGCGACGCGACCGCCGTCGACGTGAAGCTGACCGACAAGCGCCAGTTCAAGGGGCGCGTGATCGGCAGCGATCCGGTGTCCGATGTCGCGGTGATCCGCATCGACGCGCGCAATCTGCCGGTCGTCGCGACGGGCGACCCCGCGCGCACCGAGGTCGGCGACTGGGTGATGGCGATCGGTTCGCCGTACGGGTTCGCGAACACCGTCACGCAAGGCATCGTCAGCGCGAAGTCGCGTTCGTTGCCCGGCGAGCGCGCGATCCCGTTCATCCAGACCGACGTGCCGATCAATCCCGGCAATTCGGGCGGGCCGCTGTTCGATCTCGACGGCCGCGTGATCGCGATCAACTCGATGATCTTCTCGAAGACGGGCGGTTATCAGGGGCTCGCGTTCGCGATCCCGATCGACATCGCGCTCGACGTGAAGGATCAACTGCTGCGCACCGGCAAGGTCACGCGCGGCCGGCTCGGCGTGGCCGTGCAGGAAGTGAGCCAGGCACTCGCGCGCTCGTTCGGCCTCGCGAACCCCGACGGCGCGCTGATCACGATGGTCGAGCCCGACGGTCCGGCCGCGCATGCGGGGCTGCAGGCGGGCGACGTCGTGCTCGCGGTCGACGGCAAGCCGGTCGCCGAATCGGCGGACCTGCTCGGCACGATCGCCGGCATGCGCGCGGGGCGGCAGGTCGACCTGCTCGTGTGGCGCGCGGGGCGGGCGATGCACGTCGGCGCGACGGTCGGCGCGTTCGACAGCGGGTCGGCGTCGGCCGGCGGCGCGGAAGGGCCGGCGCGCTTCGGGCTCGCGCTGCGCGCGGCGACCGAGCAGGAACGGCAACGGCTGGGCGTGAGTCAGGCGCTCGTCGTCGAACAGGCGAGCGGCCAGGCGGCGCGTGCGGGGCTGCAGCCCGGCGACATCGTGCTGTCGGTCAACGGCACGCCGGTCGCGAACATCGGCGCGCTGATGGCCGAGATCGACGCCGCGCGCGGCAACGTCGCGCTGCTCGTGCAACGCGGCGGCACGCGGCTGTATGTGCCGATCGAGCTCGGATGAGCGGGGCGGGCGATGCTGCGCGCGGTCCGTTCGGGCACGCGAGCGATACACGGGAAACGGGAGGCGCGATGACGCGTAGGTGGGAAGGGACGATATCCGGGTGGCTGCGCGCGTGCCTTTACGCATGCGTGCTGGCCGTGTGCATGCCGGTCGCGGCACAGACGACCGACGTGCCGCAGCCGTGGATCAGCTATGCGCAGCTCGTCGGCCGCCAGTTCCAGGCGTGGCTCGAAGCGGACGGCGACGCGGCCGACCGGCTGCATCGGTATCTGGAAGAGCGCGTGCTGAACGCGCGTGCCGATGCGCCGCCGCCGGCGATCGTCGTGCGCGCGTGGATCGGTGCGAACGGGGCCGTCACGCGGGTCGAATTCGCGTCGCTCGGCTCGGCCGACGCGGATGCGACGCTGCGGCAGTTGCTGACCGCGAGTCCGCTCACCGAAGCGCCGCCGCCGGACATGCTGCAGCCGCTGCGGGTGCGCTTGCGGTTGACGCCGAATCCGGAAGCGGCGGCCGGCGCGCCGGCGGCGGCGGCGCGTACGCCGTGACGTTGCGAGTGCGGCGGTTCGGCGTGTCGGTCGAGCGCAGGTACGCACCGACGACGGGCGATAGTGCGGCAGGTTTCGCGCGGACGTAACGTGACGCGGGTGGGCGTCGCCGTTTGCGTGCTGCCGGTCGGCGTGCGGCGTGTCGTGCAGATGGCGGCGTTGGCGTTGGCTACTGGCTTCGCGTTGCCACAGGACGCCGGGGCTGAACCGGCCGTGCTGCTCGCGGCATACGCATCCGTATCTTCATCTTCATCCGCGTCAGCATCAGCGCCGACACCGACACCGGCGGCAGCAGCGACGGCATACCCCGACGCCACCACCCTCGACGTAAACGCCACCGGCATCTTCATCAACGACGCCGGCGACGTGCTGACCGCAAGGCACGCCGTCGCCGAATGCCGAAGCCTGTTCGTGATCAAGGACACACGTGTCGCGCGGGCCCGGGTCAAGACACTCGGCACCGATCGCGATCTCGCAGTCGTCAGCAGCGCGCTGCGGCCGTTGCTCCCAGCGGCATTCGCGCACACGCCACCCGGCAGCGGCGCGCAACCCGTCTTCGCGGCCGGCTACGACGCGCTGCGCCGGATGCCCGACCGCGCGGCGGCGGTCTTCAACGGACTGACACGCCCCGGCGCGGCGCGCGCCGGCGATCTCACGCTGCTGCTGCCGGCGACCCACGGCGCGAGCGGCGCGGCCGTGCTCGACCGGGCGGGGCGCGTGATCGGCGTCGTCACCGATCGCGCCGACGTGTCGGCCGGCGACCCGCGCGCGGTCGCGGCGCGCGCCGATGCCGCGCGTTACGTGATCGCGGTGCCGGTCGATGCCGTCAAGACCTTCCTGCGCGTCAACGGCATTCCGTATGAAGAAACCGACGCGCCGCAACTCGAACCGCTGCAACCGCATGCCGCGCGCGCGGCGACGTTGCAGGTCGGGATCCTGTGCGGCGGTTGACGACCGCCGGCCCATCGCGCGAGCCACCGCATCGTTCGCCGCCGGCCGCCGCACCCGGCGACGTTCCGGTGGGCAGTCCTGTCTATCGCTGTTATCCTTTCGATCGCATCAGGCTATATGACCGTCCGGCTGTCGGGTCGGGCGCGCCGGGCCGTCGGCCGCCTGCGCCGGATCGTGTTGATCCGGCCCGGTCGAAAATCCATAATCAAGCATTGCGGGTCATTCGTGAACGCTTCCATTCCGTCCATGTGCACAGGGTCAATCCAACGATGAGCGGCGCATCGAAACCGCCGGCGAAGCCGGCAAGCGCGCCGCGCACGACAGCCGGCGACGACGTCGGCCACGACGCGTCGAAGCAGGGTGCGGGCGATGAAGAATCGTCCGGCGGCGCGTCGTCGTATCTGGTGCCGGGCCTCGAACGCGGGCTGCGGATCCTCGCCGAATTCTCCGCGCGCGAGCCGGTGCTCGGTGCGCCCGAGCTGTCGAAGCGGATCGGCATCCCGCGCACGACCACCTTCCGCCTGCTGCAGACGCTCGAGGCGCTCGGCTTCCTCGAGCGCGTGAACGGTGACCGCTATTTCCGGCTCGGCGTCGGTGTGCTGCGGCTCGGCTTCGAATACCTGAACTCGCTGGAACTGACCGATCTCGGCACGCCCGTGCTCGAACGGCTGCGCGACGCGACGGGCCTGTCGACGCACCTGCTGATCCGTGACCAGCGCGATGTCGTGTTCGTCGCGAAGGCGCAGAGCAACACGTCGCTGTTCGGTTCGGTGAAGGTGCACGTCGGCACGCGGCTGCCCGCGCATGCGACCGTGCACGGCCACGTGCTGATGGGCGACCTCACGCGCGACGCGCTGCGCCAGCTCTATCCGGAAAAGCGGCTCGAACAGTTCACCGAGCGCACGCCGGGCACCGTCGACGAGCTGTACGAGCGCGTGCGTCACTACGCGCGGCTCGGCTACGCGGTCAGCGAGGCCGCGTTCGAGAGCGGCATCTCGGCCGTGACCGCGCCCGTGCGCGACCATTCGGGCGCGATCGTCGCGGCGATCACCGCGACGGTGCCGCGCTCGGAGATCGGCGAGGCCGGCGAGAAGGAACGGCTCGTCGAAGCGGTGTGCGGCGCGGCGGTCGACCTGTCGCAGCGACTGAACTACCGGCCGCTGGAAAGCGACCCGACGTTCGCGCACGCGCGCCACCGGGTCGCGATGTTCTGACCGGTCGAGCGGCTTTGCCGATCACCAGCGAAAAGAGCAGCCCGCGGGCTGCTCTTTGCGTTTCCGGCCTCGGGCGCGTGCGCCCGCCGCCGTTCAGAACGAGTGGTGGATGCCGGTCAGCACGATCACCTGGTTCGCGGTGCTCGACGCGCCGGCCGTGAAGAACGCGGCCTTCGCGCCGCCCGAACCGTGCTCGTAAAGCACGTTCGCGTACAGCTGCGTGCGCTTGGACAGCGAATAGATGTCGCCGAGCTCGACCTGCGTCCAGCGGCGGCCGGCCAGCGTCGTGGTCGCCGCGCCGCCCGCGATCGTGTTGAACGCGCTGCTGCGGTAGTTCACGCCGGCGTCGTAGCTCTGGAACGTGTCGGAAAACCCGTTCGACTGCATCTTCGTGCGCGTGTAGAGGCCGTGCACGAGGAAGTCGCCGAACTGGTAGGACGCGCCCGCGCCGATGTTCTCGACCTTGTTCGCGATGTAGCCGTTCGCGGTGTTCTGCCCCTGGAACGACGCGATGCCCGTCTGGCCGATCAGGATCGAGCGGTCGTGCTCGTTCGAGTAGACGGCCGACGCCTTGAACGGCCCGTTCGCATAGTTCAGCGCGACGCCGACCGACTTGCCGGTCGAGAAGTTCGTCGTGTTGCCGAGCGCCATCGCCGCCGCGGCCGAGAAGCCCGCGAAGCTCGGCGAACGGTACTTGACCGCGTTGTTGTACGGCACGTTGCCGGTCGCGGCGAGCCCGTCGATGTTGCCCGGGTGGAACGCATACCAGCTCATCGCGAGGTACGCGGTGCTGAGCGGATCGAGATAGTCGAACGACAGCGGCGTCTGGCGGCCGAGCGTCAGCGTGCCGTAGCGCTCCGAGCTGAGGCCGACGAATGCCGCGCGGTTCCAGATGGTGTTCGCGGTCGCGAACTGGCCGTTGTTCGTATAGAAGCCGTTTTCGAGCTGGAAGATCGCCGACAGGCCGCTGCCCAGGTCTTCCTTGCCTTTCAGGCCCCACCGATCGGGCTGCGTGTTGCCCTGGATCATCGCCCACTTCGCATGGCCGCCGACGTTGTTCACATAGGCGACGCCGGCATCCATGCTGCCGTACAGCACCACGCTGCTCTGTGCCCAGGCGCCCGACATCGCGCCCACTCCGATGATTGCTGCTGCTACCGCGTGCTTGACCATTTGATCTCCTGACTCTCCAAACCTGATGGAAAACGTGCCGTGGCGGCGGGCGCGGGGGACGGCCGGCCGTCGCGCGTTCTTCACCACCGAGCGGGCATTTTCATGTTCCATATAAGGAACAGCGTGCCTCTGATGGAATGGAGTATAGAGGCGTCGTACGCCGGATCAAAAATAAATTTATCGGGCCGGATGGGGGTGAGGACGATCCGCAACACGGGATCGAGCGTCCTGAAAAAAGGACTTAAATCCCCGCCACAAAACAAAAAATCACAGTTGATGGGATGGGCGGCGGCGATCGTCAACCCGGCGGTCGGTGTTTTCCCTAGGACATGCAGCTTTTTGTTTTACTCGTGGAAAGTCGCTCCTATAATCACCATCCATAAACTGCTGTTCCGGATATGGAACAAATCCGGAGCGAACCGAGAGTCGATCAGAAGGAAGGGTGTGAGATGTCTGAACAATGGGTTTGCGCCGGGCACGCCGGCGCGCTGTCGGAAGACACGCCGATCGAGTTCAAGCGGACCGACGGCGTCGAAATCGGGATCTACCGCGTCGGCGACGAGGTGTATGCGCTCGAGAACGTGTGCCCGCATGCCTACGCGCTGCTGACGCAGGGGTTCGTCGACGAAGGCACGGTCGAATGTCCGCTGCACGAGGCCGTGTTCGACATCAAGACGGGCGAATGCCTGAAGGGCCCGGGCGGGCGCGCGCTGAAGCAGTACGCGGTGCGTCTTGCCGGCGAGGAAATCCAGATCAAGGTGGAATGACATGAAAGAAGCGACCGTCAACTTCAATCCCTTCCTGAAGCCGTGGGTGGCCCCGCAGCCGAACAACGTCGCCGGCAAGGGGCAGATCGAGATCCCGGGCCAGGTCGAGAACCAGGTCTGGCAGAACCGCAAGGCCGAGCCGACCCAGTACGAGAACGACCTCGGCGATGCGCTCGAACGCGTGTTCGAGAGCGGCGCGACCGAGCTGGACGATGTCGTCGCGGGCCTGAACCGCATCGGCTTCCGCGCGCCGGACGGCACGGCGTGGACGGCCGAGCGCTTCCGCGCCGAAATGGCCTCGCTGGCGGAATGAGCGCGCGCGCCGCGTGACCGCCGACCCGACGACAACCGCATCCGGAGCACACTGATGACGTCCCCCGCACAACACGAAGTCCAACACGACCCGGTCCGCGACTATCTCGATCGCGGCATTAAGAACTACTG
Source organism: Burkholderia sp. BCC1977 (assembly GCF_905339595.1). NCBI lineage: Bacteria > Pseudomonadati > Pseudomonadota > Betaproteobacteria > Burkholderiales > Burkholderiaceae > Burkholderia > Burkholderia sp. BCC1977. The sequence continues at coordinate 52,318 of NZ_CAJPGQ010000011.1, forward strand.
GTATCCCGTCGCCCCGAGCTGGCAGGTGTCGAACGCGCCCGTCGGCCTCACGCGCCTGTCCGAGCAGATCGTGCTGTGGCGCGATCACGAGGGCAAGGTCCACGCGCTGGAAGATCGCTGCCCGCACCGCGGCGCGCGCCTGTCGCTCGGCTGGAACCTCGGTGGCAACATCGCCTGCTGGTATCACGGCATCGAGGTCGACGGCGGCGGCACGGTCAATCGCGTGCCGGCGGTCGCGAACTGTCCGCTCGAAGGCACGAAGTGCGTGAAGTCGTATCCGGTCGAGGAGAAGGCCGGCGCGATCTTCCTGTGGTTCGGCGACGAAGCGCACGGCGAGCCGGCACCGCTGAACCTGCCGGAAGAACTGGTCGCCGACGAATACGGCCACTTCCTGTGCGTGTCGAACTGGAAGTGCAATTACCAGTACGCGATCGACAACGTGATGGACCCGATGCACGGCGCGTACCTGCACGCGACGTCGCACTCGATGGCCGAAGGCGACAAGCAGGCCGACATGCGCGTGCGCAAGACGGAAACGGGCCTGATGTTCGAGAAGATCGGCCAGCGCGACGTGAACTTCGACTGGGTCGAGCTCGGCGAAACCGGCTGCCTGTGGATGCGCCTCGCGATTCCGTACAAGCAGAAGTTCGGCCCGGGCGGCAACTTCGGGATCATCGGCTTCGCGACGCCGGTCGACGGCGACAACTGCCAGGTCTACTTCTGGCGTACCCGCAAGGTCAGCGGCTGGCAGCGCGACGTGTGGCGCTTCATGTACCGCAACCGCCTCGAGGGCCTGCACTGGGACGTGCTCGAGCAGGACCGCTACGTCCTCGAAAGCCTCGCGCCGCACGCACGCGATCACGAATACCTGTATCAGCACGACGTCGGCATCACGCGCGTGCGCCGGATGCTGCGCCAGCGTGCGCAGGAACACCTGTCCGCGCTCGACGCGCATCGCGCGGCGCACGCCGCATCGGAGCCCGCGAATGGCTGAGTTCGCACCGGTCGTGTCGCTGCCGGGGCGCCGTGTGCTCGTCACGGGCGGCGCGCGCGGCCTCGGCGCCGCGTTCGTGAAGGCGCTGGTCACCGCGGGCGCGCAGGTCGCGTTCGGCGACGTGCTCGTCGAAGAGGGCCGCGCGCTGGCCGCGCAGCTCGCGCAAGCCGGCCACACCGCGCATTTCTTCGCGCTCGACCTGGCCGATCCGGCGAGCGTCGACGCATTCGTCGCGCAGGGCGCGGCGGCGCTCGGCGGCATCGACGCGCTGATCAACAACGCGGCGATCACGAACTCGGGCGGCAAGCTGTCGACGGAACTCGACGTGTCGACCTGGGATGCCGTGATGAACGTGAACGTGCGCGGCGTGTGGCTCGTCAGCAATGCGGCGCTGCCGCACCTCGCGCAATCGGGCCGCGGCGCGATCGTGAACCTCGCATCGGACACCGCGCTGTGGGGCGCGCCGAAGCTCCTCGCGTACGTCGCCAGCAAGGGCGCCGTGATCGCGATGACGCATGCGCAGGCCCGCGAGTTCGGCGCGCACGGCGTGACGGTCAACGCGATTGCGCCGGGGCTCACCGAAGTCGAGGCGACGGCCTACGTGCCGGCGGAGCGCCACGCGTTCTACATGCAGGGCCGCGCGCTGACGCGCGCGCAGGTGCCCGAGGACGTGACGGGCCCCGTGCTGTTCCTGCTGTCGGACGGCGCGCGCTTCGTGACGGGTCAACTGCTGCCGGTGAACGGCGGCTTCGTAATGAATTGAAGTTTTCACTCTGAATGAAGGAGAGGACGATGGCGGACGCAGATCTGGAACGCAAGTCGTGGGACCAGCCGGAAGAAGCAAGCTTCGGCGACTGGATGGAAGGGCGTGTCGCGCGCTACGCGACGCGGCGCTACGACTGGGACGCACTGAAGTTCCAGGCCGACTACGACCCGAAGTACCGCCGTGCGCAGATGCGCTACGTCGGCACGGGCGGCACGGGCGTCGCGAAGGACGTCAACACGGTGCCGGCCGGCAACTTCACGTTCTCGACGATGGTCATCCCGGCCGGCAACATCGGCCCGAGCCACATCCACATCGACGTCGAGGAAATCTTCTTCGTGCTGCGCGGCAAGATGAAGGTGATCTGCGAGCGCGACGGCGAGACCTGGGAAGCGATCCTCGGCGAGCGCGACCTGATCTCGGTGCCGCCGGGCGTGTACCGCACGGAAATCAACATCGGCGAGGAAGACGCGCTGATGTGCGTGATGCTCGGTTCGCCGAAGCCCATCACGCCGACGTATCCGCCGGATTCGCCGCTCGCGAAGATCAAGCGCTGAGACGGGGCGGAGCAAGCAATGCGTGTCATCGACAAACGTGAACGCGACCGCACCGCGGCGTTCGCCGCGCTGCTCGGGCAGTTTCCCGAACAGCGCTGCGCGGCCGGCGCGGCGGGCACGATCGGCTACCGTGAGGCTGGCGCAGGCGAGGCCGGCGCGCGGCATGCAGGCCGCGCGCTGCCCGTCGTGCTGCTGCACGGGATCGGCTCGGGCGCCGCATCGTGGGTGTGCCAGCTCGACACGCTCGGCGCGTCGCGCCGCGTGCTCGCGTGGGACGCGCCCGGCTACGGCGTGTCGACCCCCGTGCACGGCGCGTCGCCGGCGGCCGCCGATTACGCGGCGTCGCTGAACGCGTGGCTCGAGGCACTCGGCATCGAACGCTGCGTGCTGGTCGGGCATTCGCTCGGCGCGATCATCGCGGGCGGGTTGGCCCGCGTGATGCCCGCGCGAATCGCCGGCCTGCTGCTGATCTCGCCCGCGGGCGGCTACGGCAGCGCGCCCGCGGAAACGCGCGACACGCGCCGCGATGCGCGCCTCGCCATGCTCGAGGAGCTCGGCCCGGCCGGGCTCGCCGAGCAGCGCAGCGGCAACATGCTGTCGGGCAACGCGTCCGAGGAGGCGCGTGCATGGGTGCGCTGGAACATGGCGCGCATCGTGCCGGCCGGCTATGCGCAGGCCACGCATCTGCTCGCGAACGCCGATCTCGCGTCCGATCTCGCCGGCTTTCGCGGCCGCACGGCGGTGGCGGTCGGCGCGAACGACGCGATCACGCCGCCCGCCGCGTGCGAGCGGATCGCCGCGGCCGCGCACGTCGGGCTGCAGGTGATTCCGCAGGCCGGTCATGCGGGTTACGTGGAAGCGCCGGCGGTCTATTCGTCGCTGATCGACACGTTCTGCCGTCAATGCGACCGTCAACGGGGGCTCGAATGAACTACCCCCATCCCCGGCATGCAGGCCGCCGTGCCCTTGGGGCGGCCCGGCGGGAGGCATCATGAGCGAACCGTTGCAACAACAACAGGATGCGGACGCCGCGAAGTCCGAGGCCAACTACGTGGTGCCGGGCCTCGAACGCGGACTGCGGATCCTCGCCGAATTCTCGCCGCGCGAGCCGGTGCTCGGCGCGCCGGAATTGTCCAAGCGCCTCGGCATTCCGCGCACGACGGTGTTCCGTCTGCTGCAGACGCTCGAATCGCTCGGCTTTCTCGAGCGTGCGGACAAGGATCGCAACTACAAGCTCGGCATCGCCGTGCTGCGGCTCGGCTTCGAATACCTGAGCTCGCTCGAGCTGACCGATCTCGGCTTGCCGGTGATCGAGAGCCTGCGCGACGCGACCGGCTTCACGACGCATATCGTGATCCGCGACGGCCGCGACGTGGTGTTCGTCGCGAAGGCGCAGAGCCAGTCGCCGGTGTTCAGCTCGATTCGCGTGAACGTCGGCACGCGGCTGCCCGCGCATGCGACGACCCACGGCCACGTGCTGATGGGCGACCTGTCGCTTCAGGCGCTGCGTGCGCTGTATCCGGAAGGCACGCTGAACCGGATGACGAGCGCGACGCCGGAATCGGTCGACGCGTTGTACGACGTGATCCGCGAGGATGCGCTGCGCGGCTACGGCGTCAGCAATTCGTCGTTCGAGCGCGGTATCTCGGTGGTCACGGCGCCGGTGCGCAACGACACGCAGAAGATCGTCGCGTGCATCACGGTGACGGTGCCGCGGCCGGAGATCGACGCGGCGCTGATCGCCGACGGCCTGATCGACAAGGTGCAGCGCGCGGCGGCGGAACTGTCGCGGCGGCTCAATTACCGCTCGGACGACGAGCACACGTTTCTCAAAGCTTTAGGACTCCGATGATTCAGATCGACTTGACCGGGCAAATGGCGGTGGTGACGGGCGGTTCGTCCGGCATCGGCCTCGCGACTGCCGAGCGGTTCCTGCAAGCCGGCGCGTCGGTCGCGATTTGCGGCCGCGACGGCGAACGCCTCGCGCGCGCCGAAGCGAGGCTCGGCGCGCAATACCCGGGCGCGCAACTGCTCGCCGTGCGCTGCAACGTGCTCGACGAAGCCGACGTGGCCGCGTTCGCGCAAGCGGTGTCCGACCGCTTCGGCCGGGCCGACATGCTCGTCAACAACGCGGGCCAGGGCCGCGTGTCGACGTTCGCCGACACGACCGACGACGCGTGGCGCGAAGAACTCGAACTGAAGTACTTCAGCATCATTCGTCCGACTCGCGCGTTCCTGCCGCTGCTGCGCGACGCGCAGGCGCCGACGATCACCTGCGTGAACTCGCTGCTCGCGCTGCAGCCGGAGCCGCACATGGTCGCGACGTCGTCGGCGCGCGCGGGCGTGCTGAGCCTCGTGAAGTCGCTCGCGACCGAACTGGCGCCGCAGCGCATCCGCGTGAACTCGATCCTGATCGGCATCGTCGAGTCGGGTCAGTGGCGCCGCCGCTACGAAGCGCAGGCGCAGGCCGGCGAAAGCTGGGAGGACTGGACGGGCGCGCTCGCCCGCAAGAAGAACATTCCGCTGAACCGCTTCGGCAAGCCCGACGAGGCAGCCTGGGCACTTTTTTATCTCGCAACGCATCTGTCGTCTTACACGACGGGCAGCCATATCGACGTTTCTGGAGGCTTTGCACGCCATGTCTAAAAAAACCACGGTTGGCGAGCTGATTGCCGCCTTTCTCGAGCAGTGCGACGTCAAAACCGCATTCGGTGTCATCTCGATCCACAACATGCCGATCCTCGACGCGATCAACTCGCGCGGCAACATCCGGTATGTCGGCGCGCGCGGTGAAGCGGGCGCGGTGAACATGGCCGACGGCCTGGCCCGTGTGTCGGGCGGCCTCGGCGTCGCGTTCACGAGCACGGGCACGGCGGCGGGCAACGCGGCCGGCGCGATGGTCGAGGCACTGACGGCCGGCACGGCGCTGCTGCACATCACGGGGCAGATCGAGACGCCGTACCTCGACCAGGATCTGGCCTACATCCACGAAGCGCCGGACCAGCTCACGATGCTCGACGCGATCTCGAAGGCCGCGTTCCGCGTGCGCACGGTCGAAACCGTGCTGCCGACGATCCGCGAAGCGGTGCGCATCGCGCAGACCGCGCCGACGGGCCCCGTGTCGGTCGAGATTCCGATCGACATCCAGGCTGCCGAAATCGAATGGCCGGACGACCTCGCACCGGCGCACGTCGCGGTGCGCGAGCACGACGACGCCCGCGTCGCGAAACTCGCCGACGCGCTGGCGGCCAAGCGCCGTCCGCTGCTGTGGCTCGGCGGCGGCGCGCGCCACGCACGGGCGGAAGTCGAACGCCTGGTGAAGCTCGGCTTCGGCGTCGTGACGAGCGTGCAGGGCCGCGGCGTGCTGCCGGAAGATCATCCGGCGACGCTCGGCGCGTTCAACGTGCATTCGGCCGTCGAAGCGTTCTACAAGACCTGCGACGCGCTCGTCGTGGTCGGCTCGCGCCTGCGCGGCAACGAGACGCTGAAGTACAAGCTCGCGCTGCCGCAGCCGCTGTTCCGCGTCGACGCCGATGCGCTCGCCGACAACCGCGGCTATCGCAACGAGCTGTTCGTGCACGGCGATTCGAAGCGCGTGCTGGCCGAGCTGGCCGATCGTCTCGAAGGCCGCCTGTCCGTCGATCCGCAATTCGCGGCCGACCTCGCGGCGGCGCGCGAGCAGGCCGTCGCCAGCGTGGCGGAAGGTCTCGGCCCGTACAAGAAGCTGGTCGACACGCTGCAGGGCGCGGTGGGCCGCGACTACAACTGGGTGCGCGACGTGACGATCTCGAACAGCACGTGGGGCAACCGCCTGCTGAAGATCTTCGAACCGCGCGCGGGCGTGCATGCGCTCGGCGGCGGCATCGGCCAGGGCATCCAGATGGGCATCGGCGCGGCGCTGGCCGGCTCCGCGGCGAAGACGGTCTGCCTGGTCGGCGACGGCGGCCTGATGGTCAACGTCGGCGAGCTCGTGACGGCCGTGCAGGAAAACGCGAACGTGATGATCGTGCTGATGAACGACCAGTGCTACGGCGTGATCCGCAACATCCAGGACGCGCACTACGGCGGCCGCCGCTGCTTCGTGCAGCTGCACCAGCCCGATTTCGCGCAGTTCTGCGCGAGCTTCGGCCTCACGCACTACCGGATCACGTCGCTCGACCAGGCGGAAGCGATCGTGCGCGAAGGGATCGCCAAGGAAGGGCCGGTGATGGTCGAAGTCGACATGCTGTCGGTCGGCTCGTTCGCGTCGGCATTCGCGGGCCCGCCGGTGAAGAAGGAAGCGCCGTCGGAGCGCCAGTATGCATAACGGCCAGGGACACGGGCATGCGCCCGTCGACGTCGCGATGATCGGCTTCGGCGCGATCGGCGCCGCCGTGTATCACGCGGTCGAGCACGATGCGGCGTTGCGCGTCGCGCACGTGATCGTGCCCGAGCATCAGCGCGACGCGGTGCAGCGTGAGCTCGGCGGTGCGGTGGAGGTCGTGTCGTCGGTCGACGCGCTGGCCCGCCGCCCCGAGTTCGCGCTCGAATGCGCGGGTCACAGCGCGCTCGTCGATCACGTCGTGCCGCTGCTGAAGGCCGGCACCGACTGTGCGGTCGCGTCGATCGGCGCGTTGTCAGATCTCGCGCTGCTCGACGTGCTGTCGCGGGCGGCCGACGAAGGCGATGCGACGCTCACGCTGCTGTCCGGCGCGATCGGCGGGATCGACGCGCTGGCGTCCGCGAAGCAGGGCGGCCTCGACGAGGTGCTGTACGTCGGCCGCAAGCCGCCGCTCGGCTGGCTCGGCACGCCCGCCGAGGCACTGTGCGACCTGCGTGCGATGACCGAAGAGAAGGTGATCTTCGAAGGCACCGCACGCGACGCCGCGCGGCTGTATCCGAAGAACGCGAACGTCGCGGCGACGGTCGCGCTCGCCGGCCTCGGCCTCGACGCGACGCGCGTGCGCCTGATCGCCGATCCGGCCGTCGCGCGCAACGTGCACCGCATCACCGCACGCGGCGCGTTCGGCGAGATGTCGCTCGAAATGAGCGGCAAGCCGTTGCCCGACAACCCGAAGACGTCCGCATTGACCGCGTACTGCGCGATCCGCGCGCTGCGCAACCGCGCGGCCCGCTGCGTGATCTGAGCGGACCATCCGGCAAACCGGCCAACGCGGCCAACGCGCCCATTCGGGCCATTGAACGGCCGCCTGCGCCACGGCGCGGGCGGCTGCGCAGAGACAGATTTGTGGGACTTGTGACATGACTTCATTCGATACGAGCCTCGTACCCAACGGCGACATCCTGATCGGCGGCGAGTGGCGGCGCGGTCGTGGCGCGCCTTACGCGAGCATCTATCCGGCCGACCAGTCGCTGAACATGGAAGTCTCGACGGCGAACGCGGAAGACGCGGCCGAAGCCGTCGTGGCCGCCGACGCCGCGTGGCGTCGCGCCGACTGGGCCGGCCTCAAGCCGCACCAGCGCGCGCTGGTGCTGTACCGGATCGCCGACCTGATCATGCAGCGTCACGAGGCGCTCGCGAACCTGCAGCGCCGCGACAACGGCAAGCCGATCGGCGAGACGCGCGTGCTGGTGGCAAGCGCGGCCAACACGTTCCGCTATTTCGCGGCATGCCTGGAAACGCTCGACGAAGAGCTGACGCCGTCGCGCGGCGACTACCTGACGATGAGCGTGCATGAGCCGATCGGCGTGATCGCGGCGATCACGCCGTGGAACTCGCCGATCGCGTCCGACGCGCAGAAGCTCGCGCCGGCGCTCGCCGGCGGCAACGCGGTGGTGCTCAAGCCGGCCGAAGTCACGCCGCTCGTGTCGCTCGCGCTGGCCCGCATCTGCGAGGAAGCCGGCGTGCCGAAGGGCGTGCTGAGCGTGCTGCCGGGCAAGGGCTCGGTGATCGGCGACGTGCTGGTGCGTCATCCGCTCGTGAAGAAGGTGTCGTTTACCGGCGGCACCGAAGTGGGCCGCGGTATCGCGCGCATCGCGGCGGACAAGCTGATGCCCGTGTCGCTGGAACTCGGCGGCAAGTCGCCGACGATCGTGTTCGACGACGCGGATCTCGATCACGCGGTCAACGGCGTGCTGTACGGCATCTTCAGCTCGTCGGGCGAAGCGTGCATCGCGGGTTCGCGGCTGTTCGTGCAGCGTTCGGTTTACGACGAGTTCATGAAGCGCCTGGTCGCAGGTGCACGCAAGCTGCGCGTGGGCGACCCGACGCGGCCCGACACGCAGATGGGCCCGCTGATCACCGCGAAGCATCGCGAATCGGTGGAGCGCTACGTCGCGCTCGGGCTGGAAGAAGGCGGCCGCCTGCTGTGCGGCGGCGAGCGGCCGTCGGGCGACGGGCGCGAGGACGGCTTCTTCTACCAGCCGACGATTCTGGAAGGGCTGTCGAACAGCGCGCGCATCTGCCAGGAAGAAATCTTCGGGCCGGTGCTCGTCGCGATGCCGTTCGACGACGAAGCGTCGCTGATCGCGCAGGCGAACGACAGCGTGTTCGGCCTCGCCGCCGGCATCTGGACGCGCGACTACAAGCGCGCATGGCGCATCGCGCGCGCGCTCGAGACGGGCACCGTCTGGATCAACACGTACAAGCTGTTTTCGATCTCCACGCCGTTCTCGGGCTGGAAGGAGAGCGGGATGGGACGCGAGAAGGGCCGTCTCGGCATCCGCGAGTACATGCAGCAGAAGAGCCTCTACTGGGGCTTGAACGACGCGCCGCTGCCGTGGGCGAACTGAGCGAAGGGGAATGACGCAATGAGCATCTTGGGTATCGAGCAGATCACGTACGGTGTCGACGACCTCGCGACGTGCCGGCGCTTTTTCGCCGACTGGGGGCTGAAGGAAGTCGCGCACGACGACACGCGCGCACGCTTCGAGACGCTGAACGGCTGCACCGTGCTGGTCGTCAAGGCCGACGATCCGTCGCTGCCGCCCGCGTTCGAAGCGGGCCCGACGCTGCGTGAAGTCACGTGGGGTGTCGCGACGCAGCAGGAAGTCGATGCGCTGCGCACGAAGCTGGCCGGCCAGCCCGGCTATTACGCACAGGACGATGCGGTCGGCTGCATCGATCCGAACGGGATGGCGATCCGCATCGAGGTGACGCGCAAGCGCGCGCTCGACATCACCGGCTCGCCGTCGAACGTGTGGGGCCAGACGGCGCGGGTCGACCAGCCGAGCCCGATCTATGCGCGCGCCGAGCCGGTCGAAGTCGGGCACGTCGTGTTCTTCACGAACTGCCTCGACGCGCAGGAAAAGTTCTATCACGAGCTGCTCGGTTTCGAGACGTCGGATCGCTATCCGGGCCGCGGCGCGTTCATGCGCTGCGCGCCGCACGGTGGTCACCACGACCTGTTCCTGCTCGCGCTGCCCAATGGCAAGCGCGGCCTGAATCACGTCGCGTTCACCGTGCGCGACATCCACGAAGTGTTCGGCGGCGGCATGCACATCGACCGCTGCGGCTGGGAAACGCAACTCGGCCCGGGGCGTCATCCGGTGTCGTCCGCGTATTTCTGGTACTTCCAGAACCCGGCAGGCGCGCTGATCGAGTACTACGCGGACGAAGACGTGCTGACGCCCGAATGGCAGCCGCGCGAATTCGAGCCGGGCCCGACCGTGTTCGCCGAATGGGCCGTCGACGGCGGCCTCGACGGCAACACGCGCCGGCAGAAGAACGCGAAGGCGCCGGAAGGCAAGTTCATGACGGAGCGGAAATCATGACCGAAGCGAATACGCAGGCGCCGGGCACGGTCGTCGTGATCGGCGGCGGCCAGGCCGCCGGCTGGGTGCTGAAGACGCTGCGCGCGGAAGGCTTCGCGGGCCGCCTCGTGATGATCGCCGACGAGCCGCACCTGCCGTACGAGCGTCCGCCGCTGTCGAAGGCCGTGCTGGCCGGCGACGCCGACATCGAGACCGTGCGCGTCGTGCGCCCGGACGAGTTCGACGCGCTGAACGTCGAGGCGTGGCAGCCGGAACGCGCGGCGTCGATCGACCGTGCGCACCGCGTGGTGAAGACCGAAAGCGGCCGCGAGATCGAATACGACCGCCTCGTGATCGCGACCGGCGGCACGTCGCGCCGCTTGCCTGACTCAATCGTAAGGACCCCAAATCTGCATTACCTGCGCACGCTCGACGAAGCGGCCGCGCTCGGCGAGAAGCTGCGCGCGAGCCGGCGTGTGCTCGTGATCGGCGGCGGCTGGATCGGCCTCGAGGTCGCGGCGACCGCGCGCAAGCTCGGTGTCGAGGCCGTCGTCGTCGAAGGCGCGCCGCGGCTGTGCGGCCGCTCGGTGCCGCAGGTCGTGTCGGACTTCCTGCTCGACCTGCATCGCGCGAACGGTGTCGACGTACGCCTCGGCGCGGCGCTCGCATCGCTCGACGCGCAGCCGGACGACGCATCGAAGGTGCGCGCGACGCTTGCGGACGGCACGACGATCGACGCCGATTTCGCGGTGGCCGGCATCGGTCTCGCGCTGAACGCGACGCTGGCGAGCGACGCGGGGCTGGCGATCGGCGACGGCATCGTGGTCGACGAATTCGGTGCGACCAGCGACCCGGCGGTCTTCGCGTGCGGCGACGTCGCGAATCATCACAACGGCTGGCTGAAGCGGCGCGTGCGGCTCGAATCGTGGGCGAACGCGCAGAACCAGGCGATCGCGGCCGCGAAGGCGGTGCTCGGCGTGCGTGCGCCGTACGCGGAGATTCCGTGGTTCTGGTCCGATCAGTACGACGTGAACCTGCAGATCCTCGGCGATCTGCCGGCCGATGCGCAGCTCGTCGTGCGCGGCGATCTCGCCGCGCGCCGCGCGACGCTGTTTTTCCTTGGCGACGGGCATGTGAGAGGTGTCATCGCCATCAACAACGCACGCGAGCTGAAGCTCGCGCGCAAGTGGATGAACCAGGGCCGGGCAGTGGATACGGAAGCCCTGGCGGACACGACCAAAGCGCTTGCCTGACCGGCGAAAGATCCAGGAGACTCCCCGCATGAGTACTTTCGACAACGTCGTGGCCGGCAGGGCCACGATGGAAGCTGCCGCCTCCACGCCCGGCGCGATCATCGCGCGGCTCGAGCGGCTTCCGGCCAACGCGATGCAGATCCGCGCGCGCGTGCTGATCGGCACCGCGACGTTCTTCGACGGCTTCGACGTGATCACGATCGCGGCGACGCTGCCGCTGCTGATTCACAAGTGGGGGCTGTCGCCGACGCAGATCGGCATGCTGATCGCGTCCGGCGCGATCGGCCAGCTGATCGGCGCATTCCTGTTTCCCGCGCTCGCGGAGAAGCACGGCCGCGTGAAGGCGATCGCGTGGAGCTCGGCCGTGATCGGCATCACCAGCATCGCGTGCGGCTTCGCGCCGACGTTCGAGGTGTTCGTGCTGCTGCGGATCTTGCAGGGGCTCGGCCTCGGCGGCGAACTGCCGGTCGCGGCGACGTACATCAACGAAATCACGCGTGCGCACGGCCGCGGCCGCTTCGTGCTGCTGTACGAAATCGTGTTCCCGATCGGCCTGCTGGTGTCGATGGCGCTCGGCGCGTGGCTCGTGCCGCGGTTCGGCTGGGAGATCATGTACTTCGTCGGCGGGCTGCCGCTGATCCTCGCGCTGGTGCTCACGCGTCTCGTGCCGGAATCGCCGCGCTGGCTCGCGTCGCGCGGGCGTCTCCCGGAAGCCGGGCGCGCGGTCGGCGTGTTCGAGGCGTCGGTGCGCGGCGAACTGCCGCCGGTCACGCAGGTGGCCGCGTACGACGAGATGGTGCGCCAGCACCCGAAGCGCCGGATGAGCGACCTGTTCAGCGCCGCGTATCGCAAGCGCACGCTCGCGGTGGCGACGCTGTGGGCGACCTGCGGGTTCATCCAGTACGGGCTGTCCACGTGGCTGCCGACGATCTACAAGAACTTCTATCACGCGCCGCTGCAGCTCGCGCTGAACCTCGCGGTGATCGGCTCGGTGATGGGCGTGCTCGGTTCGCTCGCGTCCGCGCTGCTGGTCGACAAGCTCGGCCGCAAGCCGGTGATCGTGTGGTCGTTCGTGCTGTGCGCGCTGTCGCTGGCGCTCGCGGGCTTCTATCACGCGTCGTCGGTGTACGTCGTCGCGATCTTCTGCTCGCTGTCGCTGGGGCTGATGGCATCGGGCTTCATCACCGCGTACGTCTATACGCCGGAACAATATCCGACGAGCATCCGCGCGTCCGGCTGCGGGCTCGGCAGCGCGTGGCTGAAGATCGCATCGTTCGCGGCGCCGATGATCGTGCCGCACGCGATCATCGGCGGTAATCTCGGGCCGGCGTTCTACCTGATCGGCATCGTGCCGCTGATCGCGGCCGTGACCGTCCATCTCGTCGGGATCGAGACGAAGGGGAAGGTGCTCGAAGCGCTGGAGGCGTAAGCGCGGCCGGCAGTAACGGTTGACGTGGAAGGCCCGGACGATGTCCGGGCCTTTTTTGTTTTCGGGCGATCGCGTGCGTTTGCGCCCGTTTGCGCCCGTTTGCGCTCGATCGCGCGTGCCGGGCAGGGCGCACGCGCGCCATGGCGACGACCGGCGTGCGTGTTCTAATTCACTGTCCCGTTTTTATCCGGTCGTCGCGATGCCCTTGTTCGAACCCGTCACGCTGCATACGTCCCGTCTCGTCCTGCGTCCGCTTCGCGAAACCGACGTGCACGCGTTCTTCGACATCTGGTCCGATGTGGAAGCGATGCGCTACCTCTCGTTCGCGCCGCTCACGGATCCGCGCCAGGCCGCGGAGCGCGTCGCGCGCAACCTGGCGACGACCGCCGGCGGCCAGGATCTCGTCTGCGTGCTCGCAGCGCGGGACACCGGCGACGTGCTCGGCGAATGCGTGCTGTTCCACGCGCACGAGCAATGCCGGCGCGCGGAGATCGGCTTCAGCCTGCGTCGCCGATACTGGCGCGGCGGGTATATGCGCGAGGCGGCATCGGCCGTCATCGAGCACGCATTCGGCGCGCTGCGCCTGAATCGCATCGAGGCCGACATCGATCCGCGCAACGTCGCGTCGGCAGGGTTGCTCGAACGGCTCGGGTTCGTCAGGGAAGGCGTGCTGCGCGAACGCTGGATCGTCGGCGACGAGGTGTCGGACAGCGCGCTGTACGGGCTGCTCGCGAGCGATCGGCGCGGGTGACGCGGCGCCTGCGCTGCGAACGAATGTCGCATCGGCATCGTTCGCGGCGCGGACTAGAGTCGAACGGTAGCGCACGCAACGATACCGGGAAGACGACGAACGATGGCCAAGAAATTTCCGCTGCATCCCCACCATCCGGAGCGGATCTGCTGGGGATGCGACAACTATTGCCCGACGCATGCGATGCGTTGCGGCAACGGCTCCAGCCGGACCCAGCACCCGTGCGAACTGCTCGGCGAGGACTGGTATCGCTACGGCGACTGGGGCATCGACTGCGCGGACGACGAAAGCGACACCGCAACCGCTACCGCGGCGCCGGCCGGCGGACAATCGTAGCGACAAGTTGTCCCATCGCGTGCGCGCGGTTTCTTGATCTGCGTCACGGTGGCCGACGGTGCGCCGAAACATCATGGAAAAGATGCATAAGGAACGCATCTTGAAGCGGGCGAGATGCCCGGCGGCCCGGAACACGTTTCGCGCCGCCGTTCGCGCCGACCCGCGCCCCCATGATCGAGAAAGGAGAGCACCGTGTTTTGCTATCAATGCGAACAGACCGACCGGACCGGCGCACGGCCCGGCTGCGCATCGGCGAAGGGCAACTGCGGCAAGGACGAGACGACGGCCGATCTGCAAGACCTGCTGGTCCATGCGGTGAAGGGCATCGCGCAATACGCCGCGATCGCGCGCACGATGGGCGAGCCCGATCGCGACGCCGACCGGTTCGTGCTGTACGCGATGTTCACGACGCTGACCAACGTGAACTTCCATGCGGCGCGCTTCGTCGCGCTGCTGCGTGAAGCGGCGCAGACGCGCGATCGCGTGAAGGCCGCGTGCGAAGCGCACGCACGGGCCGCGGGCGCGCCCGTGCCGGTGCTGACGGGGCCGGCCGCGTGGCAGCCGGCGGACGATCTGGCCGGCTTGCTGAAGCAGGCGGCGACCGTCGGCATCGACGCGGGCCTCGACACCGTGGGCGCCGATATCGTCGGGCTGCGCGCGCTGGTGCTGTACGGGCTGAAGGGCGTGTGCGCGTATGCGCATCATGCGAAGGTGCTCGGCTACGAGCGCGACGACATCTACGAGGGCGTCGACGCGGCGCTCGCGTTTCTCGCGGGCAATCCCGCCGACGTCAACGCGCTGCTCGCGCAGGCGCTCGATCTCGGCCGGCTGAACCTGACGGTGATGGAACTGCTCGACAACGCGAACACCGGCCGCTTCGGCGTGCAACAGCCGACCGCCGTGCGCGTGTCGCCGGTGGCAGGCAAGGCGATCCTCGTGTCGGGCCACGATCTCGGCGATCTGCATGTGTTGCTCGAACAGACGGCGGGCACCGGCATTCAGGTTTATACGCACGGCGAAATGCTGCCGGCTCATGCTTATCCGGCGCTGAAGGCGTTCCCGCATCTGGCCGGCAACTACGGCGGCGCGTGGCAGGACCAGCAGAGCGACTTCGCGCATTTCCCCGGGCCGATCCTGATGACGTCGAACTGCATCATCGAGCCGTTGCCGCAATACCGGCAGCGGATCTTCACGACGGGGCCGGTCGGCTGGCCGGGCGTGCGGCATCTCGAACATCACGATTTCTCGACGCTGATTCGCGCCGCGCAGGCGCTGCCCGGGTTCCCGGCCACCGCGCCGGAGGAGACGATCACGGTTGGATTCGGCCGGCATGCGGTGCTGGGCGTCGCGGACAAGGTGATCGATGCGGTGAAGGCCGGGCAGATCCGCCATTTCTTCCTGATCGGCGGGTGCGACGGCGCCGCGCCGGGCCGCAACTACTACACGGAGTTCGCGGAACAGGCCCCTGACGATACGGTCGTGATGACGCTCGGCTGCAACAAGTACCGGTTCAACCGGCACGCGTTCGGCGAGATCGGCGGCATTCCGCGCCTGCTCGACGTCGGGCAGTGCAACGACAGCTATTCGGCGATCCGGATCGCGACCGCGCTCGCCGATGCGTTCGAGTGCGGCGTGAACGACCTGCCGCTGTCGCTCGTTATCTCGTGGTTCGAACAGAAGGCGGCGGCCGTGCTGCTGACGCTGCTCGCGCTCGGCATCCGCAACATCCGGCTCGGACCGACGCTGCCGGCGTTCGTCACGCCGGGCGTGCTCGCGGTGCTGGTCGAGCAGTTCGGGATCCAGCCGATCGGCGACGCGGGTGCGGACCTGGCCGCGGCGCTCGCGCGTCGGGCTGCGTGAGCGGGACGGTTCGATGAGCTACCGGATCGAGATCACGACGCGCGACGGCGCGCCGTTCGGCTTCGACTGCGAGCCCGGCCAGGATCTGCTCGCGGCGGCGGCGCAAGCCGATATCACGCTGCCGTCGCAATGCCGGCGCGGCAGCTGCGGCGCCTGCCAGGCGACCGTCGTCGACGGCCCGTACGAGATGCAGGACCACAGCGCCGACGCGTTGCCGGCCGGCCAGCCCGGCGCGGTGCTGCTGTGCCGGACGACGCCGCTCGGCGATCTGCGGGTCGCCGCGCCGTACGACCGCGCCAAGGTGCTGCTGCAGCCGGTGCCGGTACGCACCGCGCGGATCGCGGCGCTCGACACCCTCGCGCGCGACACGATGCGTGTCGAGCTGCAGATCGAGCCCGACGACGCGTTCGGCGCGGCGGCGGAATTCGAAGCCGGCCAGTTCGCGGAACTGGAGGTGCCGGGCAGCGGTGTGCGCCGGCCGTATTCGCTCGCGAATACGAGCAACTGGGACGGCCGCCTGGAATTCCTGATCCGGCTGCGATCGGGCGGCTGGTTCTCGACTTATCTGCGCGAGCGCGCGCGGTCCGGCGACCCGCTGACCGTGCGCGTGCCGATGGGCGGGTTCGGCCTGTTCGCGGACAGCCTGCGGCCGCGCTGGTTCGTCGCGGGCGGCACGGGGCTCGCGCCGATCCTGTCGATGCTGAGGCGCATGGCCGAGTATCAGGAGATCGGCGACGCGCGGCTGTTCTTCGGCGTCAATGAGGAAAGCGAACTGTTCATGCTCGACGAGCTGGCGCGGTTGCAGGCCGAGTTGCCGCAACTGCGGGTCGAACTGTGCGTATGGCGGCCGGGCGCGGAATGGGCCGGGTTCCGCGGGACGCCGGTCGATGCGTTGCGCGCGGCGCTTGCGCAGGCCGAGGTGCTGCCGGATGTTTACGTGTGCGGTCCGCCGCCGCTCGTCGAGGGCGCGCGGGAAGTCGCCGTCGCCGCCGGCATTCCGGATGGGCAGTTCGCAAGCGAGCGGTTCACCGTGTGATGCGAGCGCCGCGCGCTGCAGCGATGCAGGCGGCGGCGTTTCGTTTGCGGCGAGCGGCTTGCCGGATTGCCCGGCCGAACGTACTCTTGGTCGACACCCAGGCCCACCAGCAGGTGATCGACCATGCAAGCCCATCCTGTGCGTCTTTCCCCCGGCGACGATCTGCGCGCGTCGATCGAGCAGGCGTTGCGTCGGCTCGACGCGCATGCCGCATTCGTGATCCAGGGGATCGGCAGCCTGAACGTCGCGCAATTGCGCTTTGCCGGCGTCGACGCACCGGCCGAACTGCGCGGCGACCTCGAAATCCTGACGCTGGCCGGTTCGGTCTCGCCGGACGGCGCGCACCTGCATATGTCGGTGTCCGACGCACAGGGCCGCGTGTGGGGCGGACACGTCGCGAGCGGCTGCGTGGTGCGGACGACCGCCGAGATCCTGCTCGTGCTGTTGCCCGCGCATCGATTTTCCCGTGAACCCGATGCGGGCACGGGGTTCAATGAATTGACGATCCGGCGCGACGAGGCGTGAATGGCGGACGCCCGGTGCCGGTTGCGTCAGGACGTCGGTCAAGGCCGATTCGACACGGTGTGGCGATGCGTCGTCGCAGGCCGAGCGAGGGGCAGGTGAACGTTCAGTGCAGGATGCTTGTCACGGCGGCGCGAACCCTGGTCGATCGAACCTGGGCGAACGATCCGGTGCCGTACGACGCGCTGCTTGCGGAAGCCCGGGCGCTGCTCGAACGGGCGCTCGACGACAATCCCGACGAGGTCGCCGTGTTGACCTGCCTGGGGGCGGTGCTGTGCGGCCTGCGACGGCATGCCGAAGCGCGCGAGTACCTGGTGGAGGCGATCCATCTCGGATCGACGGACAGAAACACGTATTTCAACCTGTTTGTCGCGATGCTCGAGGGTTCGAGCTTGGACGAGGCGCGGGCCGTGTTGAAGCGCGGTGCGGCGTTCACGGCCGATCCGCTCACATGGGAAGCCTATTTCGATCCGCATGCGATGTAGGCGGCGGAGCGGGGCGCTCGCGGTTCATTGCACCGGGACGTTCGACGTCGCCGCTGCCCGCACCCGCGCAGCCGTGTCCGGCGAACGATCGGGATCGTGACGGCAAACGCCGAAACCGGCGCGGCTTCGACTCGGGCGGCGTGACGTGCGGCAACCTGCGCGTCATGCCGGACCGCGTCAGTTCTTCGCCATCGCGACATCCCGATTGCCGCGCCCGCTCACCAGGCAGCCGGACATGAACGCTTCGCTCTGGCTGCTGGCGGCCGCGTTGCCGAAGCCCCGGCTGAGCGCGTCGTATTTCACCTGCTCGGCGCCCTGCGAGCACGCCGTCGGGCTGGCGTCGCGGCCTTGCGCATGCAGCAGTGCCCGATCGCCGATCAGGTAGGCCAGCAGCGCGAAAAAAGCGATGTGTACCACTCGTCTCATGATTCGTCTCCTCGTTGCTCAAGCGTAACGCGGACACGATTCGGGAAGCACTTGGGGCTTCCCCCGGTAAACGTCTGCTGAAATGGCGGCTGGCCCAGGTGATCGCGTCCCGTTTTTTGCCGCCCGAACGGGGAAAAGGGCGGTGGCCGGCCGCCCCGGCTGGCGATTGACGCGAGTTTGACGAATGTCAGGGTTGGGGCAGGGCGAGACGGTCGCACCGCCGGTCAAAGCGATAGCATGAATGCATGTTTTGACGGAACGCGATGTGCGGCGAGCGATGGGCGCACCGGTTTCGGGTGAAGCAGGTATGTGTTGAACATCGCTATCGAAATAGTGAGGAATCCAAATGCTTAACGTGTCTTCCGTCCTGATCAGCATGGCACCGTTGTGGGTCATCCTGCTGGGTGCGTCTTCGTTGGCGACCTATCTCGTCTTCTGGCGCAAGGTCATCAAGTAAGCCGGCCAGCGTTGCGCGATGGCGCGCGCGTGCGTGCCGCGGTGTTTGCGCATGGCACACGACGGCTTTGCGTCGTGCAACACGCATCGCTGCGTCGCCCCAAATGAAACGACCCGCCGAAGCGGGTCCATGACGACATCGTCGTGCTTGCGCGCATATCGAGGTTTCCGGCCCGATGCCGCGCAGTACGGGGGCTGTCGCGATATGCGACCGCGGCCACGGCAGCCACGGCTGCAGTCAGTCGCTTATCGCACCGCCGTCACAGGTACATTCGAGATCCGCACGAGCCGGTCCATCACGCTGCGACGGAACATCGACAGCAGCGTGTGAAACGGATCGTGCCGCGGCGCGACGACGACGATTTCGTCGCAGCCGGTCTCGGCCGCGACCGCCGCGATCGTGTCGGCCACCGGCCCGACCTTCTTCACGATGCTGTATCGGACACCGGCTTCCCGCAACACCCGCTCCGCCATCGCCAGATCGTCGCACGCGAACTTGTCCTCGATCGACTGCAGCCGCGACAGCGGGTGAAACGCTTCGAGCCGCGTCGCTTCGAGCGGCGCCTGGACATTGATCAGCACGATCTCCGATGCGCAGCGTTCGCGATACAGGAAGGTCGCGTGGCGGACCGCCTGCAGCGAGCGGGGCGAATGACCGACCGGAACCAGCAGTTTGAGCATGGAAGATGCCCCGTTATCGAGATGTTTCCAGCGTAGCGCGGCGCCGGATCGCGCAACCTAAAGAGATCGGGCGGCCGCGTAAAAATGTCGTCAACGTCCGCCGCCTCGTGTCACACCTATTGGAAATATAAGAAATTTTAGTTTATGCGCATAAACGTTTTCACCGACCGGCCGGAAGGCAGCTCGACGTGGGCCACCCAGCGGCGGCGCACCACGCCGATTTAGTCGGAACCTCAATGAATCGCGGCGAAAAATATCGGAGGTCGGCCATCCGGCGTCGCGTAGAGTAGTGCATCGGCCGCGGCGCGGCCTTCTCCCGGCGCCTTCCCGGCCGCGCGGGACGGATCGCCGCCACCATGCAGCCCGCCATTCCATTCCCTTCCGATTCCAGGAGACCTCGCATGCCGCACGGCGCCTCGCAGCTTCTCGCTCCCGCTTCCATCACCGTCGATCCGATCGTGCGCCTGTCGGCCGGCGAGCTCGCGTCGGCGATCCGCGGCAAGGCGGTCTCGTGCGTCGAGACGATGCGCGCGTATCTCGATCACATCGAGCGCGTAAATGGCGCGGTGAATGCGTTGATCTCGCTGCGCGATCGCGACACGCTGCTCGCCGAAGCCGCGGAGAAGGACGCCGCGCTGGCCCGCGGCGAGTATCACGGCTGGCTGCACGGGATGCCGCAGGCGCCGAAGGATCTCGCGATGACGAAAGGGCTGCGGACGACCTACGGCTCGCCGATTTTCCGCGATAACGTACCGCAGGCCGATTCGGTCGGCGTCGGGCGGATGCGCGCGGCGGGCGCGATCTTCATCGGCAAGACCAATACGCCGGAGTTCGGCCTCGGCTCGCATACGTTCAACGAAATCCACGGCGCGACGCGCAATCCGTACGACCTGACGAAGAGCGCGGGCGGCAGCAGCGGCGGCACGGCGGCGGCGCTGGCCGCGCGCATGCTGCCGGTCGCGGACGGCAGCGACTTCGGCGGTTCTCTGCGCAATCCGGCCGCGTTCTGCAACATCTACGGGTTCCGTCCGTCGCAGGGCCGCGTGCCGCGCTGGCCGGGCGTCGACGTGTTCATCCAGCAGCTCGGCATCGAAGGGCCGATGGGCCGCACGGTCGGCGACGTCGCGCAGTTGCTCGCGATCCAGGCCGGCTACGACCCGAACGATCCGCTGTCGCTCGCGGAAGATCCGGCCGTGTTCGCGAAGCCGCTCGACCACGATCTGCGCGGCGAGCGCATCGCGTGGGTCGGCGACTGGAACGGCTATCTCGCGACCGAGCCGGGCGTGCTCGCGCAGTGCGAAAAGGGCCTCGCGACGCTGCGCGAGATCGGCTGCGAAGTGGATGCGGTGCTGCCGGCGTTCGCGCCCGAGCGCATCTGGCGTCTGTGGCTCACGCATCGGCACCTGCTGTCCGGCGGCGGGCTGCTCGCGCACTATCGCGACCCGGCACGGCGCGTGCTGCTGAAGCCCGAGGCGATCTACGAGGTCGAGGGGCTGCTCGCGATGCAGGGGGCCGAGGTGTTCGACGCGAGCGTCGAGCGCACCGCGTGGCATCAGGCCGTGCTGAGCTTCTTCGATCGCTACGACTTCATCGCGGCGCCGACCGCGCAGGTGTTCCCGTTCGACGTCGAGCAGCGCTGGCCGAAGGAAATCGCCGGCCGCGCGATGGACACCTACCACCGCTGGATGGAAACGGTCGTGCCATGGACGCTGGCCGGCTGCCCGGTGATCAGCGTGCCGGTCGGCTTCAACGATGCGGGGCTGCCGATGGGGATGCAACTGATCGGCCGGCCGCGCGCGGATCTCGCGGTGCTGCAGCTCGCGCGCGGCTACGAGCAGGCGGCCGACTGGGTCGGCCGGCGGCTGCCGGACTGGATGGCTGCGTAACGCGGCGGCCGGCAGATCGTCGATCGTCGACCAGCGACCAGCGACCAGCGACGAAAGCAAGCGACGCAAGCAAGTGACGCAAGCAAGTGACGAAACGGGCGGCCGCGTGCCGCCCGTTTTGTTTCTGAACCTCGAAACGCGCTGGCGATGCGTGCGCCGGGCATGACGCTGCCGCACGACAGCGCCGGTCGACACCGGCGCATCACCCGCGCTTACCGGCGCTTACCGGCGCCTACCCGGCGCCTACCCGGCGCCTACTCGGCGCCTACTCGGCGACTACCCGGCGACTACCCGGCGACTACCCGGCGCCTACCCAGCGCCTACCCAGCGCCTACCCAGCGCCTACCCAGCGCCTACCCAGCGTGGCCGAGATTGCCGCGATACAGGAACGAATCCCGGCGCAAGCCCGATATCGCGCGGCAGATTCGGATGAATCCGCCCGCTGGGCGACGATCGCACCGGGAGATTTCGTATCGATGTGTTTCAGTCGTTGCGGCGGCGCACGACGCGCTTCGACAATACCCGGCTTGATTCAACCTTCCGGCACGAGGAAAAACACATGAAGCACATTCGCGCGACGGGCAAGCGCTTCGCAGCGGCGGGCATCGCATTCGGCATCCTGCTGGGCGTGAACGGCACCGCGCACGCGCAGCTCGACCTGCAGTCGATCGGATCGGCGCTGCTCGGCGGCGGGCAACAACAGGCCGCGCCCGCGCAGGGCGGCGTCGCGCAACTGATGCAGGCGTACGTCGGCGCGAACCAGCAGGTGCTGGTCGGCCAGTCGTCGCTCGCGTCGGCGATGGGGCTCACCGGCGCGGCCGGTCAGGCGCAGCAGGCCGCCGGCCTGCTCGGCGGCGGCAATGCGCTGACGCCGGCCGCGCTGTCGCAGATGGGCGGCGCGCAGCAGTCGGTGTCGCAGGCGCTCGGCCAGGCGTTCGCAAGCGGCGGGGCGACGCACGGCCCGATCGACAAGCAGGCGTTCAGCAACGGCCTCGCATCGCTCGGCCAGGGCCTGACGCAGTACTCGCAGCTGCAGTCGGGGCTCGGCAATCTCGGTTCGACCAGCGCCGCGTCGCTGCTGCAGTCGGGCCTGAATCCGCAGAACATGCAGGCCGCGTCGTATATCGCGCAAAGCGCGCCGGGCCAGTTGCAGTCGCTCGCGTCGACGCTCGGCCAGGCCGTGCAGTTCGCGACGAGCCAGGGGATTTCGGTGCCGTCGGTCGCGTCGTCCGCATTGAAGCTGCTGCCGTAACGTTGCCGGACCCGCGCGCTGCGGCGCCGGCAGCGCGCGGAAAGACTCGTTCCCCGGTTACCGAAAAGTCATGCGTGGGGCGGGTCGCCAGACGGGCCGAGCGCGGCGTCATGCGCCTCGCGCATACGTCGAGCATTCGCTTCGTCGCATGCGTTGCGCGCGGCCCGTCCGGCGACCAGCGCAAGCCCGTCATCCGCGTGAACAGACCCTGGGTAACCCGCGAATAGCGCTCGATGCTATCGTGGCGTGTTCCCCGTTCCCGGTGCCGGTTCATGACTGACTCGTTCGACCTCCCGCGCTACTTCGCCCGCATCGGCCATGACGGCCCGGCCGAGCCGACGCTCGATGTGCTGCGCCGGCTGCATTTGCTGCACCCGCAGGCCATTCCGTTCGAAAACCTCAATCCGCTGACCGGCGCGCGGGTCGCGCTCGACCTGCCCGCGATCGTCGACAAGGTGATCGGGCGCCGCCGCGGCGGCTACTGCTTCGAACTCAACAAGCTCTTCTACACCGCGCTCACGACGATCGGTTTTCGCGTGACGCCGCTGATCGCACGCGTGCGCTGGATGCGGCCGCCCGAGGTCGTCACCGCGCAGACGCACATGCTGCTGCGCATCGATCTCGACGGCGCGGCGTGGCTCGCGGACATCGGCTTCGGCAGCGCGACGCTGACCGCGCCGCTGCGCTTCGTGCCGGGCGAGCGGCAACTGACGCCGCATGGGGCGTTTCGCGTCGTCGACGCGCCGGTCGACGGCGAGTTCGACATGCAGTTCGAGATCCCCGACGGCTGGCAGACGACCTACCGCTTTTCGCTGAAACCGGCCGAGTGGATCGATTACGACGCCGCGAACTGGTTCACGTCGACCTATCCCGAATCGATCTTCGTCAACGACCTGATCGCCTGCCGCGTGCTGCCGGACGGCCGCGCGGCGCTGTTCAACACCGTGCTGACGCTGCGCGACGCGGCGGGCGCGGGGCGCACCGTCACGTTCGACGACGCGGCCGCGTGGGGCGCGTGCCTGCGCGACACGATCGGCATCGACACGACCGGCTTCGATCTCGACGCGTTGTTCGCGCGGGTGGCGGCGCGGGCGAACACGATGTAAGTGCGTTGCGTTGCGGGGCCGTGTGGCATGAGCGGGCGTCGACGTCCGCCGTGCCGCCGATCGCGGGTTCCGGTTTGACATTTGCTATTTTGCTAGCATACTAGTATCCATGACCGACGAAGAAGTGAAGCAATTCAACGTATACCTGCCGCTGAGCCTGATCCGGCAGGTCAAGCATCGCGCCATCGAAACGGAACAGTCGCTGTCCGCGCTGGTGGCCGACGCATTGCGCGCGTATCTGGCCGCGCCTCCGCCGGGGGCCGGGCCGTCCACCACGGAGGAGTGACATGTCATCCGAGCGAATCGAAGCCGTGTACCTGACGACGCACAACTGGGGCAAGTCCGCGAAGTTCTTCCAGGCGCTGGGCTTCACGCTGGAATTCGAAACCGATCACCACTCGGGCCAACTGAGAAACGGCGACGGCCCGTTTCTGTTCATTGCCGAAGTGCCGGCCAGCGAGACGCCCGGCATGCAGGTCGTGCTGAAGGTGCCAGACGAGCAGGCGGTCCGGCCGCAGCCGATCGTCGATGTGGTCACGCCGTTCGAGGATACGCACTGGGGCACGCGCGACATGACCGTGCGCGATCCCGACGGCCGCGTATGGCGCCTGCAGGCGCCGGGCCGGCCGGGCGCGTGAGGCCATGACGATGACCGACCTTCATCCGGACGCCCCCGACAGCACCGCCGCGCGCGTCGCGCTGTGGCGCGCGCTGCACGTCGAACTCGATGCGCCGCCGCACGTGCTCGTCGACGAAGTCGGCCTGCGCCTGCTCGCGCCGGCACCCGGCTGGCAGCAGCGCGGCGACATGGATCCGCGCTTCACGCGGCCGTTTCGCGCATCGATCGTCGCGCGGGCGCGCTTCATCGAGGATCTCGTCGTCGAGCAGGCCGGGCAGGGCGTGAGCCAGTACGTGATCCTCGGCGCGGGCCTCGACAGCTTCGTGCAGCGCCGGCCGGAGATGGGCTCGCGCCTGACCGTCTTTGAAGTCGATCCGCCCGCGCCGCAGGCGTGGAAGCGCCGCCGGCTGACCGAGCTCGGCTTCGGCGTGCCGGACTGGCTACGGTTCGTGCCGGTCGATTTCGAGCAGCAGCAATCGTGGCGCGACGCGCTCGTGCGCGCCGGCTTCGATGTGGGCAAACCGGCGGTCGTGGTGTCCACCGGTGTGAGCATGTACCTGACGCACGACGCGAACGCGGCGGCGCTGCGCGAAGTCGCGTCGCTCGCGCCGGGTTCGACGTTCGCGATGACGTTCCTGCTGCCGCTCGAGCAGGCCGATCCGGACGTGCGGCCGGGGCTCGACATGGCCGCGAAGGGCGCGCGCGCGAGCGGCACGCCGTTCATCAGCTTCTTCATGCCGGCGGAGATCCGCGCACTCGCGACGGAGGCCGGCTTCGCGCGGGCCGAGCATGTGTCGGCCGCGGATCTCGCGCGCCGCTACTTCGCCGGTCGCAGCGACGGCCTGCGTCCGCCGGACAACGCGGAGGAGCTGCTGGTCGCGACGGTGTAACGTCGCGACCTTCCGTCACGCGCGTTCGAGCACGGCCATCTCGCGCACGACCACGAGCAGCACCGCGAGGCTCGCACCGCCCGACGCGCGCAGGTCGGCGAGCAGGTGCTCGTAGCGCTGCAGCGCGGCCTCGCGGCGTTCGCGCCACGCGTGGACGATCGTCTCGGGCGCCGTCGAGTCGGCCGATTCCGCGAGCGCGCTGGTGGCGAGCGTGCGCTTGAGCCGCGCGACTTCCGCGAGTGCGGCCGCGCGCGCCAGCATGTCCCAGTGCGTCGGGGTCGGCAGCGAGGCCGCGCGTTCGCCGATCCACCCGTAGTTCAGCAGCGTGCCGAGCGAGAAGTAGACGCCCGCGACCAGTTCGAGGCTGCGGTCGCAGGTCGCGGCCACTTCGGCGATGTCGAGCAGCGCGGCCGAGATGTCGCCGCTCGCGACGCGCACCGCGAGCGCGCTGTCGACACCGGCTTCGACCAGCACGCGTTGCCGCTCGGACAGCGCCTCCAGATCGTCGGCCGGCAGCAGCGACGGCAATTGCGGCGCGATGCGCTGCACCGCGTCGCGGCAGCGCGCGATCAATCCGGCGACGCCGCCGTCGGCCACCGTGCCGGACTGCAGCTGCCGCAGGAACCACAGCGCCGCGCGCTCCAGCAGCCGCGCGACGTCGACGAACATGCGCGCCTGCACGTCGTCGGCGACGCGGTTGTCGAGCGCGTCGATGTCGCGCCACACCGCATCGAGATCGAACACGTCGCGCGCCATGATGCAGGCGCGCACGATGTCGCCCGGCTTCGCGTCGGTTTCTTCCATCAGCCGGTGCACGAACGCGCAGCCGACCCGGTTGACGAGCGCGTTGGTCAGGTGGGTCGCGAGAATCTCGCGGCGCAGCGGGTGGCGATGCATCGGTTCGCTGAAGCGCTGTTGCAGCGGCGTCGGGAAATAGTCGACGAGCATCGCGGCGACGAGCGGATCCTCGGGCACGTCGGATTCGAGCAGCGCGTCGTACAGCCACATCTTGCTGTAGGCGAGCAGCACCGCGCGCTCGGGCGACGTGAGGCCCTGTTTCGCGGCTTGCCGTTCGGCGATCTCGTCGTCGGTCGGCAGGAACTCGATCACGCGGTTCAGGCGGCCCGCGCGTTCGAGCCAGCGCATCAGGCGCGCCTCGGCGTCGAGCAGCTCGACGCTGTAGCGGCCCGCGATCGACAGCGCCTGCGTCTGGTAGTAGTTGTCGCGCAGCACGAGCAGCCCGACTTCGTCGGTCATTTCCGCGAGCAGTGCGTTGCGCTGCTTCTCGGTCATCTCGCCATCGGTGACGACGAGCCCGAGCAGGATCTTGATGTTGACTTCGTGATCCGAACAATCGACGCCGGCCGAGTTGTCGATCGCGTCGGTGTTGATGCGCCCGCCACGCTGCGCGAACTCGATGCGGCCGAACTGCGTGCAGCCGAGGTTGCCGCCTTCGCCGACGACCTTGCAGCGCAGGTCCGCGCCGTTCACGCGCACCGCGTCGTTCGCGCGATCGCCGACCTGCTGGTGGGTTTCGTGCGCGGCCTTCACGTAGGTGCCGATGCCGCCGTTGTACAGCAGGTCGACCGGCGCCTGCAGGATCGCGCGGATCAGCTCGGTCGGCGGCAGCGCGTGCGCGTCGATGCCGAGCAGGGCCTGCACGGCCGGCGACAGCGGGATCGTCTTCGCGGTGCGCGGGTAGACGCCGCCGCCCGCCGAGATCACGGCGGTGTCATAGTCGGCCCAGCTCGAGCGTTCGAGCGCGAACATCCGCTGGCGCTCCGCGAAGCTCGTCGCCGGGTCGGGGTTCGGGTCGAGGAACACGTGGCGGTGATCGAATGCCGCGACGAGCCGGATATGCGGCGACAGCAGCATCCCGTTGCCGAACACGTCGCCCGACATGTCGCCGACGCCGACCACGCTGAAGTCGGTCGCCTGCGTATCGACGCCCATCTCGCGGAAGTGCCGCTTCACCGATTCCCACGCGCCGCGCGCGGTGATCGCCATCTTCTTGTGGTCGTAGCCGACCGAGCCGCCGGACGCGAACGCGTCGTCGAGCCAGAAGCCGTATTCGTGCGAGATCGCATTCGCATAGTCGGAGAAGGTGGCGGTGCCCTTGTCGGCCGCGACGACGAGATACGGATCGTCGGGGTCGTGGCGCACCACGTCGGCCGGCGGCACGATCGCGTTGCCGGCGAGATTGTCGGTCAGGTCGAGCAGGCCGCGCAGGAAGGTCTGGTAGCACGCGATGCCTTCGCGCATCCACGCTTCGCGATCGCTCGGCGGCGGCGGATTCTTCACGACGAAGCCGCCTTTCGAGCCGACCGGCACGATCACGACGTTCTTCACCATCTGCGCCTTCATCAGCCCGAGCACCTCGGTGCGGAAATCCTCGCGGCGGTCGGACCAGCGCAGCCCGCCGCGCGCGACGCGCCCGCCGCGCAGGTGCACGCCCTCGACGCGCGGCGAGTACACCCAGATCTCGAACATCGGCTTCGGCTCGGGCAGGCCCGGCACCTTCGCCGGATTGAACTTGAACGACAGGTACGGCTTCGCTTCGCCGGCCGCGTCGTGCAGGAAATAGTTGGTGCGCTCGGTCGCGTTGATCACGCCGAGGAACTGGCGCAGGATCCGGTCCTCGTCGAGATTCGGCACCTGGTCGAGGGCCGTCTCGATCGCCTTCAGCAGGCGTTCGGCCTGCACGTCGCGCGTGCCGCCCGTGGCCGGGTCGAAGCGCACCAGGAACAGCTCGACGAGTTGCCGCGCGATCGCCGGGTTGCCCGTCAGCGCGCGTTCGATATAGGCGTCGCTGAACGTCGAGCCGACCTGCCGCAGGTATTTCGCATACGCGCGCAGGATCGTGACCTCGCGCGCGCTCAGGTGCGCGCGCAGCACGAGGCGGTTGAAGTCGTCGTTCTCGATCCGGCCGCACCAGATCCGGTCGAACGCGTCCTCGAACAGGCCCTTCACGCGCTCGATGTCGAATTCGGTATCGTCGGCAAGTTCAAGGCCGAAGTCGTGCACCCACGCATGCGCGCCATCCTGCGTCTGGATCCGGTACGGCCGTTCCTCGTCGACGCGCACGCCGAGATGTTCCAGCATCGGCAGGCTGCGCGACAGCGCGATCGGGTCGCCCGCGCGATACACCTTGAAGCGGAACGCGCGCGCCTCGGCCTCGATCGGGCGGTACAGGTTCATCGCGAGCTGGCCCGACTCCTTCACGCGCTCGATCAGTTCGATGTCGCGCACGGCCGTGCGCGCCGGATAGTCGTCGCGATAGCCGGCCGGGAACGAGTCCGCATAGCGCTGCAGCAGGCGGTTGCCTTGCTCTTCGCCGAACGCATCGAGCAGCGCATCCGCGAGATCGTCCTGCCAGCGGCGCGTGACCTGCACGAGCCGCGTTTCGAGTTCGCGCGTGTCGACGTCCGGCATCGTGCCCGGTTCCGCATGGACGACGAAATGAATCCGCGCGATCGCCGATTCCGACAGCAGCGGCGTGAACTCGACGTTCACGCCGTTGTACGCGTCGACGAGCAGCTTCGCGATGCGGCGGCGCAGGTCGGTGTTGTACTTGTCGCGCGGCACGAACGCGAGGCACGACACGAAGCGGTCGAAGCGGTCGCGCCGCACGAACAGGCGTGTGCGCTGGTGTTCCTGCAGGCGCAGGATGCCGAGCGCGATGTCGTAGAGCTGGTCTTCGTCGGCCTGGAACAGTTCGTCGCGCGGATAGGTTTCGAGCACTGTCACCAGCGACTTGCCGAGATGCCCCTTCGGCAGGAAGCCCGCGCGCCGCACGATGTTCGCGCACTTGCGGCGCACGATCGGGATCTCGGCGCTCGACACCATGTACGCGGTCGACGTGTAGAGCCCGAGGAAGCGGCGCTCGCCGGTCACCTTGCCGTCGGCGCCGACCAGTTTCACGCCGACGTAGTCGAGATAGCCGGGCCGGTGCACGGTCGCGCGCGAGTTCGCTTTCGTCAGGAAGATCGGCCAGGGGCCGGTGATGATCTCGGCGGCGGCCGGCGGCAGCGGCGTCAGGTCCGGCGCGCCGGGCGGGCGCAACGATTCGCGCAGCAGGCCGAAGCCCGAGCCTTCGACGCCGCGCAGGCCGAAGCCCGAGCTGTCCGATACCAGCGAGTAGTCGCGCTGGCCGAGGAACGTGAAGTGGTCGGCGGCCATCCATTCGAGGAAGGCGCGCGCCTCGAGGTCTTCCGCGGTCGATTCGCGGGCTTTCAGGTCCTTGATCGTCGCGCGAGCGATGTCGACGATCTTCGGCCAGTCCTCGACCGAGGCGCGCACGTCGCCGAGCACGCGCGCGATGTCGTCGCGCAGCGTGTGGAGCAGCGCGGCGTCGCCGCAGCGGTCGACTTCGAAGTGGATGAACGACGCGAGCTGCGACTGGCCGTCGCCGGCCGTCGCGCCGCCGGCGTCGACGCGCTCGATCGCGCCGTTGCCGCCGCGCCAGATGCGGAACACCGGGTGCAGCGCGGAGTGCAGCGCGAGCCCGAGGCGGTTCACGGCCATCGTCACCGAGTCGACGAGGAACGGCATGTCGTCGTTGACGATCTCGATCACCGTGTGATCGGAATGCCAGCCGTGCTGTTCGAGGATCGGGTTGTACACGCGCAGCCGCTCGCTGCCGGGCACGAATTTCTGGGCGGTCTGCCAGTGCGCCATCGCGGCGCCGTAGAGGTCGGCGATGCCGCGATTCTGCAGATCATCGGCGTCGGCGAAATCGTAGTAATGATGCAGGAACGGTTCGACGATCCGGAACGTGGCTTCGGGCAGGCGCCCGCGCGCGAATTCGACGACATCGGAGAGCAGGTGTGCGACGACTTCTTCGTTCTTCGCTTCCATGGCGGTCTCCTGGTCGGGTGGCCATTGGCTGCTGCGTGTGTTCGGCATTATGCGCCGATTGATGCGCCGATTGCGTGACGGCGCGATGTGCGGGCGCACAACGCGGAGCAGGGAAGGAAGGCTGCGTGCAACGCCGGTATCCGGCGTCGCACGGGCGGGTCAAGCCAGGTCCGGCGGCTTCAGGTCGGGGTGCCGCGCGTAGAGCGGGTTCATGAAGTCGAGCAGCATCGTGGTCAGCAGTTGCGACACGAATTCGCGGTAGGCGACGAATTCGTGTCGCGGGCAGGTCTCGTCGACCTGCCGAAGCGATTGATCCAGTTGCGCACCCATCGACAGGATCATGTCGTTCAGCGCGGCGGCGATACGCTTGTCATCGATCATGCGGTCTCCTTGAGGTCTCCTTGACGCGCCGCATCGTGCGGCGCGTGCGTCCGGAGGTCACCGCAATTCGAACGCCTGTCGCCCGGGAGGTTCCGCCGGCGCCGTACGGGCCGGTATCAACGCTCGTCGCTCCACAGCTTGCCGCCCGTCGCCCAGTTCTCCTTCTTCACGTCGGCGAGGATGATGTCGACCGAGCCCGGGTCGCAGCCGAGCGTCTCGCACGTGACGCGCGTGATCGCTTCGACGAATGCGCGCTTCTGCTCGACCGTGCGGCCTTCGAACAACTGGATATTGAAAGTCGGCATGACTGGATGCTCCGATGGTTGGGGTTGGGAAAGTGCGTCAGTCGCGATACGACGGATCGATCCGGTCGAGGCGGCGCAGCAGCGCCGGCCATTCCAGTTCGCCCTCGATCGCACCGCCGTCGCGCAACTGCCCGGCGGTGCGCTCGGCGACGGCCGGCGCCGGCAGCACGAGCGGCCCGCCGCCTGCCTGCGCGCGCACCTGGATGTCGCAGGCCTTGATCAGCGTATCCATCAGCACATACGCCTCGGCGACGGTCCTGCCGACCGTCAGCGTGCCGTGGTTGCGCAGCAGCATCGCGGATTTCGCGCCGAGGCTGGCGGTCAGCCGCGCGCCTTCGGCCGGCGAGAACGCGAGCGCCTCGTAGTCGTGATACGCGAGGTCGCCGTGAAACCGCAACGCATGCTGCGATGCGGGCAGCAGCCCGTCGCGCTGGATCGACACGGCGATGCCGGCCGTATTGTGCAGGTGCATCACGCAGACGGCGTCCGGCCGCGCGGCGTGCACGGCCGCATGCAGCGCGAAACCGGTCACATTGACAGCGTGTTCGCTTGCGCCGATCCGGTTGCCGGCCAGGTCGATCTTCACGAGATTCGATGCGCGAACCTCGTCGAACGTGAGGCCGAACGGGTTGATCAGGAAATGGCCGGGTTCGCCCGGCACCGTCGCGGACAGATGCGTGTAGATCAGGTCATCCCAGCCGTTCAGCGCGACGAGGCGATAGGCGGCGGCGAGATCGACGCGCAACCGGTGCTCGGCGTCCGAGATCGGGCCACCGGGTTTCACGGTGTCAGGACGGTGTGCGAATGACGACATCGGGTTCTCCGAGGGTAAGGCGGCGCGCGACGGCCACCGTGATCCACGACGCGAGCGCGAACGGGGCCGTGAGCGCGGGGATGCCCGCCTGCATCGCGAGCCACTGGATCAGCGCGGCCAGCGCGGCCGCGGCAAGCGCCGCGCGGGTGCCGCGCGACATCAGCGCGAGCGCGGCGAGTGCGCCGTTGAAACCGAGCAGGCCGTCGGTGAATGCCGCGCCGCCTGTGCCGAGCGCGACCAGCAGCACGGTCGACACGATCGCACCGCCGAGCGCGAACGCGGCCGCGCGGCGGGATGCGGTCGCGATGCCGGCGACGATCAGCGTGCCGGCCCATGCGCCTTGCGCGAAGGTGGTTTGGGCGACGCCCGAAAGCAGCGCGGCGGGGACCGACGAAAGCGTCAGCGCCGCGCTTGTCGCGGCACCGCTCGCATGCTGCGCCGCGACAAACGGCAGCCACAGCGCGGTGGCTGCCAGGCACGGGCTCGAATACGGGCACTGGCGCCATTTCGCGAGCGGGGTGCGCATCGCCCGCTGCACGAGCGCGGCGCCGATTGCGGCGAGCGGCACCAGCACGAGCGCCGCCGGCGGGGCGGGCGCAAACAGGACGGCCACCAGTGCGGCGAGCGCGCCGTTGAAGCCGTGCAGGCCCTGTTCGACGTCGTGGCGTAGCGCGCCGGTCAGCACCGCGGTCAGGTTGGCGGCGGCCGCGCCGACCAGCGCCGCGCACGCGAGCCGCAGGTCGGTCAGCGCGAGTGCGGCGATCAGCATCGCGCCGGTGAACGCGTTCGCCTGCAGCACGATCTGTCCGATGCCGCGCAGCAAGATGCGCAGGTCGATCGACGGCGAAGCGGGGCGGGCGGTAGGCATGGCGGCGGGGAAACAGGACGAGCCGCGAGCATAGGACACAATCCCATGCACCGGAATAGGGAATTCTGGATAGTCAGGATTTGGGGGGGATGCCCTGCATTGGGGCGCGGAGGGGCGGCCGGCGTGCATCCGGTGCGTGTGCTAGCGTTTTCGTGCGATTGTGGCGATTGGGCAGCAAATTCGGGCCGTCGCGCTTGTTTTCATGTGCAGGCCAGCGTGTTGGCGTTTTCGTGCAGGATCGCGGAATGATTCGTGTTTCTGGCGTCTCGATAAGGGGACTATCCATGCAAGTCGTCTTCAAGACTCTGGCAGCTCGCCACGGCATTCCGCTGGCGCAACCGCTGCGTGTCGATTCGATCGTCGGCGGCAGACGTGCGTGAACTGCGCTGGGCGTCGCTCGAGGGCGACGGAATCGAACACCTGACGTTCGATCGGGATGACGCCGGCATCGTCGTCGAAAGCGCCGTGGTCGGCCAGCGGTACGGCCGCGCGTACGGGCTCGCGTACCGGGTCGAGTGCGATCCGCAATGGCGGGTCAGGTATGCGGTGCTGAGGGTGATGGGCGGCGGCACGCTCGAGCTGCACGGCGACGGGGCCGGGCACTGGCGCGATGGTTCAGGCCGTGCACTGCCGGAACTGGATGGCTGCGTCGACATCGACATCGCGGCGACGCCGTTCACGAATGCGCTGCCGATCGGCCGCCTCGGTCTCGCGCGCGGCGAGCGGCGGCCGATCGACGTCGCGTACATCGCGACGCCGGACCTGACCGTGACGCCGGTCAAGCAGGCCTACGCGTGCATCGAGCCCGGCCGGCGCTACCGCTACGAGGGCATCTTCCGGAATTTCACGGCGGAGATGGACGTCGACGCCGACGGGCTCGTGATCGACTACGAAACGTTGTTCAAGCGTCTGCCGACGTTGCGCTGAACCGCCGCTCGCGCTGCCGCGGGTGTTGCGGCCGGTGTTGCCGCCGATGTTGCCACGACCGCCGGTCGTTCATGCGCCGACGCGAACCGGTCGATCCGCGCCGCGATCAGATCGGGATTGCGGACCACGACCCAGTGCGCGCCGTCGATTTCCTCGCGCACGTGCTCGCCGAGCCAGCGATCGAGATCGACCGACATCTCCGGTGTCACATAGCGGTCGCGCACCGGCACGAGGATCTGCACCGGTGCCTGTGCATACCGCTCGCGTGGCTTTCTCGCCCGCGCGAGGAAATTCGCGCGGTAAAGCTGCAACCCGTTCAGCGCGTTCTTCAGCTGCGCCGGATCGCGCTCGGGCCGCACGCGTTCGGTCAACTGCAGCCAGCGCGGCCACAGTGCGGCGCCGCCGAGACGCCAGACCAGCGACGGCACGACCGGCAGATGGAAGAACGCGATGTACCACGACTTCAGGCTCTGCTTGAGCCGCATCTTCGCGCGGAACACGTGATCGAGGCACGGGCCGGAGATCGACGTGTACGACGCGATCCGGCCGCGGAACGCGGGATCGGTCACGGCCTCCCAGCACTGGATCGACCCCCAGTCGTGACCGACCAGATGGAACGGCCGGTCGCCGCAGGTTGCGTCGGCGACGGCCTTCAGGTCCTCCGCGAGCCGCGCAAGCGTGTAGTCCGCGCGGCGGCGCGGCGCATCGGACGCGCCGGCGCCGCGCACGTCGTACGCGATCACGCGATAGCGCTTCGCGAGCCGCGCGCGGACCGGCGCCCACACGGCCGCCGAATCGGGATACCCGTGCACGAGGATCAGCGGCGGCGCGCGCCGCGGGCCGCTGACATGGACGGCGAGTTTCACGGCGCCGGAGCGGACGGTCAGCATTTCGTGTGCGCGCGCCATGACGTCATGCCTGGGGCACCGGATGCAGCGGCACGCGGCGCGGGGCGGCGTGCGCCGCGTAGCGTGCGTTGGTCGCGTCGATGTTCGCGAGCAGCGTGTCGAGCCCCTGCAGGTACTGATGGTTGTCGTGGTCCCACGGATGGAAGCCCGGACGGAAGTAGTCGAGCCATTCGCGCGCGATGCTCGGGAACACGCCGTGCTTCGGGCTGTACAGATACTTCACGAGGCGCCACATGCCGCCGAACCTGCCGTGCTCGCGACGGTGCGCGCGCATCAGGCGAACGTGGAAGTCGAACACGATCGTCCAGAACAATGCCGTCGTCGTCAGCATCGTGCCCGTGCGCAGCAGGTAGCTGCCGAGGCCCGGCTTCATCACGGCGTTCCATACGTCGTACGACACCGCCTTGTGCTCGGTTTCCTCCATCGCGTGCCACATCCACATCTGCTGATAGCCTTCGACCGACCCGTCGATCCGGTGCTCGTGGCCCGACAGCAGCTGGTTCGCGAGGATCGCCGTGTAGTGCTCGAGCGCGATCGTGATCGCGAGCTGCATCGAATGCGGCAGCGTCTTCTTGAAGAAGCCGAGGATCGTCCACAGCCGCTTGTCGAGCTTGTGCGCGGGCAGGCCGGACGACTGCAGCAGGTCGTTGTACTCGATGTGCTCGCGCGTGTGCATTGCTTCCTGGCCGATGAAGCCGAGCACCTGCTTCTTCAGTTCCGGATCCTCGATGCGGTCGCGGTAGTTGCGCACCGAATCCATGAAGAAGCGCTCGCCGGCCGGGAACAGCAGCGACAGCGCGTTCATGAAGTGCGTGACCGGCACGCCCTGGACGTGCCAGTCCTTCGCGTGTTCGGGCGGCAGCGCGAAACGGATGTCGCGCCGCACCGGCATCATGTTCGGGTTCGTCATGATTGTTCTCCTCCCTGATTGCCTGCGTTGTTGTAGGTGGCGTGAAGCGGCGCGGCGGCCGGCGTGCCGTGGCGGGCGGCCGCGCGGCGGGCCTTCGCGGCTTCGCGGCGGGTCGCGAGCACGACGAGCGCCTGGTATGCGGCCGGCAGGATGCGCGCCATCCAGTCCGCGGCCTTCGCGTCGCGGCCGATCAGCACGCGGCGCTTGTTCCTGCGCACGCCGGCGAGGATCGTGCGCGCGGCGTCGTCGGCGGTCGTGATGAAGAATTTCTCGAAGCTGTCCTTGCCTTGCTGCTCGCTCTCGACGATGAAGCCGACCATGTTCTTCGCGACGCGGCTCGACTGCGCGATGTTGGTGCGGATGCCGCCCGGATGCACGCAGGTGGCCGACACGCCGCACTTCATCATGTCGAGTTCCTGACGCAGCGCTTCGGTGAAGCCGCGCACCGCGAACTTGGTCGCGTTGTAGCCGCTCATCCCCGGCTGCGCGAAGATTCCGAAGATGCTCGACGTGTTGATCACGTGACCGTCGCGCGCGGCCTTCAGGTGCGGCAGGAACGCCTTCGTGCCGTGCACGACGCCCCAGAAGTTGATGTTCACGATCCACTCGAGATCGCTGTATTCCATCCCTTCGATCGTGCTCGACAGCGCGACTCCCGCGTTGTTGAAGATCAGGTTGACCTTGCCGTGTTCCTGCGCGGTGTCGTCGGCCCACGCGAACATCGCGTCGCGGTCGCCGACGT
The DNA here is from genome assembly GCF_905339595.1 of Burkholderia sp. BCC1977. Taxonomy (NCBI): domain Bacteria; kingdom Pseudomonadati; phylum Pseudomonadota; class Betaproteobacteria; order Burkholderiales; family Burkholderiaceae; genus Burkholderia; species Burkholderia sp. BCC1977. The sequence goes on from NZ_CAJPGQ010000011.1 coordinate 88,024, forward strand.
CGAGCACGCGCGTCGACACGCGCACGTTCGGCGCGATCGCGCGGACGATCCGCTCGGTTTCGGCGAGGCCGACGCCGTTCTTGTCGGCGAGCGATACGTGGCAGCCGGCCTGCGCGAGCTGGACCGCGAGCGAGCGGCCCATGCCCGAGCCTGCGCCCGTGATCGCGGCGACCTTGTTGGCGAAATCTCTCATGTCGTTGGCTCCTTGTCGGGCTCAGGCCGCTTCGGCGGAAGTGGAAGCGGAAGCGGCGGGCGCGGCGACGGGCCGCGCGCTCATGTCGTGGTGCGGCGCGCGATACGCGTGGTAATCCGCGATCGAGAAGTGCGCGGTGGCCTGGCGGAAGCGCCAGGTGAAGCCCGGCCACAGCGTCGTGTTCTTGCCGGTGCGCGGATCGAGGTACCAGCTCTTGCAGCCGCCCGTCGACCAGATCGCCTTTTTGAGCTTGCCCTGCAGGTCGCTGTTGAACTGCGCCTCGACGAGCGGGCGCACCTCGATCGCATCCGCGCGTTCGCGATGCATGGCTTGCAGCGCGCCGAGGATGTATTCGATTTGCGACTCGATCATGAACACCATCGAGTTGTGGCCGAGGCCCGTGTTCGGACCGACGATCATGAAGAAGTTCGGGTAGCCCGGCAGCGTCGTGCCGAGATACGCGTGCGCGCCGTCGCGCCACGCGTCGACGATGTCGAGGCCGCCGCGGCCGATGATCGCGCCGCGCGGAAACGGATCGGCGACCTGGAAGCCCGTGCCGTAGATCAGGCAGTCGACTTCATGACGCTTGCCGTCGGTCGTCACCACCGCGTCGGCCTCGATGTGGTCGATGCCGGTCGTGATCACGTCGACGTTCTTGCGCGACAGCGCCGGGTAGTAGTCGTTCGAGATCAGCACGCGCTTGCAGCCGAGCGTGTAGTCCGGCGTGACGGTCTTGCGCAGTTCCGGATCCGGAATCTGCTTGCGGATGTGGCGCAGCGCGAGCTTCTGCACGTTCTTCATCAGCGACGGATGGATCGCGAAGCCGAGCACGCGCGATTCGAGCATCCAGTAGATGCTGCTGCGCACGGCCTTCTGCGTGAACGGCAGCGTGCGGAACAGCCATTTCTCGACGCCGGTCAGGTTGCGGTCGGGCTTCGGCATGATCCACGGCGGCGTGCGCTGGAACAGCGCGAGTTCCTTCACGCGCGGCGCGATCCGCGGCACGAACTGGATCGCGCTCGCGCCGGTGCCGATCACCGCGACGCGCTTGCCGTCGAGCGCGTAGTCGTGATCCCACTGCTGCGAGTGGAACGCGCGGCCCTTGAAGTTCTCGACGCCGGGAATCGCCGGCAGCGCGGCGCGCGACAGCCCGCCCATCCCCGACACCAGCACGCGCGCCGACAGCCGCTTGCCGTTCGCGAACGTGAGGCGCCAGCGCTGCGCGGCTTCGTCGTATTCGGCGCGCTGCAGTTCGTGGTTCAAGCGCAGGTGCGGGCCGACGCCGAAGCGCTGCACGCAGTCTTCCAGGTACGCGCGAATCTCCGGCTGCGGCGCGAACATGCGCGTCCAGCGCGGGTTCGGCGCGAACGAGAACGAGTAGACGTGCGATTGCACGTCGCATGCACACCCGGGGTAATGATTGTCGCGCCACGTGCCGCCGACCGACGCGGCCTTCTCGAGGACGACGAAGTCGGTCACGCCTGTCTGCCGCAGGCGAATGGCCATCCCGAGACCGGCGAAGCCGGTGCCGATGATGGCGATGTCGGTGGTTTCATCCAGGCCGTCGTGGCCGGGCGGGCCGAAAGGCAACGTGCGAGCATTCATCCGGGTGTCTCCGATTTGGCTCATTTTCGAATGTTACATTGTTTGATGTAACGATAGAGGGTGAGCCTGGAAACCGCAAGAGGCTAGAAGCAGCGCTCTAAGGGCCGGAAGCCGCGCGGGAAAAGGCTGAGCGGGGTTTGGAACGGTGTGGTTTCCGCATTGCGGAATGCGCGGAAACGGCCGTCGGCAGGGCGGGAGAGGCGGGAGACCAGGCCGCCGGTGCACGGCGGCCTGTTTGAAACACTATCGGGGACGGATCGAGCGGGCGGCCGTCTCATGGAAAACCCCGGCGACGATCGTGACCTGCGCGAGCGCGTAGAGGCCCCAGATCAGGTAGTCGATGCCGGGAAAGCCGCCGAGGAAGCGTCCGACGCCGATCAGCGTGTCGGAGCCGACGAAGATCAGGCTGCCGACGGCGACCAGCGGGCCGCGCGTGCGCGCCGCGAGCGCGAAGCTCGCCATCGCGCACAGCACGAGCATGTAGACGGCGACCGGTACGAGCAGTTCGCCCAGGTGCGGAAGGAACGCCGCGTAGAACGAGGGCGCGGCGATCCACAGCCCGATCAGCGCGACGATGCGCCAGCCGTGCGGCCGCACGCGCCAGCGCACGAAGATCGCGCAGTAGCACAGGTGCGTGAGCAGGAACGCGCCGAGTCCGAGAACGAACGACAGCGGCCAGTCGGGCAGCGCGAGCAGCACGTCGCCGAGCACGGCGGTGGCGAGCGCCGCGCACAGCCACGCGCGTTCGCGCGGTGCCACGCAGGTGCTGCCGGCCGCGAGCAGCAGGATGCCCATCGCGGCTTTCGCGGCGGCCTGGCCGGGATAGGGCGCGGCGGCGAGCGACAGGCCGTACAGCAGCGCGGCGGCGACGGCGAGCGGCCAGAGCCGGCGGTAGGTGGCGGGAAGCGTGGCGATCAAGGCGGGGGTCTCCGGGTTGTTTTTGTCGGTGGTGGGTGGCGCGCCGTCGTGGGTGCGGCTGCCGGCCATTATCCGGAAGAACGGGAGGAGGAAAACCGGCGAATCCTTCTAGGACGCGATCCCGGCCGCGCATGTGACGTGCGGCTTGTCGTGTTGGTGACGGCAGAAGAAGGTGGTGGTGTGCCGGCGCAGGTCGGCGCGCACGGCCGCGGGACGTGAAAGGCCGGCGCGCAGGGGGCCCGTCGGCCTGTTTCGACTGCTGGACGCTGCGTCCGCGTGTTACTTCGCCGCGAGCGCGCTTGCCACGCGCTTGTCGATCCACGCGTTATCCGCCACGCTCGGCTTCCGCGGAATCAGCTTCGCTGCGTAGAACGCATCGGCCACTCCTTGCTGGACGGCGACGATCTTGTCATCGACCGGCACCGCCCCGAACGGTACGCGCTTGATCCAGGTTTCCACGAGCGGCAGCGGCAGGCCGACCTTCGGCGCGATCAGCGCGGCGGTCTCGGCCGGATGCCCGTTGACCCACAGGCCGGTCTCGCGCAATTGCTTCAGGATCGCGCCGACCACGTCGGCATGTTGCTCCGTGAACCCGCGCGTTGCCTCGTAGAAGTTGTTCGCCGGCGTGAGGCCCGTGTAGTCGGACAGCGTGCGGATCTTCAGCGAATTCTGGGCGGCCGCGTAGTACGGATCCCAGACGGCCCATGCATCGACGTTGCCGCTCTCGAACGCGGCGCGCGCGTCGGCGGGCGGCAGGTACACGGGGCGGATCTCGTCGTAGCGCACGTTTGCCTTCTTCAGCGCTTCGAGCAACAGGTAGTTCGCGCTCGAACCCTTCTGCAGTGCGACCTTCTTGCCGCGCAGGTCCGCGAGCGAGCGGATCGGCGAATCGGCCTTCACGAATACGGCTTCGTTGTGCGGCGACGGCGGTTCCGCGGCGACGTACACGAAGCGCACACCGGCCGCCTGCGCGAACACCGGCGGCGGCGCGCCCGTGTAGCCGAAGTCGATGCTGTTCGCGTTCAGCGCCTCGAGCAGTTGCGGGCCGGCCGGGAATTCGAACCACTGGACGTTGTAGCCGAGCGGCTTGAGGCGCGTCTCGAGCGCGCCCTGCGTCTTGACGACCGACAGCAGGCCGGCCTTCTGGTAGCCGATGCGCACGACCTTGTCGGCGCTGCCTTGCGCGAACGCCGATGTGGCGGCGACGGCGACGAGCGCCGTCGCGGCGGTGCGGGTGATCCAGCGGGTGAAACGAATCATCGAACGGACTCCATGCGAAACGTCTTCGGAGAGCGGCGCGTGCCGCTCGGTTGGAAGAATCGTCGCACGGGCGATCGGACCCGCAAACGAAGCATTGCCGATATGAATATGACGGCGGCGGTCCTATGCTTTGTCGCCGTCGCCTTGCGTGTCGGAGGTATCGGACGCGCCGGACGTGCCGGCCTGCCGCGCTGCTTCGTCGCTGAGTTTCTTGTCGAGGATCGTCGCGACACGGCCGCCCAGATACGCACTGGCCGCGTTCTCGAGCGCGCGGTTCGTCTCGCCTTCGACGAACACGGCCGCGAGCGGACGCAGGCGCCAGATCGCATCGACGAGCGCGGGCACGTCGGTGACCGGCGGCAGCGTGCCTTCGTCATAGCGGTCGAGCCGCTTCACGACGAGATCGACGAGCAGCCGCGCGATCGCGTCGAAGTGCGGCCGCGCGAGGCTGATCACGTCGAGCAGTTCGCGCGGCGGGATGCCTTCCTTGGTCATCGCGGCGGCCGCCTCGAGCAGCGCGGGGCTTTTCGCGACGAACGACAGGCCGCGCCGTTCGAGCAGCCCGAGTTCGGTCACGCGCGACAGTTGCGATGCCGTCTGCGGGCCGAACATCTGCGCGAGCGCGGCGAGCGAATAGGTTTTCGGGAGTTCGTGCGACCAGCGGCCGCCGATCGCGTTTTCCAGGCCGAGGATCGAGCGCAGGTCGTGACCTTCGTCGATCGCCATGATCAGGTCCTGGATGTTCGACAGCGTGTAGCCGCGTGCGAGCAGGTGGTTGATCAGCTTGAGGCGTGCGACGTGCGTGTCGTCGTAGATGCCGACGCGCCCGCGCTTCTCGGGCGGCGCGAGCAATCCGCGATCCTGGTACGCACGGACGTTGCGCACGGTCGTGTCGGACACGCGCGCGAGCTCGTCGACCGTGTATTCGTTGCGGGAATCCGCTGCGGCCTCGTCTGGCATGGTTGGAGTCTGTTTTGACATGCGGCCATTCTAGCGCGACGCGACAGGCTCGGGCGAGGCGGGGCGCGTGCGTGCGCCGTCGCCGAGCGCGCGCTGCATCAGCACGGTATCGATCCAGCGGCCGTGCTTGAAACCGACCGCCTTCAGCACGCCCGCCGGCTCGAAACCGAAGGCGCGGTGCAGCGACGTCGAGCCGCCGGTGCCGCCGTCGGCGATCACCGCGATCATCTGCCGCCACGGGCCAGCCTCGCAACGCGCGATCAGCGCCGCGAGCAGCGCGCGGCCGATGCCGCGGCCGCGCTGCGCGTCGTCGATGTAGATCGAATCCTCGATCGTGTGGCGGTATGCGCTGCGCGTGCGATACGGCGTCGCGTACGCGTAGCCGGCGAGGCGGCCGTCGCATTCCGCGACGAGATAGGGCAGCCCGTGACGCAGCACCGCGTCGCGGCGCGCGCGCAGTTCGCCGACGTCGGGCGGCGTCTCCTCGAACGACGCGACGCTATGGCGCACGTGGTGTGCGTAGATCGCGTGAATGGCGGCGAGATCGGCATCGGTCGCGTCGCGGACGACGCAGGCGGGAGCGGCGGGCATGGTGGCGGAGCGGGCGGACGAAACCGCTACTATGCCGGCCGTCGGGCGGCGCGGTAAAGGCATTGGCCGCGTTGCGCGCGTGCAGCGGAGGTCAAACCTACAAATGGCCGTCCGCGTCGCGAACCGCGTCGGCGATCGCATCCGCGACGCGTTGCACGCGCGGCGAGCGGCGCACGTCCGGGTGGACGACGAGCCAGATCTCGCGCTCGACGTCGCAACGCGGCACCGACGTCAGCTCGACGAGTGCGGTGGGGGCCGGCAACGACGGATCGGCCGCGGCCGGCGTGCCCGGGCCCGCGTTCGCCGCCGGCGCGTCGACGAGAAAGCGCGGCAGCAACGCGATCCCCGCGCCGGCCACGCACGCGCGATGCAGCGCGGCCAGGTCGTTGGCGATGAACGCGAAGCGACGCCCGGCCGCGAAGCGTTCGAGCCATTGCTGCTGCGGCATCTGCGCGAGCGCGTCGTCGTAGCCGAGGAACGCCCAGGTGTCGGGCGGCGCGGCGGCCCAGTCGGGCGACGCGCACAGCGCGAAGCGCATCGTGCCGAGCCGGCGCGCGGCCAGCCCCGGCTCGCTCGGCCGCGACAGGCGCACCGCGAGGTCGGCTTCGCGCGCGTACAGGTTCGCCGCGTGCATCTCGCCCATCAGATCGATCCGCAGCGCGGGCCACGCGCGCTGCGCGCGGGCAAGCCGCGGCGCGAGGAAGTGGCTCGCGAACACCGGCGACGCCGACACGCGCACGACACCGTCGAGCGCCGCCGCCCCCTGCGCGGCGCGCGCGAACGCATGCACGTCGGCTTCGACACGGGCCGCATGCTCGGCGAGATGCAGCCCTTCATCGGTCGGCGGCCAGCCGCGCGGCAGCCGGTCGAACAGCCGGATGCCGAGCGCGGACTCCAGCGCATCGATGCGCCGGGCGACCGTCGAATGCTGGACCTGCAACGCCCGCGCGGCGGCCGACAGGCTGCCGCCGCGCATCACCGCGAGGAAATAGCGGAGGTCGTCCCAGCTCATCGGCGGCGTGGACGCTGGTGTCGGGTCGGTCGAATTGTGCACAGTAAATGGGCGTGTATCGGGAATTCCGATCGATTATGCACGATGGGATGATCGTGTCACTTCATTCGATTGCGAGGAACGTCATGACCCAAACTGCCACCGCCACCCGGATCGGGATCGACCGCTACGGCGACGCCGGCGTGCTGCGCCGCGTCGATGCGCCCGTCGTGCCGCCCGGCGCCGGCGAGGTGCGGATTCGCCAGACCGCCGTCGGCGTGAATTTCGTCGACATCTATTTCAGGACCGGTGCGCATCCGTTGCCGGCACTGCCGGACGCACTCGGCGTGGAGGCGGCCGGCGTGGTCGACGCGGTGGGGCCCGGCGTGACCGCGCTCGTCCCGGGCCAGCGCGTCGCGTACGCGGGGTTGCCGACCGGCAGCTACGCGAGCCTGCGCACGCTGCCCGCCGAGCGGGTGGTGCCGGTGCCCGACGGCGTGAGCGACGACGCGGTCGCGGCCGGGCTGCTGAAAGGAATCACCGTTTACATGCTGCTGCATCGCGTGCGGCCGGTCGGCGCCGGCGATACCGTGCTCGTGCATGCGGCTGCCGGCGGCGTCGGGTTGCTGGCGACGCAGTGGGCGCGCGCGCTCGGCGCACGAGTGATCGGCACGGTCGGCTCGGCCGCGAAGGCGGCGCTGGTGCGTGCGCACGGGGCGGAAGCGGCGGTCGATTATCGCGAGGCGGATTTCGTCGCGGCGGCGCGTGCTTTCGGCGGCGGCGCGGGCGTCGACTATGCGATCGACGGGATCGGCGGCGACGTGCTGACGCGTACGCTCGGCGCGGTCCGGCCGTTCGGGATGGTCGCGAGCATCGGGCAGGTTGCCGCGATCGGCGCGCGGCATACGATCGATCTCGACGAACTGGGCCCGGCACGCTCGATCGCGCTGGCGCGGCCGAGCGTGCTGGGTTTCATCGCGCGTGACGTCGCGGGGTATCGGGAAGCGGCGCGCGCGACGCTCGAACGGCTCGCGGGCGGGATGCACGTCGAGATCGGCGCGCGGCTGCCGCTGGAGCAGGCGGCCGACGCGCATCGTTTGCTGGAGTCGCGGCAGACGACGGGCGGGGTGGTGCTGGTGCCGTGACGGCGGGCCGGGCGGCACGGCGATCGCAAATCGGGAGAACGGTCGCCGCGCGGCTTCGATCGGCGGGCCGGCGCCGCCTTGCCGCCGCCGGCCCGCAAATCAGTTGTGCTTGCGCAGCGGCGCACTCTGGACGAACCACGCGAGCACGAACGCGATCGCGATGATGCCCGCCGCCGACAGATACACGACATGCAGCGACCCGGCGAACGCATGCAGGTACGCATCGCGCACCGCCTCCGGCAACTGGTGCACGGCCGCCGGACCGAGCGCGGGCGGCAGCTCCGTGCCCGCCGGCAGCGCCTGCGCGATCCGCGACTCCAGCCCGTGCGAGAACAGCGCGCCGAACGCGGCGACGCCGAGCGAGCCGCCGATCGAGCGGAACAGCGTCGCGCCCGACGTCGCGACACCCATGTGCCGGAATTCGACCGTGTTCTGCACCGCGAGCGTCAGCACCGGCATCACCATGCCGAGCCCGATCCCGAGCAGCGCCATGTACGCATACATCGTGTGCAGCGGCGTGTCGAGCGACAGCGTCGACAGCAGCGCCATCGCGACACCGCCGATCAGCGTCCCCGCGATCGGAAACGGCCGATACGTGCCGAGCCGCGCGATCAGCCGGCCGCTCGCGACCGACATCGCGAGCATCCCGCCCATCATGGGCAGCAGCTGCATCCCGGCCTGCGATGGCGTCGAGCCCTTCACGACCTGCAGATAGAGCGGAATGAAGGTGACTGAACCGAACAGCGCGATGCCGACGACGAAGCCGATCAGGCTCATCAGCACGAAGGTGCGCTGGCGGAACAGTTCGAGCGGCATGATCGGCTCGGCCGCGAGGCGCTCCTCGTAGATGAAGCCGCCGATCGCGACCACGCCGAGCACGAGCGTCATCCACAGCTGCGGCGACGACCACGGCAGCAGCGACCCGCCTTCGCTCGTGAACAGGATCACGCAGGTGAGGGCCGTCGCGAGGAACGCGGCGCCCATGTAGTCGATCCGGTGCTTCACGTGCGCGGCGTGCGGCCGGAACGCGATGCCGATCACCGCGAGCGCGAGCAAGCCGAGCGGCAGGTTGATCGTGAAGATCCAGCGCCACGACAGGTGTTCGACCAGGAAGCCGCCGAGCAGCGGCCCGACGATCGTCGCGAGGCCGTACACGCCGCCGAACATGCCCTGATAGCGTGCCCGGCGGTCGGGCGGGACGAGGTCGCCGATCGCGGCCATCGTGACGACCATCAGCCCGCCGCCGCCGAGCCCCTGCAGCGCGCGCAACACGATCAACTGGGTCATGTCCTGCGCGACGCCGCACAGCGCGGAGCCGGCGAGAAACAGCACGATCGCGGCCTGCAGCACGATCTTGCGGCCGTACAGGTCGCCGAGCTTGCCGTACAGCGGCAGCACCACCGTCGACGACAGCAGGTACGCGGTGACGACCCACGACAGCTGGTCGAGGCCGCCGAGCTCGCCGACGATGGTCGGCAGCGCGGTCGACACGATCGTCTGGTCGAGCGCGGAGAGCAGCATGACGAGCAGCAGCGCGGCGACGATCAGCCCGGTCGGCGCGTCGCGGCGGGCCGCATCGGCGGCCGGCGGGGCAAGGAGGGTATCGGTTCTCATCGAGATATCTGCCATGGCAGGGAATTGAGCGAAATATAGAGGTAATTGATTGCCTGGTCAATTTCTGCCCGGCCTCGATTTGTTGCATCGGTAACAGGAGATTGCCACCCCGGAAATTGACCGTGATCAGCCGGAAAGAGGGCCGGACTCAAGTTTCTTGCAGGCAAACCGTAATACAGAGTGCCGCCGACCGATTGCCGCGGCACTTTTTATCGCTCACGTCCCGTCATGAACCTGAACGCCCTGTTTTCCCGTTTCTCGATCCGTACGCGGATTTTTTCCACGCTCGGTCTCGTCGCCGTGCTGCTCGTCGTGTCGGGCCTGATCGGCCTGACCGGCATGCAGCGCTCGAACCGTGCGCTCGACGAGGCTTATACGCGCCAGCTGGCCGCGAAGACCGCGCTGTCCGCCGCCAGCCTGAACCTGACGATCGTGCGCACCACGCTCGACCGCGCGCTGCTGCATCCGGAGGCGCCGGAAGTGCCCGATCTCGTCAACAAGGCCGAGAACTACCTCGCGAAGGCCGACGCCGCGTGGCGCACCTACGCGACGATGCCGCACGACGGCGACGAAGGCCCGCTCGCGACGCGGCTCGACGCCGCGCGCCAGGCGCTGATCGGGCAGGCACTGAAGCCGCTGATCGACGCGATTCGAGCAGGACGTCGCGACGACGCCGACCGGCTGCTGATGACGGTCGCGCCGCCGCTGTCGGTCGCGCTCACGCAGGCGACCGATGCGCTCGATGCGTACCAGGCCGCGCGCGGCAAGGATGTCTACGACACCGCGCAGACCTATTACGGCTGGATGCGCGCAGGTGCGATCGCCGGCATTGCGTTCGGTCTCGCCGCGTGTCTCGGCTGCGCGGTCGGCCTGCATTTCGCGATCACGCAACCGGTGAACCGGCTGCTGTCGCATTTCCGCCGCCTGTCGGACGGCGACCTGACGTCGGAAGTGCGCTGGTCGTCGCGCGACGAGATGGCCGAACTGGTCAAGGGCGTGACGGGCATGCAGCGCAGCCTCGCCGACACGGTGCGCCAGGTCAGCCAGGGCTCCGAAGCGATCTCGACCGCGACGCACCAGATCGCGGCCGGCAACACCGACCTGTCGCAGCGCACCGAGGAGCAGGCGTCCGCGCTGCAGGAGACGGCCGCGAGCATGGAACAGCTGACGGCGACCGTGAAGCAGAACGCCGATCACGCGGTCGAGGCGCAGGCCTGCGCGGACAACGCGAGCGAGATCGCGACGCGCGGCGCGACGGTCGTCGGCGAAGTGATCGGCACGATGAACGAGATCGACCAGAGTTCGCAGAAGGTGGCCGACATCATCGGCACGATCGAGGGCATCGCGTTCCAGACCAACATCCTCGCGCTGAATGCGGCGGTCGAAGCCGCGCGCGCGGGCGAGCAGGGCCGCGGCTTCGCGGTGGTCGCGGGCGAGGTGCGCACGCTCGCGCAGCGCTCGGCGTCGGCCGCGAAGGAGATCCGCACGCTGATCGGCGAGTCGGTCGAGCGTGTCGCGACGGGTTCGCGGCTGGTCGGCGTGGCCGGCGCGACGATGCAGGACATCCAGCAGGCGATCGGCCGCGTGACGGGCATCATGACCGAGATCGCGGCCGCGTCGAACGAGCAGCGCGACGGGATCGAGCAGGTGAACCGCGCGGTGTCGCAGATGGACCAGGTGTCGCAGCAGAACGCGGCGCTGGTCGAGCAGGCGGCGGCGGCTGCCGCTTCGCTCGAGGAGCAGGCCGACGGGCTGCGCCGCGCGGTGGGGGCGTTCCGGGTCGCATGACGCACGGTGTGGCGGAAGCCCGGGGGCGGGCGGTCAGTCCGATGCGCGCCCGCCATCCGTCGCCATCCGTCGCCATCCGTCGCCATCCGCCGACCTCAGCCGCCCGTGAGCTGCGCGGCCGAGCGCGCCGACGCGACGAGCAGCAGCTTCATCGTCGCGCGAGTCGCGCCGACGAACAGCTTGCGGGCCGCGCGCGCATCGAGCGTGTCGAAGTCGATCTCGGTGAGGATCACGCACGGTGCGGATTGCCCCTTGAAGCGGTAGATCGAATCGAGCAGCACGTCGCCTTCGCGATATTCAGGGTTGCCGAACAGGTCGTACTTGCCGGTGAAGCGCTTGACCCGGTGCGGGCCGAGCTGGTCGAGCCGCGCGAGCACCGAGCTTTCGCGGCCGCGATACGACAGCACCGCGATGTCCTGCTTGCGGAAGCCGAGCGACAGTGCGTGCGTGATCGCGCGCTTGGTCGCGTCGATGCACGCATCGGCGAGTGCGTCGCCCGACGCGCCGCCTTCCCCGTAGGACGACACCGACGGATCGGATCCGTCGAACGGGCTGCCCGAGCGCAGTTCGGCCGCGAGCGGCTCGACGCGGCCGACGACGTCGCGCACGAATTCGAGCAGGTCGCGCGGGCTGCGGTAGTTCGTCAGCGCCTTCAGCGTGACCCAGCCGGGCAGCGCGACGGGCTCGCGCAGATAGAGGTTCTGCAGCGGATCTTCCAGCCACCACCATGCGCCGTCCGGCACCAGCAGGCGCTCCAGGGCCGCCGCCCACGGCGCGTGGAAATCCTGTCCCTCGTCGACGATCAGCACATCGAAGCGCCAGCGTTCCGGAATCGGCGCTTCCGCGAAGTGTGCCTCGAGCCGCTCGAACGCGCCGGGCGCGTCGAAGTCGGGCGTATAGCCGCCGTCGCGGGCCACCCAGTCGCACAGCTGATGGTAGTTCGCGATCTTCGCGCCGGGCGGTGCGATGCGCGCGATGTAGTCGGCGAGCGGCCGGTTGAAGCACACATAGAGCACGCGCTTGCCCGCCGCGACCGCATCGCGCATCGCCTGCACCGCGAGCTGCGTCTTGCCCGAACCGGCGGTGCCCGTCACGCGCAAGCGAAACGGCGTGAACTCGAGCTGGCGCGCCCACGCGGCAAGCCCGCCCGACAGCCGCGTGACGAGCGTGCCGGCCTGCCCGACGAGCGCACTCGTGTCGGGCGTGAGCGCCAGCTCGTCCGCCAGGAAATGATGCAGCTTCGCTGCGTTCGGCAACGGTTCGTCATGCTCGGGCAGGACCTGTTGGATCACCTGCGCGAGCTGCGCCTTGCGCGACGCGTCGACGATGCGGTCGGCCGCGACGCCGGCGATCGCCGTCTCGCGGATCGCGTAGTCGGGGCAATACAGCAGCGCCTCGACGCCATAGACGCCCGCGCCGAGCGCGGCGGTCAGTCGCCGATGCAGCGTCTCCTGCGTGCGCGCGAGCTGGATCGGGACGTTGCGCTCCTTCTGCAGGTAGACCTTCACGAGCCCCTTCGGCGTTTCACGCAGGAAGCCGGCCTTCTGCTCGATCAGCAGCACGCGGCCGGCCGGGCTGACGACGACGAACGCCGCTTCGCCGAACACCGAGAAGCCCTGGTCGGCACGCGTCCAGTGCACGCCGTGATAGACGGTGTAGCTGTCCGGCAACGCGTGTTCGAGGGCGGCAAGCGTCTCGCGCTCGCGTTCGGCCGCGCCGGTGGCGGCGAGGCTTTTCCAGTCGTCGGGAATGAGGCGGGCCATGAAGTCGGGCGGCGGAGGCCGGTCGTGAACGAGGTCCGGCTATTGTACTGAGGAACCTGTTCACGACCGCCGCGCCGCACGGGCGCCGGCCATGCGAAAGAGGTAGACGGCGTGCGGGAATTACCCGCGTGCGAGCCGCTTCGCGAGATCGGCGCTGAGGATCGCCATGCGCGCGGGTTTTTCGTAGCAGACGACGTCGAACGCGCGGATCACTTCGCTGATGTCCGCTTCGCTCGCGCGGCCCGTGAGCAGGTCGCCCGTCAGCACGAAGATCGGCGCACCCGGGTTGTCGGACGTGCGTACCGCCTTGATCGCGGTGGCGGCCGTGCTGTCGTCGAACAGCCATTCGGTGACGACCGCGTCGAACGCCTGGCCCTGCAGCGCGTCGACGAACGGCGCGAGGCCGTCGAACGCGGCCGTCGCGAAACCTTGCCGCTCGAGATAGCGGCACAGCTCGGTCGCGCTCACGCGATCGGGATCGATCACCGCGACGACGAGCTTGTCGCTCTCCGCGCGGCGCGGATAGATCTCGATCTTGTGCACGTCGTACGCGTTCTGGTACAGCACGCCCGTATGGCGCAGCACGCGCCAGCGGCCATTCTGTTCGTACGCGACGAACTCGGGGCGCGCGCCGGCTTCGAGCGGCGCGCCGATCCAGGCGGTGCACGGAATTTCGGCGACGCCGGCGTACAGGACGGCCTCCTGCGAATAGGCGCCGACCATGCCGGGGTCGAGCGTCTGCGCGCCGAACAGTTGAGCGGCGGGCTCGCCGTACGCTTCGGCGACTTTCTTGATTTGTGCGAGCGTCCAGGGGCTGCTGCCGCGCAGTTTGCGGTGACCCTGCGAAAAGCTCAGGTCGAGGATGCGGCACAGCTCGGTGGTTTGCTGGCGCTTGCCGATGCCGTTGCGGGTCATCAGCTCGCGCACGCGCTCGGCAACCGCGAGGGAATCCGTGGTGATTGCTTCAGTGGTCATGCTACGGGAACGGATCGTGACGTTCAGAACGACGCCTTGCGGCAGTCTCGGCGGACAGTCTTGACGACGTCCAGGGGCGAGCCGACCGGCCACGCGCGGAAAAGATAACTTTACCGCAAAACGCGTGTCATTCCATGTCGCGAAAGGTGCGTTTATGTGAAAGGTGTGTCATGACGTTACGCTGGGTCCGGAAGCGTGCGCCGAGCGCAGCTGGCCCGTTCGCAACCTTCAGGCGCGGATCGCGAGATGCCGGGACACGATTCCTCGTCGCGCGGCACGTAATCGCACCGCACTCCCGACGAAATGCACCAGAGCAGGGCGTATCGGCGACCCGGACCGCGGCATCGTGCCACGCCGTCGGCGACAAATTTTTACACGGCGTCGCGTGTCGGGCCGGGTGGCCCGCATCTTATCCGCGGATGATTCGACCGTTTACTCTAATCAAACCGATGTGGATGCCCTGGTCGGGCGCGCGCATGAATGCGGCGGACCCTCATGCTACGATTCCCCGTCTCAAAATAGTGTTGAAGCGATGCAGAAGAAATTTGTGATGCGCGGGTACGAGATGAACTGCGAACCGCGCGTGACGGAGGACGGCAAGTACGCCGCCCAGGTCGAGGTCACGAAGACGGGTTTCAGCCGCGAGGCGGCATTCCGCACGCTGGGCGAATTCGATACCGAAGCCGAAGCCGTCGCCTACGCGAAAAAATTCTCCGAAGAGTGGTTGAGCCGCTACGCGTAGCGCGTCGTTCGCCCGTGCAGGACGGGCATCCTCATTCTCATTCTCATTCGAGGCGAAAAACACGACGTCCCGCATGCGCTGCGTGGATGGTGCGCCATCGCGTCATCGCATCTTCGCGCCTTCGACATTGCGTCGGCGGGCCCCGATTTTTCATGTCCTGAGAAGTGCGAACCGATAGATCGCGCGAGTGGGTGCTGCCGGCACGGAATCCGTCAAGGAAAACAGATGCGTGCCGCTGCTTCGAGCCGCGACGAAACTGTCCGTCGCGACCATCGATCGATTGCGGCCGAACGCAATCGACCTACGCCGGGAGGTACGCGAACGGGTCGCCGTCCTCCCGCTCGACGGACAGCAGCCGCTTGAGTTGATCGAGCGCGAACAACGGCTTTCCTTCTGCCGCCGCTTCGGCGATCGCGGCATCGACGAGCTTCCTCGCCCGCGCGAGGATCACGGATCGCTGACGCGCGATCTCCAGCACCATGCGTTGTTCGAGGTTCTGCCGGCTCGATTGCTTGTCGCTCAGGTGGCGCCAGCGATCGCGAAGCTCGGCCCACGTGACGCGCTGAAATTCCGGAATCGCGCGCGGGCGCGTGCCTGCTTCAGCCGGCTCGGGTTGCGCGCGCAAGGTGCGGCGCAGCGCTTCGCGGGCGCGCCACTCATCTGAAAACGGCGCATAGACGTCGCGCGTGCGGCCGATCGGGTTCGCGCGCTCGATTTCCTTCTCGAGCAGGTAGCCGAGCCGTCGAAGCGCGGAGCCATGCGCGAGCATGGCCGGATCGAGCACGCGGATGCGGCGCGATGCATCCGCGACGTGCGCCTTCAGTTCCCACAGCGTCAGGCGAAGGTGCTGCACTTCGAGTATCAGGCGCTGGACGTCTGCGTAGGTACACGTCGTCCACCATTCGGTGAGGTCGTTCAGCTTCGGCGGATCGAATGGGGGGAGGATCATTTCAACTGCAGAAATACTGTATGGATATACAGTTTATCGCGCGGTAACATAGCGCCGTCAAGGCGAAAAAATGGGGACGGCCGATCGGCAAGAACGACCGGCGGCGGAGGGCCGCGGCCGGCGGAACGGCGCGTTCATCGCCTTCCCTCACGTTCGCCGTCCCGATCCGGAACCTGACAGCCTGATCCCGCGCCCGCCATCGCGAACGTCGATGGATGCGCCGAATGGTTCGACGCCAACCGAGCACAATGACAACCACCTATCCGCTGCATGACGCATTGACGCACGCCGACACGGCGTTCCCGGCCGAAGCCGACATCGTGATCGCCGGCGCCGGCATCATGGGCTGCGCGGCCGCGTACTACCTCGGCCTGCGCGGCCTGAAGGCCGTCGTGCTGGACAAGTCGCGCATCGCCGGCCAGCAATCGACGCGCGCGTGGGGCTTCGTGCGGCAGCAGGGCCGCGAGTCCGCCGAAGTGCCGCTGATGATGGCCGGCATGCGGATCTGGGAAGGGCTCGAGCAGGCACTGGGCTTCGACCTCGAATGGCGGCAGGGCGGCTGCCTCTATCTGGCGGACAACGAAGACGACTGGGCGTCGTTCCAGGCGTGGCTCGCCGTTGCGCGCGAACACGGGCTCGACACGCGCACGCTGACGCGCGCGGAAATCGACGCACGCGTGACCGGCCTGTCCACGCAGGCGCGCACGCTCGGCGGGCTGTATACGGCGACCGACGGGCAGGCCGAACCGCGCCGCGTGGCCGCCGCGTTCGCGGCGCGCGCGACCGAAGCCGGCGCGCGTTTCTTCGAAGGCTGCGGCGTGACGGCGCTCGAGACGGCCGGCGGCGCGGTCGTCGGCGTCGTGACCGAGCGCGGCACGATCCGCACGCGGCGCGCGATCTGCGCGGCCGGCGCGACCAGCTTCCGGCTGCTCGACGGCGTCGGCATCCGGCTGCCGCAGCAGGCCGTGCGCGGCACCTGCATGCGCACCAACGTGCTGCCCGACGTGTCCGCGTCGACGATCTGGGGGCACGGCCTCGGCATTCGGCAACGCAGGAACGGCACGATCAATCTCGCCGACGACATGCAGGCCGACGTCGACCTGACGCTCGGCCATCTGCGCGGCCTGAGCCTGTTCTGGCCTGAGTTCTGGTCGCAGCGCGAGAAATTCCGGCTGCATCTGAACGCGGCCGCGTGGCGCGATGCCTGCGCGCGCATCCGCGGCGGAGCCGGGCCGATCGAGCCGCGCGATCCGCAGCCGCAGCCGAATCGCGCGCATGCGCCGCGCGCGCTCGCGAAGCTGAAGGCGATCTTCCCCGCGCTGAAGGACGCGCAGATCGTCGAGGCCTGGGCCGGCCTGATCGACGTGCTGCCCGACGGGATTCCGGTGATCGACGCGCCCGGCACGCCGTCCGGGCTCGCGATCGCGACCGGCTTCTGCGGGCACGGCTTCGCGATGGGGCCGATCGTCGGGCGGCTGCTGGCCGAATGGGTCGATACGGGCGAGCCGTCGCTCGACCTGTCGGCGTTTCGCGCACGGCGTTTCGCCGACGGGACGATGGTCCGGCCGCGCAGCATGCTCTAGCGGACGGGCCCGCGTGTTCCCGTCGTAGAATCGAGCCCGCATCCTTCAGGAGAATCCCCCGTTGGCAACACCCTCCGACAAGCGCCGCTCGTTGCGCTCACGCCTGCGTCGTGCCCGCGATCCGTGGCAGGCGCCGCGTACGCGCACGCTGTTCACGCGTCCCGCGACGTCGCCGCGGCGCACGCTGCTGTTCCGTCTCGGCGCGGTCGTGGTGCTGTGCGTGCTCGCGTTTCTCGTGCTGTATCTCGATCGCGACGGCCTGCGCGATTCGACCAAGAGCACGCCGATGAACGTCGCCGATCTCGTCTATTTCACGATGGTCACGGTCGCGACGGTCGGCTACGGCGACATCGTGCCCGTCACCGCACGCGCGCGCCTGATCGATGCGTTCTTCATCGTGCCGATCCGCATCGGCATCTGGTTCATCTTCCTGGGCACGGCGTATCAGTTCGTGATCCAGCGCGTCATCGAGGAATTCCGCATGAAACGCCTGCAGAAGCAACTGTCCGATCACATCGTCGTGTGCGGCTACGGCCTGTCGGGGTCGATCGCCGTGCGCGAACTGCTCGAAAGCGGCGTCGATCCGGCGACGATCATCGTGATCGATGCGCAGCAGCAGGCACTCGAGGCCGCGACGTCGCTCGGCGTGGCGGGGCTGCTCGGCGATCCCGCGCACGAGGATCTGCTGCAGCAGGCGCAGGTGCGCGCGGCGAAGGCCGTGATCATCTCGGTGACCGACGACCCGACCGCGATCCTGCTGACGCTGTCGGTGCGCAGCATCGCGCCCGAGACGAAGATCGTCGTGCGGATCCAGGAGAACCTGTATCAGCGGCAACTGCGGCAGGCGGGCGCGGACGTGATCGTGTCGTCGACGAAGATCGGCGCGCTGTTGCTCGCCGATGCGGTGCATAGCCGCTACATCGTGCCGTTCGTGAACGACATGCTGTCGACACGCGGGCGGGCGACGCTGCTGGAGCGCGAGGCATTGCCGCACGAGATCGGCTGCATGACGAACGTCGTGCCGGGCGCGATCGTCGTCGGGCTCGATCGCTGCGGGAAGATCCAGTCGTTCTACGAGGACCCGCCGTGCCGGATCGAGGCGGGCGATACGCTGGTCGTGATTCAGTCGGCGAGGATTCCGGACCCGGATGCTTGACGGACGGCTGCGACACCACCCGGCATCGCACGTCCATGCCGCGCCGCGCCCGGGGAAGCCCCGCTTGATATGCCCCCGCACGTTATTTAGTATGAGGTAATCGCAGCGTGCGCCTGCGCACAGCTTGTTCACCGAGGAGACACATGCAATCGAGGTCGGCGGCTCCCCATACCATCGTCGTGATCGGTATCGTGATTGCTTGCGCGCTCATGGGTCTGTGCGTGCTGCAGTTGTTCCAGAGCCGCAACGATGCGCTCGAGCGGGCGAGGGACTCCTCCCGCAATCTCGGACTGATCGCCGAGCGCGACATCGAACGCAATTTCGAACTCTATGACCTGTCGCTGCAGGCAGTGATCGCGGGGCTTCAACGTCACGACCTGATGACCGCGCCCGCGAGCTTGCGGCGCGCCGTGCTGTTCGATAACGCGATGACGGCGCAATTTCTCGGCTCGATGCTGGTGCTCGATGCCGGCGGCGACATCATCCTCGATTCGGCTGGCGACGAGCCGCGCCACGGCAATTTTGCCGATCGCAAGTACTTTACCGTCCACCGCGACAATCCGGATGCGGGGCTCTATGTCAGCGGCCCGTTCCGGTCGCGCCTGCGCGGCGGCGCGCTCAGCATCGCGCTCACGCGGCGCATCTCGAACCCGGACGGCTCGTTTGCCGGCGTCGTGGTCATCGCGGTCAACCTCGAGTATTTCCATCAACTGTTTGCCGGCCTGTCACTGGGGCAGCATGGTTCGATCTCGCTGATCGCCAGCGACGGCGTCATGGTGATGCGCCAGCCGTACGACGTCCGCACCATCGGTCGCGACATCAGCCACGCCGCGACCTTTCGGCGCTTCCAGACCGCGCAGGAGGGCGTGTTTTCGGAAACCTCGTCGCTCGACGGGGTGCGCCGTCTCTACTACTTCAGGCATCTGCCGAAGCTGCCGCTGATCATCATGGTCGCGGAAGCGGAGCAGGATATCTATGCGGCGTGGCGGCACCGGGCCGTGACGATCGGCGCGCTGGTGGCGACGTTCGGCGTTGCGTTCATCGCGGTGTCGATCATGCTCGGCACGCAACTCCGGCGCCGGATGCGCGCCGAGTCGGAACTCGTGCTGCTCGCCCGCACCGACGGTCTCACCGGCCTGAACAATCGCCGCAGCTTCGCGGAAGTGCTGGATCGCGAATGGCGGCGCGCGCGGCGCGCGCGATCGGTGTTCTCGTTGCTGTTCGTCGATGTCGACCGCTTCAAGGCCTACAACGATACCTACGGCCACCAGGCGGGCGACGACGCGCTGGCGGCCGTTGCGCGCTGTATCGGCGACAACATCCGCCGGCCGCTCGATACCGCGGCCCGCTACGGTGGAGAGGAATTCATCGTGCTGCTCCCCGATACGCCGCAGACGGGAGCGGCCCAAATCGCCGAGCAAATTCGCGCGGCGATCGCTCAACTGGCGCTCGAGCACGCCGGCAGCGAATATGGGCACGTCACCGCCAGTATCGGCCTCGTGAGCTGGATACCGGAGGACGAAGAAGAGGCCGGCATCGTGATCAAGGCTGCCGACGAGGCGCTGTACTACGCGAAGGCGACCGGCCGGAACAAGGTCGCCGCGTTTCAGCCGCCGGCATGACGCGGGGCGCGACACGCAGGCGTGTGGTCTCGCTCGAATCGCCACGAGTCCATCGCGGTCGCAGATTGCATCTGCGTGTGTCCACCACGCGCACGCGGCCGGGCAACTTTATGACGTACACCGAATAATTTATCGCTTTATATCGGTTGGGAATCGCGGACCGCGAGAACAGAATCGTCGCTTCCGGAACCCGAACGCATGTGTGCCGACGCTCCAGCTCCACTTTTCAAGTGATGGCGATCTAGCATGCACGTGTCGGGCTCCTGTCTCCATGTGGACATCGCCGGCCATCCGGCGAACAAGGGAATGCGATGAGTTCGATCGATCTGAACGCTGTCACGCCGGTTTCCGCGCCCATCCGCTCCGCGAGCGATGTGGCGCGCCTGATCAATACGACCGACAGTTCCGTCAGCCATGCGCGGATGATCGTGCTGCTCGCGCTCGGCGGCGTGTTTCTCGATGCGTACGACCTGACGACGCTGTCGTACGGCATCGACGACGTCGCGCGCGAATTCGGCCTGACCCCCGCGCTGACGGGGCTGGTCGGCTCGGCGATCATGATCGGCACGATCTTCGGCAGCCTGATCGGCGGATGGCTGACCGACCGGATCGGCCGCTACCAGGTGTTCATGGCCGACATGCTGTTCTTCGTGGTCGCGGCGATCGCGGCCGGGCTCGCGCCGAACGTCTGGGTGCTGATCGCCGCGCGCTTCGTGATGGGGCTCGGGGTCGGCATCGACCTGCCGGTCGCGATGGCGTTTCTCGCGGAATTCTCGCGGTTCAACGGCCGCGGCAACAAGGCGTCGCGGCTCGCCGCGTGGTGCCCGATGTGGTACGTGGCGTCGTCGGTGTGCTTCCTGCTGATCTTCGGCATGTATTTCCTGCTGCCGGCCGAGCATGCGGGCTGGCTGTGGCGCGCGTCGCTGATCTTCGGCGCGGTGCCCGCGCTCGTCATCATCCTGGTCCGCAACCGCTTCATGAACGAATCGCCGTTGTGGGCCGCGAACCAGGGCGACCTGGCCAATGCCGCGCGCATTCTTCGCGAGTCGTACGGCATTCACGCCCATGAAGCGGAAGACGCGCCGCGCGCGCCGAGCCAGCCGCCCGTGCGGATTCGCGTGCTGTTCCAGCGCCCGTATCTCGGCCGCACGATCGTCGCCAGCGTGATGAACCTGTGCATTCCGTTCGAATACACGGCGATCGCGTTCTTCCTGCCGTCGATCCTGTCGCAGTTTCTCGGCGCGGGCGTGTTCGAGACGATCGCCGCGTCGCTCGCGCTGAACGTGCTGTTCGCGTTGACCGGCGGCTTGCTGGGCATGCGCCTCGCATATCGCTATCCGTCGCGTCATGTCGCGATCGCGGGTTTCGCGCTGCAGTTCGTCGCACTCGTCGCGCTGGCGCTGGCGGGGCATCCGCACGGCGCACTCGCGATCGGCCTCGTGCTGCTGATGCTCGGCACCTGGCTGTTCGCCGAGGGCTTCGGGCCGGGCGCGCAGATGATGATCTATCCGACGCTGTCCTATCCGGCGGCGATCCGTGGCACGGGTGTCGGCTTCGGGCGTTCGCTGTGCGGGATCGGCCAGGCGCTTGCGCTGTTCGTGCTGCCGATCTTGCAGGCCCGTCTCGGCACGGACATGTTCTGGGTCGTCGCGGTCAGCGCGGCCACGCCGATCGTGTTTCTGCTGATCGTGCGTCATGAACCGACGGCGCGCGATATCGACGACGAGGCGGCCGCGTGAATGTCGGCTCTGCCGGGACCGCAAACAAGTTCGCCGCGATGTCGGCCTTCGCGCTACAGTGGGCGTCATCCGCCTTCCGCCGAAGGCCGCCCGAGGTCGAACCATGTCACTCCAGACCGGCAACCTGTTCAGTGTCGAACGAGCCCGCGGCGGCGACGAGCGGATCGATGTGCTCGTCGCGGGATCGCGCCTGAACGTCGAGCGGATCGTGTCGATGGGGCACACGAGTCCCGACGGGTTCTGGTATGACGATTCGCGCGCCGAATGGGTGGTGCTGCTGTCGGGGGCGGCGGTGCTCGAGTTCGAAGCGGACGCGACGCTGCACGACATGCGCCCCGGCGACTACGTGCTGATCGAACCGCATTGCCGGCATCGTGTCGCGTGGACGCACCCTGACGAGCAGTCGGTCTGGCTCGCGATCTATCACGAACGTTGAACCACGCGGAGGCCTATGTGCCTGGCCGGCGCCGGCTGAAGCGCTGCTCGACGACGTTGGTTCCCCATTGCGCGCCCTCCGATTCGCTGGTCAGCGTAAAGCCGAACGATTCGTACAAGTGACGCGCCGAATCCAGCCCCTTGAACGTCCACAGGTAGGTCTCGTCGAACTGCTGCTCGTCGACGAAATGCATGGCGCACGTCATCAGCTGCCGCCCGATACCGGCGCCGCGCAAACCATCGTCGACGATGAACCATCGCAAATGTGCGATTCCCGTGGCTTTGTTCCCGTCTATCGCGACAGAGGCGAGCGCGCGACCGTTGTCGGCATGGAGCCACAGCGCCTTGCCTTCGGACGGCAAGGTGCCGGCAAATTCCGCGAGTTCCGTCGCAACCTTTTTCTCGAAGAAAGCGCCGAACCCCCAGTGTTCCGAATAGAACCGCGCGTGAAGGCTTGCTATGTCGCCAATACAGCCGGGTTGGTAGCCGTCGACAATCCGCGAGGTGTCCACGTTCGGCGTGCGCGCGTCGGCGGCATTGTCCTGCGCGAGCGCATCGCTATACAGCGCCAGCGAACGGACGAGGGTTTGCTGGTCCGCCGGAACCATCCGGCGCAATGCATTCGACACCTGGCGTGTCGCGAACTGGTCGATCTTCCTGCGAAGTTTTTGCCCGTCGGCAGTCAGGTACAACTCCGTCGCACGCGCATCGTCGGATGAGATGCGGCGCGTCACGAAGCCGGCCGCTTCGAGCCGGGAAAGCTGCCTGCTCGTGTTTGATTTATCCAGACGCAGAATGCTGCCCAGATCCTTTGCGCTGATCCCGGGCGCCATGCCGATTTCGAGAACGGCGTGAACGGCAGACGGCGCCAGATCGCTGTCGGCCAAGGTCGCCCGCATGAAACCCAGTTCGCGAACCAGTTTGCGCGAGAAGTCGCGAAGCTCGAGGATCGTCGCTTCGCGCGTATTCGACGGAATATCGATGAGGTCCATGCCGAGCCCCGGATAGTTGCGTGTCGCAAGTAATATTAGTTGCGACGCGCAACTTGTCAAGGGCGATCGACGCCGGGCGGCCGGGCGACGCGATCGGCATCGCGGCCCGGCGCGGCGGAAACGGCCCGGCGCCGGGCGTTATCCCCGTCCCACGAACGGCATCGTGGTCGCCATGATCGTCATGTTCAGGATGTTCGTATCCAGCGGAAGATTCGCCATCTGAACGACCGCATTCGCGACATGCGTGACGTCCATGCGCGCCTCGGGCGCCATGCGTCCATCGGCCTGCAGCACGCCTTCCGTCATGCGATCCGTCAGCGACGTCGCCGCGTTGCCGATGTCGATCTGGCTGCAGGCGATGTGGTACGCGCGGCCGTCGAGCGCGAGCGACTTGGTGATGCCGGCCACCGCATGCTTGGTGGCCGTGTACGCGATCGTGTTCGGGCGCGGCGTATAGGCGGAGATCGAGCCGTTGTTGATGATCCGGCCACCCTGCGGCGTTTGCGCCTTCATCACGCGCCATGCCGCCCGCGCGCACAGGAAGACGCCCGTCAGGTTCGTCGCGACGACGTCGTTCCACACACCGAACTCGTATTCGTCGAGCGGCACGGCCGGCGCGTTGCGCCCGGCATTGTTGAAGAGGACGTCCAGCCGCCCGAACCGCTGCGCGATTTGCGTGAACGCGTGTTCGACCGACGCTTCGTCGGTGACGTCGGCCGGAAACGCGTGGGCGTCGCCGTGGACGGCGGCGATCGCCTCGTTCGTTTCACGCAGCGACGCTTCCTTGCGTCCGATCAGCGCGACGGTAAATCCGGCATTCGCGAGCGCGATTGCCGCGGCACGACCGATGCCGGATCCGGCGCCGGTGACGGCGGCGAACTTCTTCGAGACAGACATGGCTTGATTTCCTGCGGGTTGGGTGAAGAAAGCGGCGGCGGGCGCGCGATGGACTCGCCGTGCGCCGGTCGAAGCGACATCCTAACGCGCACGCCGGATTTCGCGACGCGAGCGACTATTTCTTCCGCGCCGGTGCGGCCTTCCGTTCGCGTGTCACGGCTTCCGCGAACAGGCCGACCACGACATCCCGCAACCACCGGTTGCCTTCGTCCTGATTCACGCGCGCATGCCACAGCATGTGGATCGGCGCGCCCGGCAGCGTGACCGGCAACGCGCGCCAGCCCAGCGAAAACGGCGCGGCGAGCTGCAGCGCAAGGTGTTCCGGCACGGTCGCGATCAGGTCGGTGCGCTGCAGGATATAGCCGACGCTCATGAAATGCGGCACCGTCAGCCGCACGCGGCGCTTCACGCGGCGCCGCTTCAGCCATTCGTCCACCTGCCCGTGACCGGTGCCGGCCGACACCACGACCAGATGCTCGGCTTCCCGCCACGCGTCGACCGTCAGCGGCGCGTCCTCGAGCGGATGCCCGCGCCGGAACAGGCATACGTACCGCTGATCGAACAGCCGGCGCTGATAGAACCCGCCCTGCAGTTGCGGCAACAGCCCGATCGCGAGGTCGACGCGGCCGTCGGCCATCTCGTCGGCGAGGTTGACGCTCGTGTTGCGCACGGTATTGAGCGCGATGCCCGGCGCCGCGCGCGACAGGTGCTCGAGCAGCGCGGGCAGGAACACGACTTCGCCGATATCGGTCATCCCGATCGTCATCGTGCGCGACGCGCGCGGCGGATCGAAACCGGTCTCGGGGTTGAGCGCCGCATGCAGCGTCGACAGCGCGTGCGCGACTGGTTCGGCCAGGCGCAGCGCGAACGGCGTCGGCACCACGCCGCCCGGGCCGCGCACGAACAGCGGATCGCCGAGCCGGCGGCGCAGCTTCGCGAGCGCGTTGCTGACACCCGGCTGGCTCATGTTCATCTGCTCGGCGACGGTCGACACGCGCCGCTCCTGCATCAGCCGCTGGAACAGCAACAGCAGGTTGAGGTCGATCTCGCTCAGTTCCATGGTTCGGCGTGTCCTCGTGTCATTCCGTTCAGTGATGAAGCAGATTCCCTGCATTTTATTGTGGGATGAGGGGGCGCTGCTGAAAATACCGGTACGGCGCAGGCAATCGACAGGCGCGCCGGGCAGGTGACGCGCGCCGCGGCCTCGACCACTCACTATCTGAATATCGGAGACACGTTCATCATGCAGACGAATCTGATGATCGCGATCGTCGGGGCCGGCATCGGCGGCCTGACGCTGGCGCTCGCATTGCGGGAACACGGCATCGACGCGCAGCTGTACGAGCAGACCGACGTGCTGCGCGAGGTGGGGGCAGCCGTCGCGCTGTCGGCCAACGCGACGCGCTTCTACGAACGCATGGGACTACGTCCGGCGTTCGACGCGGTATGCGCGGAGATTCCCGGCCTCGTCTATCGCGACGGGCGCAGTGGCGACGTGATCGGCCATCATCGCGGCGAGCCCGACTATCGCCGGCAGTTCGGCGGCTCGTACTGGGGCGTGCACCGCGCGGACCTGCAGGCGATCCTGTCGAAGGCGGTCGGTGTCGAGCACATTCATCTCGGCCATCGGCTCGTCGATCTCGCGCAGCATCCGGATCGCGTCACGCTGTCGTTCGACAACGGCGAACGTGTCGACGCCGATCTCGTGATCGGCGCGGACGGCGCGCGTTCGATCACGCGGCGCTGGATGCTCGGCTACGACGATGTGCTGTATTCGGGTTGCTCGGGCTTTCGCGGCGTGGTGCCGGCCGAGCGGATGGGCCTGTTGCCCGATCCCGAGACCATTCAGTTCTGGGTCGGGCCGCACGGTCATCTGCTGCACTATCCGATCGGCGACAACGGCGACCAGAACTTCCTGCTGGTCGAGCGTCATCCGTCGCCGTGGCCGTCGCGCGACTGGGTCATGCCGGCGCAAGAAGGCGAGCAGCTGCGCCTGTTCGGCGGCTGGCATCCGGCGGTGGTGCAGATGATCACCGCGGTGCCGATCAGCCAGCGCTGGGGGCTGTTCCACCGGCCGCCGCTCGGCCGCTGGAGCCGCGGGCGCGTGACGCTGATCGGCGACGCCGCGCATGCGCTGGTGCCGCATCACGGGCAGGGCGCGAATCAGTCGATCGAGGACGCGATGGTGCTGGCCGCGCAACTGGCGAAGGCCGGGCCCGGCAACTGGCGCGACGCGCAGGACGCATACGAGCGGCTGCGGCGCGGCCGCACGCGCAAGGTGCAGTACGCGTCGATCTCCGCGGCCGACGTGCTGCATCTGCCCGACGGGCCGGCGGCGCAGGCGCGCAATGCACGGCTCGGCGAGCGCGACAGCGTGCTGCATCACCTGGACTGGATTCACGATTTCGACGCGCTCGCCGATGAGCCGAACGAGCGGCAGGGCGGGACGTGGCTGTGAGCGGAAGGGCGCGGTGCGATCGGCGGTAGCGCGTCGAGCGACCGGTGCGGCAGGCACGCGGTCGTTCGTCGGGCATGCTGGTCGGCCGCCTTGCCGTCACGCGTAGTCGGCCACCCGTTCCGCATCGCGCTTCACCTGCTCGATGTCGCGAAACCGCGCGGCCGGATGCGCGTCCGGCAGCCGCGCCGACCCGCCGAACAGCTTCTCGCGCAGCGTGCCCGGCGCGTATCCGGTCGGATAGACGCCGCGCCGCTGCAACTCCGGCACGAGGTGGCGCACGATGTCCTCGAAGGTTTCGTGCGCAACCGCATACGCGAGATTGAAGCCGTCGACGTCGGTCGCGGCGACCCATTCCTGCAGGATGTCCGCGACGGTTTGCGCGGAGCCGACGAACACAGGCCCCATCCCGCCGATGCCGCCCCAGGCCGCCAGTTCCTCGATCGTCCACGCGGTATCGCCGCCGGCCAGATGCTCGACGGCCGACACGATCGCATTGGTCTCGACGCGCCTGACGGGATCGGTCGGCGCGTACTGGCCGAAATCGATGCCGGTCCAGCCGGACATGAACACGAGCGAGCCGTCGTACGACACATAGCGGCGGTACTCGTCGAACTTGGCCTGCGCCTTCTCGTCGGTCTCGTCGACGATCACCGTGACGAGGTTGTAGATCAGCACGTCGTGCGGATCGCGACCCGCGGCGGCGGCCTGCGCGCG
Organism: Burkholderia sp. BCC1977; assembly: GCF_905339595.1. Lineage (NCBI taxonomy): Bacteria > Pseudomonadati > Pseudomonadota > Betaproteobacteria > Burkholderiales > Burkholderiaceae > Burkholderia > Burkholderia sp. BCC1977. Next base: position 115,114 of record NZ_CAJPGQ010000011.1, read on the forward strand.
CACGTCGGCGACATAGCGCGCAAGTTGCGGGCGGGTCGGCGCGGCGACGAACACGCATTCGGCGTGCCGGGCGGCGAACGCCTTGCCGGGGCCGGACGCGCCGGCCTGGAACAGCACCGGCGTGCGCTGCGGCGACGGCTCGCACAGGTGATAGCCGGGCACGTCGAAGAAGCGCCCCTTGTGGCCGATCTCGTGCACTTTCTCCGGATGCGTGAACACGCGCCCGGCGCGGTCGCGCACGACCGCGCCGTCTTCCCAGCTGCCTTCGAACAGCTTGTACAGCACCTCGACGTATTCGGCCGCGACCGCATAGCGGTCGTCATGCGTGCGCAGTCCGTGGTCGCCGACATTCTTCGCGCCGCTTTCCAGGTACGACGTGACGATATTCCACGCGAGCCGGCCCTTCGTGTGATGGTCGGCGGTCGACAGCCGGCGCGCGAACGTGTACGGATGCTCGAACGTCGTCGACGCGGTGATGCCGATGCCGAGATGCTCGGTCGCCATCGCGATCGGTGCGGCGAGCTGCAGCGGATCATTCACCGGGATCTGCGCGGCCTGGTGCAGCGCGTGGTAGTTGCTGCCCTGGTAGACGTCGTAGTAGCCGATCACGTCCGCGATGAAGATCGCGTCGAAGATCCCGCGTTCGAGTACGCGCGCGAGATCGGTCCAGTAGTCGAGATCCTTGTACTGCCACGAACGATCGCGTGGATGCGCCCACAGGCCGGGCGACTGATGGCCGACGCAATTCATCTCGAACGCATTGAAGCGGATGGTCTTGCTCATCGTGCGGCTCCCGTTTCCGTGCCGGCGTCTGCACCGGCACCGTTGCCGACGCGCCAGACGAACGGCGGCGTGCGTCCGTTGATGACCCAGTCGCCGACGATCCGCGCCTTGTAGACGAGCGGATTGTGCGACGACACCGTGCGCGCGTTGCGCCAGTGACGGTCGAGCGCGGTCGTGCTGCGCGTCGCGGATGCGCCGAGCGCGTCGAACAGGCGCGTCGCCGCGCGCAGCACGAGTTCCGACACGACGAGCTGGCTTTGCGCGGATTCGATTTCGGCCGCGACGTTCGCGGCGTGTTCCGCTTCGTCGTCGCCGCCGAAGCGGGCGACGTACGCCTGCTGCAGCGGCTGCGCGGCACGCAGGGCGAGCGCATCGGCCGCATAGGCCCACGACGCGATCTCGCCGATCACCTGCTGGAGTTGCGCATCGTCGCCGGCGCGCGCGGCGTTGCCGTGGCTGTACACGCGCGTGCGGTTGCGCACGAGCTCGCCCGCATCGCGCACGATCGCATGGCCGATGCCGGCCAGCGTGGCGACATGGAACAGCTGGTAGAACGCGGTCTGGTATTTGAAGCGGCGTGCGAAATCGATCACGTTGTCGGCGTCGACCGCCGCATTCTCGAAGCGCGTCGTGCCGCTGCCGGTCGTTCTCTGGCCGAAGCCGTCCCAGTCGTCTTCGCGTATCACGCCGGGCTGCACGGTGGCGATCGCGACGATCACGTCGCGGCCGTCATGTTCGCGCTGTGCGAACACGTCGATCCAGTCCGCGAACAGGCTGCCGGTGCTGTAGAACTTCCGGCCGTTCAGCACGAGCCGGCCGTTCTGCGCCGATACCTTCGTGATGGTCTGGCCGAGCGGGACGTCGCCGGCTTCCGACCACGCATTGCCGACGAGCTGGCCGCTCGCGAAGCGGTCGAGCCACGTCGTGCGTTGCGGCCCGGGCGGCACGTTCAGCCAGTCCTCGACGAACGCGAAGTGGCCGCGCAACGCCTGCGGCAGATTGGAATCGGCGGTGGCGAGCTCGGTCAGCAGCCGGAACAGCTGCGGCAGCGACGCGCCGGCGCCGCCGTCGCGCACCGGCAACCGTACCGCGCCGAAACCGGCGGCCTTCAGCCAGCCGATCGCTTCGTGCGGCAGTTCGCGGCGGCGTTCGCGTTCGGCGGTGCCGGCGGCGATGCGGTCGAAGAGGGGGCGAAACCGGCTCGCGAGTGCGTCGTAGTCGGTGCCGGTGGAAAGATCGGTATCTGCGTGCGACGAAGTCATGCGGTGTTCCTCGAAGGGCGGGGCCGTTTGCACCGGGAGGCAAGTATAGGAAGCGCGACGCGCGCGTTCCAATAACGGATTCGCAGATCCTTATCGTCGCTGCGCATTACGCGGATCGGCAACGGGAAGCATCGACGCTCGGGCTTCGATTGCGACGCCGAAGCGCGGAGTCGGGCGCCGTGCTTTGCCATGTCGTTTGTTATCCGAAGGAATATCGTTACGAGAATCGCTCGGTTTGCCGGCCTGCAGAGCGCTGCTAGATTGAATGCTTTCGTCATTCGACAGGAGAGCCCGATGTCAGATACGAGCGCGACGATTCAGGAGCGGCCGGCCGACGCAAGACCGCAGGTGGCCCGCGTGATCGCCGACGACGCGCAGGCGATCGCGGTTGCGCATGCACTCGCGCAACGACTGGCGGAAGGGGCGGCCGAACGGGATCGCGAACGCCGGCTGCCGCGCGACGAGATCGAATGGTTCTCGCAGTCGGGATTGTGGGCGATCACCGTGCCGAAGGCCTACGGGGGCGCGGGCGTATCGAACCTGACGCTCACCGAGGTGATCAAGATCGTCGCGGCGGCCGATGCGTCGCTCGGGCAGTTGCCGCAGAACCACTTCGGGCTGGTCGACGTGATCGCGCTGACCGGCACCGATGCGCAGAAGCGCTATTTCTTCGCGGAAATCCTGAGCGGCAAGCGCTTCGGCAACGGTTTCTCGGAGAAGGGCACGAAGCACGTGCTCGACCTGAAGACGCGTGTGTGGCGCGATGGCGACGACTATGTCGTCGACGGCACGAAGTTCTACTCGACCGGCGCACTGTTCGCGCACTACGTGCCGGTGCTCGGCCTCGACGATGCGCGGCAGGCGTGGCTCGCCTACGTCCCGCAGCCGGCGCCGGGGCTGACCGTGATCGACGACTGGTCGGGTTTCGGACAGCGCACGACCGCGAGCGGCACGGTGGTGCTGGACGGCGTGCGCGTGCCGGCTTCGCATGTGCTGAACGCGCAGCGCGTGTCGGACGCACCGACGCTCAACGGCCCGCTGTCGCAGATCATCCAGGCGGCGATCGATGCGGGCATCGCGAAGGCCGCGATCGCCGATACGGAGGCGTTCGTGCGCACGCGCACGCGGCCGTGGGTCGACAGCGGCGTCGAGCGGGCGACCGACGATCCGTTGATCGTCCGCGAGATCGGCCGCCTGCATATCCAGCTGCATGCGGCGGAAGCGCTGCTCGAACGCGCGGCGCGCACACTCGACGAGATCGGCGCGCGCGGCAGCGTGACCGACGACGATGTCGCGCGTGCATCGGTCGCGGTCGGCGAGGCGAAGGTGCTGACGACCGAGATTGCGCTGCTCGCGGGCGAGAAGCTGTTCGAGCTGGCGGGCACGCAGTCGACGCTCGCCGAACACAATCTCGACCGGCACTGGCGAAACGCGCGCACGCACACGCTGCACGACCCGGTGCGGTGGAAGTATCACCTCGTCGGCAACTACTACCTGAACGGCGTGCGGCCGGCGCGTCATGCATGGAATTGAATCGACCGCGATCCGGCGCGATCGTCCGGTGCGCGCGTCGTGGCGGTGACGCCGGTGCGGCGAGGGGCGCGGCGTCAGGCCATCGTCGTGCGGCTGCCTGACGCGTGATCCGGCCGCATCACTTCACGCACTCCAGCGCGTACTTCAACCCTTGCCCGAGCACCCCGCGCCACACTTCCCACGTATGCCCGCCGTCGACGATGCGCAGCTCGGCCGGGTTCTGCGCGCGGCGCAGGTGCGTGTACAGCACGCTCGATTCGGCCTGGATCGTCAGGTCGTCGTCGCCCGCCGCGATGAACATCGGCACGCGCCAGGTGCGCGCGAAATAGCCGCGCATCAGCGCCGGGTAATTCAGCTCGTGCCACACGCGCGAATCGAACTGCCGGTCGCCGAACACGCCGACATAGCGCGCGGCGGAATTGAGCGGCGGCTCGTTCGCGTAGATCGCCGGGCTGAGCAGCATCGCGCCGCAGAACAGACCCGGTTCGAGCAGCGAGAAACGCAGCGCGCCGAAGCCGCCCATCGATACGCCGCCGATCGCGCGGCCCGCGCGCTGGTTCGACACCGCGAAGTGCGCCTCGACTTCCGGCAGCAGGTCGTTCAGGAACGCGCTCTGCATCTTCTCCTTGCGGTCGACGTACCAGTCGGTGCCGCCTTGCGGCATCACGATCACGACGGGCGGGATCTCGCGGCGCTCGATCAGCGTGTCGGCGGTGGCCTGCAGCCGGCCCTGCGTGATCCAGTCGTTCGCGTTGCCGGCATTGCCGTGCAGCAGGTACAGCACCGGATAGCGCGCGCCTTCCGGGTTGTAGCCGGGCGGCAGGTAGACGGTGTACGACCAGTCGCGCTTCAGGGATGCCGAACGGAACGCGCGCAGCACGACGCTGCTGCCTGGATTGACCGGCGGTTCCTGGACGGCCGGCGCGACCGTTGCGGAGGGGACGATCGCGGCCGCGGGTGCGGACGACGCCGGTGAAACCGCGGGCCCGCCCGGCGTGGCGCGGGCGGTGGCGATGGAGCCGGCGATCAGGGCGACGGCGAACGGAAGGGCGAGTCGGCGCATGGCGAATCGTTTCAGGAGAGGCGCCCGCTATCGTAGCAGCGGCGCATGACGGCGCGGCGCATCATCACCGCGAACGGAACGGGAACGGCAGCCGCGACACGAGCGGCGCATAAAGCTTCGCGACGAGATACAGCAGGCTCATCGCGACGACGTCGGCGGCCAGGCCGAGCGGCACGTTCAGATACCCTTCGGTCGCCTGGTAGAGCAGCGAGTCGACCGCGAGCGAGATGCCGGTGCCGGCGACGAAACACAGCAACCCCTGGCGGCCGATCGTGCCGATCCACGGCATCGCGTGCGCGACCTTCTTCATCCACCCGAGGTGCACGAGCTTGGCGGCGAGCCACGCGATCGCGAGGAAGTTCGCGAGCCGCAGCGCGCCGAGGTTCTGCTTGATCGACGGATCGGTCGGGAACGGCTCGATGCGCAGCCGGTAGTACGCGCCGGCCGCGACGATCGCGAGCGCCGCGGCCGTCAGCAGCCAGCCCTGCGGCTTCGGCGCGAGGGTCTGGTAGACGGGCTGGCAGCGCGCGATCACGCCGAGCACGAACAGGAACTGCCACGCGAACGGGTTGAAGTCCCACGGCGCGCCTTCGACGGTCGGCAGGAAGCGTGCGACGTGTGGCGCGGCGTACCACAGCGATCCGCTGAACGCGAGCATCAGCCACGGCTGCGTGCGTGCGAGCGGCAGCGCGAGCGGGACGAGCAGCGCGAAGAACGCATACATCGGCAGCACCGACGCGAGATACGGCTGGCGGCGGAACAGCAGGATGTCGCGCAGCGCGGCGAGCGGCTTGTGGAGCAGGCCGTCGAGGTCGTTGGTCGGCATGTTCGGGCCGTCGATCGAGAATGCGCTCAGCGCGGCGGTGATCAGCAGCATCAGGCCGGCCGTCACGAGGAACGCACGGTAGATCTCGAAGGCACGGCGGATGAAACGCTGGCGCGCGGCGGCCTCGTCGTGGCGCTCGGCGAGCGAGTTGTACGCGATGGCGGTCGCGAAACCGCCGAGGAACACGAACACCTCGGCCGCATCGCACAGCGCGTACGCATGCAGTGTCACGCGCGACAGGATGCTGCCGCCGATGTGGTCGACGACGATCACCAGCAGCACGAGGCCGCGGAAGAAATCGAGCTCGGCGTAGCGGCCGGCCCGGGCGGCGGCGGTCATCGCGCCGCCTCCCGGCGCGCGCCGCGTGCGCGGCCGGCACCCGCCGCGCATGAATCGGGGTGAAGCATGACTTCGTGAAGAAATGACGAACGGATGCGCATTGTGCCACCGATGCGACGTGGCTCGGGTTTACGCGGATGGCGAGCCGGCCGGCCGTTGCCGATAAGCCTGGTCAGGCAATCGGACCAACGGGGCAGTTGGACGAGCGCAACGCTTTGCGCGCCGCGCCCACGCCCCGATGGACGGGCGGTTTGCGACGTGACACCATTTTGTCCTCGCGGCCGCACACCGCGCAGTCCGCCCTGCGGGCCACCCTTATAAAACAGACCAAACAATCGCCGGGCGAACGGCCTGCCCGGCACCCGGCTCCGGAGATCCGTCATGAAGAAGCACTTCATTTTTGCCGCCGCGCTGGCCGCTTTCGCCGCGCCGGCCTTCGCGCAAGACAGCGTGACGCTGTACGGCCTGATCGACGAGGGTTTCAACTACACGAACAACGTGAACGTGAACGGGGTCGGAAAAACCAATTACCAGCTCGCCAGCGGCTATGCGCAGGGCAGCCGCTGGGGCCTGAAGGGCAGCGAGGACCTGGGCGGCGGGCTCAAGGCGATCTTCACGCTGGAAAACGGCTTCGACGTGAACAACGGCCGGTTCAACCAGGGCGGCCGGATGTTCGGGCGCCAGGCGTTCGTCGGGCTGAGCGCGTCGCGCTTCGGCACGCTGACCTTGGGCCGCCAGTACGATTCCGTCGTCGACTACCTCGCGCCGCTCACCGCGAACGGCAACTGGGGCGGCACGCTGTTCTCGCACCCGTTCGACAACGACAATACGGACAACTCGTTCCGCGTCAACAACACCGTCAAGTACGCGAGCCCCGACTGGAACGGGCTGTCGTTCGGCGGCACCTACAGCTTCAGCAACAGCACGGGCTTCTCGACCAACCGCCAGTACAGCATCGGCGCGCAGTATTCGCTGGCCGGGCTGCAGGTCGCGGCCGCGTATCTGCAGGCGAACAGCCCGGGCGTCGGCAGCGCGGGCGCGATCGCGGCCGACGATGCGAACTTCGTCGCCGATCGCCTGCGCATCTTCGGCGGCGGCGTGAACTACACGTTCGGCCCGGCGACGGTCGGCTTCGTCTATACGAAGACCGACGTGAAGAACCCGGTGTCGACCGTCTACCTGCCGGCGTCGACGTTCTCGGGCCTCGGGCTGACCGCGACCAAGTTCCAGAACTTCGAGATCAACGGCAAGTACCAGCTCACGCCCGATTTCTATCTCGGCGCGCAGTATGTATACACGGACGGCAAGTTCGACGCCGCGGCCGGTTCGTTCAAGCCGAAATACCACACTGTCGGGCTGATGGCCGACTACAGCCTGTCCAAGCGCACCGACGTCTACCTGCAGGGCGCATGGCAGAAGGTCGCCGGCGACAAGACCGGCACGGCGGCCGATGGCGGCTACGTGGTCGGGACGGACGGTCCGTCGTCGTCGGCTAACCAGTTCGCGGTGCGCGCCGCGATCCGCCACAAGTTCTGACGGGCTGGCCGGCCGGCGCCCGGGCGGGTTGCCTCAGGGCCGGCTGCCGTCATTGCGCTCGGTGCCCGTCGTCGAGCGTTTGCGCGAGCCAGTCGACGAAGATCCGCACGCGCGGCGCCAGATGCCGGCTGTTCGGAAACACGACCGACACCGGCAGCGGCGCGGCATGCCATTCCGGCAGCACCTCCACCAGCGAACCGTCCTCGAGCAGCGGCGCGAGCCCGTCGCGCGGCGCCTGGATCAGCCCGAGGCCCGCGATGCAGCACGCGAGATACGCGTGCGAGCTGTTGACCGCGACCACGCTGCGCATCTTCACGGCTTGCAGCGCGCCCGAATCCATGTCCACATATTCCCAGTCCAGCTCGCGGCCCGTGCGGCTCGAGAAATAGCCGACCGCGACGTGGTCGGGCAAATCGTCCGGCGAGCGCGGCGTGCCGTATCGCGCAAGATACGCGGGCGACGCGCAGTTGACCTGCGCCAGCTCGCCGACGCGGCGCGCGACCAGCGACGTGTCGGACAGCACGCCGACCCGCACCGCGCAGTCGATGCCATCGGCGACGAGATCGACGAAGCGGTCGGTCGTGCTCAGCACGACGCGCAGGTCGGGATAGCGCGCGTGGAAATCCGGCAGCGCCGGAATCACCTTGTTCAGCGCAAAGCGCTCGGGCAGGTCGACGCGGATCAGGCCGCGCGGGGACGCACCGGCATCGTCGAACAGCGTCTCGGCGTCGTCCAGATCGGCCAGCAGCCGCATGCAGCGCTCGTAGTAGGTCGCGCCTTCGGCGGTCAGCGCGACCCGCCGCGTCGTCCGCTGCAACAGGCGCACCTTCAGGTGTTTCTCCAGATACTGGACGGCATTGCTGACCGTCGGGCGCGGCAATTGCAACTGCTCGGCCGCTTTCGTGAAGCTGCCGAGGTGGGCGACGCGCGCAAAGATGCGCATTGCATGCAGATGGTCCATGCGGGGCGGGAGCGTGACGGATCGGGACTGGCTCCATTGTTAATCAGCGTCGAATGATTTGGTTGGGTGTTTCGCGTTTATCGCGCGCCGCAATGCGTCCAGAATCCGCTTCATCCACTCACCACCGCAAGGAAACGGACATGGACAAGCGTCAACTGGGCCGCACGGGCCCGCAGGTTTCGGCGATCGGGCTCGGCTGCATGGGGATGTCGGATCTCTACGGGCCGGCGGATCGCGACGAAAGCATCGCGACGCTGCACGCGGCGCTCGACAACGGGATCACGCTGCTCGATACGGGCGACTTCTACGGGATGGGCGACAACGAGATGCTGATCCGCGACGCGCTGCGCGGCCGCACGCGCGACCAGGTGCTGATCAGCGTGAAGTTCGGCGCGCTGCGCGATCCGGCCGGCACGTTCGTCGGCTACGACGCGCGGCCGCAGGCGATCCGCAACTTTGTCGCCTACTCGCTGAAGCGGCTCGGCACCGACCACATCGACATCTACCGGCCGGCGCGCGTCGATCCGGCGGTGCCGATCGAGGACACGATCGGGGCGATCGCCGATCTCGTGAAGGCCGGCTATGTGCGCCATATCGGCCTGTCGGAGGTCGGCGCCGACACGATCCGCCGCGCGGCGGCTGTCGCGCCGATCGCCGACCTGCAGATCGAATACTCGCTGCTGTCGCGCGGGATCGAGGCGGACATCCTGCCCGCGTGCCGTGAACTCGGGATCGGCGTGACGGCCTACGGCGTGCTGTCGCGCGGGCTGCTCGGCGGCGGCTGGAGCGCGGCGCGGCAGGGCGAGCGCGATTTCCGCGCGGCCAGCCCGCGCTTCCAGGGCGAGAACCTCGCGCACAACCTCGCGCTGGTCGACGCGCTGCGCGCGATCGCCGACGCGAAGGGCAGCAATCCGGCACAGATCGCGATCGCGTGGGCGCTGTCGCGCGGCGACGACATCGTGCCGCTGATCGGCGCGCGCAAGCGCACGCAACTCGAGGACGCGCTTCGGGCGATTGAATTGCAACTAACGGTCGATGATCTCGCGCGCATCGAAACGGCGGTTCCCGCCGGGGCGGCTGCCGGCGAGCGTTATCCTGCCGCCCAGATGGCGCACCTCGACAGCGAGCAGGGACGGGGGCCGGCGCAAGGGGCCTGAGCGGAGAGCATGGTGTGGTGACGGGGTGACGGGGCAGCGAGGCAGCGAGGCAACGAGGCAACGAGGCAGCGAGGCAGCGAGGCAACGAGGCAACGAGGCAACGAGGCAACGAGGCAACGAGGCAACGAGGCAACAAGGCGCCGCCCCCCGCCGGGCGGGCCCGAGCCAGCGTCAGGCAAAGCCAGATGGCCGGGGGCGTGACGGTGGTGCACCATCGGCGCCGTGTTCAACCGGACGGACCGCCCTCCATGCAAACGCATACGCTGACGATCATCGTGCTGGTCTTTCTGCTGGCCGGCGCGGTCAAGGGCATGATCGGCCTCGGGCTGCCGACGATCGCGATGGGGCTGCTGACGCTCGCGATGCCGCCGTCGGCCGCCGCGAGCCTGCTGCTCGTGCCGTCGTTCATCACCAACGTGTGGCAGTTGTGGCTCGGCCCGTCGTTCGGGCAGTTGCTGCGGCGTCTGTGGCCGCTGCTCGCCGCGCTGACGATCGGCACGCTGACGGGCGGGCTGCCCGCGCTCGCGGCCGGCAGCGCGTGGACCCACGCGGCACTCGGCATCGTGCTGGCCGCCTACGGCTGCTGGGGGCTCGCCGCCGCGCGGCTGCCCGCGCCGGGTCGTCACGAAACGTGGCTGTCGGCCGCGGTCGGCTACCTGACGGGCGTCGTGACGGCCGCGACCGGCGTGTTCGTCGTGCCGGCGGTGCCGTACCTGCAGGCGCTGCGCCTGTCGAAGGACGACCTGATCCAGGCGCTCGGGCTGTCGTTCACGGTGTCGACGATCGCGCTCGGCCTGCAGTTGCGCGTGACGGGCGCGCTGCAGACGGTCGATCTCGGCGTATCGGCGCTGGCGCTCGTGCCGGCGCTCGCGGGGATGATCGGCGGGCAATACGCGCGGCGCGTGATGAGCGAGCGGGCGTTCAAGCGCTGCTTCTTCGTCGGGATGATCGCGCTCGGCGCCTACATGGCCGTGTCGGGGCTGCGGTAAGCCGTGACGGCCGGCATCGCTACAGTTGCGCTTCGATCGCGGCCTTGTCGATCACCGACCAGACCTGCCGGATCCTGCCGTCGTGAAATTCGTAGAACGCGTTCTCGGCGAACGTGACGCGCGTGCCGTCGACGGCGAGCCCCATGAAGGTCCCTTTCGGCGCACAGGCGAAGCGTAGCCGGCATGCGATGCGCGGCGGTTCGCACACGAGCAGCCGGATCCCGAAATGGAGATCCGGAATGTCACGGAAATCCTGCTCCAGCATCGCGCGGTAACCGGCCAGGCCGAGCGGCCGGTCGTTGTGGATCACGTTGTCGGCGACGTACTGGCCGAGCGCCGGCCAGTCCTGCCGGTTCAGGCAGTCGAGGTAGGCGCGGTAACGCATGGCGAGGTCGGGTTCGGTCATGGCTGCGGTGTCTCCTCGGGTATCGCCCGGCTGTTGCGGACGACGCGCGGCGTTCAGCGCGGCGGCATTTCGCCCGACAGGTACGACACGAATGCCTGCGTGTACTTCGGCAGCGCATCGAACGAGCGCGCGCAGAGCGTCAGCTTGCGGTGGCTCCACGCGTCGGACAGCTCGACGAGCCGCACGTCCATCGTCTGCATCGCGCGTTCGGCCGCATGGCGCGACACGATGCCGATCCCCACGCCGCTTTCGATCACGCGGCAGATCGCATCGAAACTCTTCAGTTGCACACGGTAGCGGATCCGCTTGCCGAGCGCACGCGCCTGGTCCGCGAGGTGGACCTGCAGCGCGCTGCCGTCGGTCAGCCCGATGAAGTCCGCGTCGGCGATCTCGTCGAACGAGACCTTGTCGCGCGCGGCGAGCGGGTGCCCGGCCGGCACGACCGCGATCAGCCAGTCCTCGCGGAACGGTTTCTGTTCGAGCCCGCCGAGCCCGACCGAATCGGCGACGATGCCGACCTCGGCCGTCTTGTTGCGGATCGCATGCACGATTTCCTGGCTCGAGCGCTCCTCGACGCTGATCGACAGTTTCGGATGATGCGGCAGATACGCGGCCAGCGCGTCGGGCAGGTATTCGCTCAGCGACGCCGTGTTGCACAGCAGCCGGATATGCCCGCGCAGCCCCTGGCCGTATTGCTGCAGTTCGCCGCGCATGTGGTCGATCTGCTGCAGCACCGTGCGCGCGTGGTGCTCGAGCGCGCGGCCGGCGTCGGTCACCTGCGCGCCCGACTTGGTCCGGTGCAGCAGCGGCACGCCGAGTTCGTCCTCCATTCCGCGAATGCGCTCGCTGGCGGCCTGCAGCGTGATGTGGGTCCGCTCGGCGCCGCCCGTGATCGTGCCGGCCTCGCAGGTGTTCAGGAAGAGCCGCAGGTCGGTCAGGTCGAAGCGCATGGTGGGGTGGGAGGCGTCAGGTTTGGTATGGCCGATAAGTTAGCAGGAACCGCCGCGCCGGTCTCAGGCTGGGCCTGAGACCCCGTTCGCCGCTTCCGCATTTTCGGGGCGGGATCGATGCCGGATCATGGCCGCATATCAACCGGGGGAGACTGTCATGCGGGTCGATTCGTCGTGGGGCGTGTCGTTCAAGATCGCGTTGCACGTGCTGTTCCTGTGCATCGGCATCGCGTGGGCCGGCGCGGAGCTGGTCGACTGGCTGCGCTGAGCGGGCGGCCCGGCGCGGGCCGCAGCGGCTGTCCGACGCGGCCGGGTGCGCGTTGAAAGCCATTCGAAATAAGGGGGTGCCGTGAAATTTCTTCCGCATCGCTCGCCAAAAACCGTCAAGTTTTTCCGAATTCGACCGTATTACCGGTAACAAGCGTCTGCCGGCGCCCCGTTCGTGATCGTTTGTCATCATTGTTTGCATCCGGTTACACGTCGGCCGTTCCGTTTTTGAGATGCTTGAAAGATTGTCAAACCGGAGTCGATCGTCCATGAAACAGCGCGAGATTTGCCGCAAGTCGGCGTGGCTGTCGGGCCTGGCCGCCGTGCTCGTCATGGCCGGTTGTGCCGGCACGCAGTCCGTCCCGCCGAGCGACACGCTGGCGGGCACGCCGTCGGGCCAGCCCGCCGCCACGCAGGCGGCCACGCCCGCGGCGGCGCCGTCCGCGCCGATTCTTGTCGCGCAGAAGTACGTGGTGAAACGCGGCGACACGCTGTTGGGCATCGCGTCCGCGAACGACTGCAGCGTCGCCGACCTGCGCACCTGGAACAAGCTCGACCCGCGCGGCAAGCTGCGCATGGGGCAGGTGCTGCGCATCGTCCGCCCGCAGCCGTTGCAGGCATCGGCTGCGACCGGCAGCGCACCGGCTGTTGCGCCGGCCGCCGCGAGCAACGCGGCGGGCGCCGTGCAGGCGAATGCATCGACGGCGAGCGACCGGCAGGTCGTGAAGGAAACCCGGCGGCATGCCGGCGCGGTGGCGCTCACGTGGCCCGCGCACGGCAAGATCGTCGACGGGTTCCGGCCGGGGCAGAACCGCGGCATCCAGATCGCCGGCCGGCCGGGCGACCCGGTTCGCGCGGCGGCCGACGGCCGCGTGATGTACGCGGGCACCGGCCTGAACGATTACGGCACGTTGATCATCGTCCAGCACAACGCGGATTTCCTCACGGCCTATGCGCACAACCGCAAGCTGCTCGTGAAGACCGGCGACATCGTGCGCCAGGGCGACGCGATTGCCGAGATGGGCGACCTCGACAACTCGCGTGTCGCGCTGCTGTTCGAAGTGCGGCGCGACGGCAAGCCCGTCAATCCGATGCCGTACCTGCCTTCGTCGCAAGGCTGACGCGGGACGCGCCGCTGGAACGCGGCCGCGCTCGCTGCTACGCTAGGGTCTGTTCATGCGCGTCCCGCCGCATGCGGGGCCGACGGACGTTTTCGGGGAGGCGCGGCGACAGCCGTCGCGAGCCGGCCGTCGGCGTGAACGCGCGTGCATCGTCGATGCGCGCGTACGTTGCTCCGTGCCACCGTTTCCGACAGAACACCCTTCATCCATGGAACACTCTCCGACACGCCGCTCGCTATTGCTCGCCGCCGTCGCCGCGCCGTTCGTCGCCGCGTGCTCGTCGGCCCCCGTCGCCGACCAGGGGCGCGCCCGTGCCGCCCAGGCCGAGCTCGCCGCGCTCGAAAAGGCGTCGAACGGCCGGCTCGGCGTCGCCGCACTCGATACGTCGAACGGCACGCGCATCGCGCATCACGCGCGCGAGCGCTTCCCGCTGTGCGGCACGTATGCGGTCACCGCCGCCGCCGCGATTCTTGCGCGCGGCGCGCTCGACGCCTCGCTGCTGCCGCGCCGCATCCTGTACCGCCGCTATGACGTCGTGGCCGGGTCGCCGGTGACGGAAAGCCATGTCGACACGGGGCTGACGATCGCGCAGCTCTGCGCGGCACTGCTGCAGTTGGGTGACAAGGGCGCGGGGAACCTGCTGATGGGCGTGCTCGGCGGCCCGCAGGCCGTCACGTCGTTCGCGCATGAAAGCGGCGATACCGCGTTCCGGCTCGACCGCTGGGAACCCGAACTCAACCAGGCCGCGCCCGGCGACGAGCGCGATACGTCGACGCCGGTCGCGATGGTCGACATGCTGCAGCGGCTGCTGCTCGGCGACACGTTGCGCGAGCCGCAGCGTGCGCAGCTCACCGAATGGATGACCGGCGGCGCGCGCGGCGCGACCGGGATCGCGGCCGGCGTGCCGACCGGCTGGCGCATCGCCGACAAGACCGGCACCGGCGGTTACGGTACGACGACCGACGTCGCGGTGCTGTGGCCGCCGTCGCGCGCGCCGATCGTGCTGGCCGTGTCGTTCACGCAGCCGCGGGCCGACGCGGCGGCACGCGACGACGTCGTCGCGTCGGCGGCGCGCATCGCGGTGGGTGCGTTCACCGCATCGGCCTGATGCGTCCGCCGCACCTCGCGTAAAGCCGGCGTTTGGCTTATCGTGTCGGTCAGCGCGCGCCGGTGTCGGCGCGCGGTCTTGCCGTGCCGTCGTTCGGCGCGGTCGATTCGTTTACCCGCTTCGTCATGCGCCGACTTCCGCCCCTGCACGCGCTGCAGATCTTCTCGACGGTGGCCCGCCACCGCAGCTTCACGCGCGCGGCCGAGCAGCTGTGCCTCACGCAGGGCGCGGTGAGCCGGCAGATCCAGACGCTCGAGGCGCACTACGGCTTTCCGCTGTTCAAGCGGCACGCGAAGGGCCTCACGCTGACGGCCGAGGGCGAGCAATTGCTGCCGGTCGTCAACGAGAGCTTCGCGCGGATCGAGGACATCTCGATGAAGCTCACCCGGCAGCGCACCGATCTCGCGCTGAAGGTGCCGACCTGCGTGATGCGCTGGATGCTGCCGCGCATCATGCGCTTCCAGGGCGAGCATCCCGATCTCCACGTGCAGATCACGACCGCATGGCAGCACGTCGTCGATTTCTCGACCGAGCCGTTCGATGCGGCGGTCGTCTACGGCACGTCGCCGGGCGCGGGCGTGTTCGCGCTGCCGCTGTTCGACGAACGGCTGACGCCGGTGTGCGCACCCGAGTTGCGGCAGGCCGCGCCGCTCGATGCGGTCGGCGATCTCGCGCGCCATACGCTGCTGCATCCGACGCGCGACCATCGCGACTGGCGCGCATGGCTCGATCACGCGGGCGAGCACGCCGTCGACGCGGAGCGCGGGCCGACCTTCGACACGCTCGATCTCGCGACGAACGCGGCGATGCAGGGCTTCGGCGTCGCGATCGGCGATGTGACGCTCGTCGACGACGACGTCAGCGCGCGCCGGCTCGAACGGCCGTTCGACATCGTGCTCGAGACCGGCGCCCGTTATTTCTTCGTCTATCCCGAGAACATCGGCAGCCAGCAGAAGATCCGCGCGTTCAGCGACTGGATCGCCTGCCATCGCGACTGACGCGCGACGCCGGCGGCGGGTTCTACTGGTACGTCACGACGGCGATCAGCGGTGCCTGCGCGTTGCCCGGACGGTCAGGTAAAACGATTGCGCGCGAGGCCTGCGTAAAGGTCGTGGTCTTGATCGTGCGCAGGCTGGCCGCGTCGACGAACGCGACTTGCCCACTCGCCGGGCGCGGGCAGTCGGGGCGCACGTGCGCACGCGCGGCGTCGGCCGTGTCGAGCGCGAACGAGCACGGCGGCTCGACGATCATGCCGGTGAAGTGGATGATGCCGGACGCTCCGGCGGCAAAGGATGAGGACGAGGCCAGAAGCGAGGCAGCCAGGGCAAACGAGGCGGCAAACAGGCGATGCTTCATGACAGGCTCCAGAGAGGAAGCGCGTCGCAGCGGGGCCGCTCGAGTGGCAGTCCGTCAACGCTGCGGTGCTGTATGCGTAAACGGCAAATCCATCGGACCTCTTGAATGAAAAATCGGAAATCACGGCAATCAGCAAATGACGCCGTATTCCTCCAATCAATTTATCTCAAATTTGTGTGGCCGCAAGTCAGGGTATTGCCGGTGGCGTAAGCTCGCGGAAGGGGCATCGACGAATGCCGCGTTTGCAGGTGATTCGTTGAGGACTCAACGAATCGGCGATCCCGCGAGGCGCGGTGGACCAAAAGAAAACGGCCGCTCGTGAACGAGCGGCCGTTTTGCGTTGCAGCGGGCGCTGCGGCGGTCAGCCCGCGCGCTTGCGCACCGCGCCGACGATCACGAGCAGCACGATCGCGCCGATGATCGACGCGATCCAGCCGGCGCCCTGGCCCGGCGCATACCAGCCGGCGGCGCGGCCGACGTAGCCCGCGACGAGCGAGCCGACGACGCCGAGCACGATGGTCATCAGGATGCCCATCTTGTCGTCGCCGGGCTTGAGCGCGCGGGCGAGGAGGCCGACGATGAGCCCGACCACCAGGGTTTCGATGAATTGCAGCATGAGCGCCTCCCTATGGCTGTTGCGCTGTTGATGAAAGCGAATGGACCCGCACGGCACACCGAGGTTCCCGGCGACGGGCATCCGGCGACGGGAACCCAGGCGTGCGGCGAGCCGAGTATCGCACGGCGACGTGTCGCGCGGATGTCGGCGCCGCCGGCGACGCGTGCCGTTCATTGATAGTCGAGCAGGACCTGCGCGGCGGCATGGACGGAACCGCCGCCGATCGTCGCGCCCGTCTGCAGATAGGACGCCCGCAGCGGAATCGACGGCGATCCGCCGGTGGCCCGGTTGTAGTTCGTCACCGTGTGCGATTTTCGCAGCGCCAGCGGCTGGCCGGTCGTGGCATCGGCGATCTGGATGCCGACGCCGGTGGCCTTGGCGTCCGGGCGCAACTGCATCCCGCCGGTCATGCCGGTGACCAAGTCGTCCAGCGGGGCCAGCTGGTATCCGATCCGGTTGTAGCCGGCCGGGCAGTTGTTCAGCTGCACCTGGAAATCGGTCGCGCCGGCGGTCGAGCCCACGCCGCTGAACGCGCGGCGCTGCACCGGCGGCAGCGTGACGGTCTGGTCGGGAATCGAGCACGTTCCGTTGATGAAGCTGACCTTCGCGGCGAGGAAGACCGGCGACGTCCCGCCCAGGATGCCGGACTTGTAATAGATCGTGTAATAGGCGCTGACCATGCCCGAATTGAGCGATCCGTCCTGCGGCTGGCGGCTGTCGCGGAACAGCATGACTTCGAGCGTGTTGCGCATCGTCATCTTCGTCGACGAGACAGCCACGTTGCCGTCGATGATCATGCGCGTGGACAGGCCGGACACGTTGGTTTCCAGATCGGGGCCGTCGGACACCGACACCCCGCCTTTGGGATACATCCTGATGCTCGTGATCTGGCACGTGCTCGCGCCGCAAACGTCTTGCGGCGTGAAGTAATGGCGGGCGACGGTCGTTCCGGGCGTCGCGTTCGACGGGCTCGACACCGTTGCTTGCCCAAAGGCATAGAGGGACGCCGCGGCCGCGTCGGTCGCGAATGCGACGCATGCGAGCAGCAAGGTCGACGCAACCGCGATCATGCGGGCCGTGCGTCGGGCGACGCCGCCACGTGTGTCGCACAGGTGCGTCATGCCTGCCAGGCTTGCACCGCGGGGCGATTCGGACGATGAGTAAAGGTAGGTCATCTGGATTCCTCAGTGAATGGCGGCGGTTGTCGAATCGGCCTGGCAGACGCTCGTGACGGTCTGTACGCCCGGCGCTCGCCCGCGACGTTGCGCGACGGGAAGCTCGTATGCGATGCGGCAGACCGAACGGCCGTCGTCGCCCCATTGAACCGTCAGCGAGCCGCGGTCGTTGAGCCCGCGCGCGAAAATCTTGCTCGCCTGGGCGACGACGCCGACTTCCTTGCCGGTCTCGTCGTGCACGACGGCGCCGAACGGCAGCGGCGTGCCGTTGGCCTGCGGCGCCCGGACGAGCGCGGCGCGGCCGGTGTCGGTTGCGAACCGGATGAGCGGCACCGCACCGGCGCGCGGCGCGATCTGCCGGCTGGTTTCCTTCAGTTCGACGTCCATCGAGATCCCCTTCGGATCGAGCGCGACCGTATTGAGGCTGTACGGCGTCAGGTAGGGCACGACCGCGTAACCGTTGCCGTCGACCTTGACGCCCGCGGCATTGGTGATGCGCGCGCCGGCCGCACCCGGCGCCTCGACGATCGCGAACGTCTCGGACAACGGCTGCGAGAACGTGATGCCGCCGCGGTGCGCGACCAGCGCGCCGCGCACGCCGAGCGAGCCCTGCTGGAAGTCCGTGCTCGCGCCAGCGCTGGCGTTGATTTCGGCCATGCGCGTGCGGTACGTGACGTTGGCGCTGCCGTCCGTGACCGAGTCCGGTCCGGATGCGTGGTTCGCGCTGACGCTGTACGACAGCGCGTGATCGTCGCCGAGCGATCCGGAGAGGGTCGACTGCAGCCGCGTGCGGCCGAGCGTGTCGCGCGACACGTTGCCGGTGACGGTCATCGGGCGCTCGCGGCCGAACGGGATCGTGACGCTCGCGTAATAGAGCGTGCTCATGTCGCCGCCGGCATTGCGCTGCCGCGTGGCCGTCAGGCTATAGGACAGGTTGCGGAACTGGTTCGTATAGCCGATCGAATAGTTGACGTCCGAGCCGGGGCGATTCCAGTAGTTCACGGCCGATGCCGTGGCGTTGATGCGCCCGCCGGTCGCGCCGAGGCGCTGCGTGAGCGCCAGCGACGCGCGATGGCGCTGACGCCAGACCGAACTGACCGGGCGGCCGTCTCGTACGGCATCGCGTGCCTGCACCGCGTCGTTGAGGCCGAAATAGCCATCCGTCGAATAACGATACGCGGCAAGGGCGACGTCGGTGCCGGTCGCCTCGACGGACTTCGCATAGCTGACACGCATGCTCGAACCGCTGTAGCGCTTCGCGCCGGGGATCGAGGTCATGGCATGGGTCACGTCCGCGCCGAATGCGCCGAACGACGTATTGAGGGCGCCGCCCAGCATCGCGGAGACATAACCGGCGGCAAGCGTGGCGCCGCCGTAGGCCGTCAGCAGGTTGGTCAGGCCGCGCTGGTACGTGGCCTGCGCGAACAGCGGCTGGCTCGATCCGTAGGAATTGCGCAGCGTGCCCGCGACGAAGCTGTAGCGGCCGATGCCCGGCCGCAGCGACATCGGCACGGCGGCGTAAGGCACGGAGAACGTATGCACGGAGCCGTCGGCCTCGGAGACCGACACCTGCAGGTCGCCGCCATACCCGGTCGGGTACAGGTCGTCGATTTCGAAGTTGCCGGGCGCGACCGTCGTCTCGTAGATCGTCACGTCGTTCTGGCGGATCGTCACCTTCGCATTGGTGTTCGCGATACCGCGCACCACGGGCGCATAGCCGCGCAGCGAGTCGGGCAGCATCCGGTCGTCCGTCGACAGGCGCACGCCGCGGAACTGCGTCGAATCGAACAGTTCCCCCGACGTGTAGCTTTCGCCGATGACGAGTTGCGACGACAGCGACGGCAGGTCGCGCTGGAGATAGGTCGCGAGATTCTGGTACCGGCTCTGGCCGCGCGACGACCACGAATAGGAGCCTTCGTGGCGAAAGCGCCAGGCGCCGAGGTTCACGCCGCCGTTCAGGCCGAGATAGCCTTGCGTCTGGGTGGTATGGCCGCTGGCCTTCGACGAGTAGAGGTTGAAGTTGTAGCCGAGCAGGCCGACGGTTTCGCCCGAGGTCCATTGATCGGGGTTCACGTAGCCGCGCGCCTTGCGCGCGAGCGAGGCCTGCGGGATCGAGAGCCGCAGTACCTGGCGCGTGAAGTCGAACGACGCGCTTGCGTCCGGCACGACTTCCTCGATCCGCAGGCATGCGCGGTCGCCGTCAAGCGCCGCGACGACGTCCGGCGCGAGCTTGCCGAAATCGAGGCCGACGCGTTCGAGCAGCGCGCGGTCGAAGCACGGCCGGGCGTCGCCCGAGTCCGGCGCGGCCGCGAAGCGCACGTCGTAGCGGCCGATCCAGTCGGAGCCGACATGGATGTCGGCGGTGTACACGCCCGGGGCCGTCACGTTGCGCTGCGCGAAGCGCGAGACGTCGAAATGCTTGCCCAGGCGGTTCTGCAGGAAGGCGCCGTCGAACTCGACTTGCGCGAGCGTGCTTTCGGCGGCCGATTGCGTGGTCGCGCGGCCATCGCTCGACCACGCGCCGACGCAAGCCATCACCAGCAGATGGATCGGCTTGATGCGGGGCATGTCGGCCGCAGCGTGGCGCGGCAGTCGAGTCGCGGTCATGAGCAGTACTCCAGATAGTTTCGGATCGAGCGGACGCGTTTCGCCGGCGCAGTCGCGCGGGCGTGCGCGCCGCTGCGTGGCGAATGCCGAATCCGGGGATCCCGAGCCGTCCGGTCGAGACGGCGGAAATGACGACGGATGAAAGAAGGGGGCGCGGTCGGTCGCGCCCGTGGCGCGCGCTACCGGCCTCGGCCGCGTTACGGGGCGACGCTGACCGGACGCTTGAGGTCGATTGCCCGGCCCCAGTCGTTGATGCTGCCGAATTCGACCGTTGCACCCGCGGCGGGCGCGTCGGCGAGATTCTTGATCGGGAATCGTTGCGTGCTTCGGGGCAGCACGTAACCCATGCCGGCGTCATGCTTGCGGCCGGCGGCATTCAACAGCACGTTGCCGAAATTGACGACGAACGGTGTCGGGTTGCTCGCCTCGAGCGCATAGCCGCCATCGGTGCGAACCACGCGCCAGTCGAGCTGTGTCGGCGCATCGTCGGCGTTGCCGGCCAGCCCGTCGGGGCGATACATGATCTTGATGCGGGAGCGGAACGCGAGCTGGATGCGGTTCCGGTCGTCTGCTGCGGACGCCTTCGGCGGCACTTCGAGCACGTTCAGCCAGAACAGCGATTCGCGGTCGGCGGGAAGCGGTTCGCCGGTGTGCACGAGACGCAGCGTCTGGCCGTTGCCGGATTCCATCCGGAAGATCGACGGCGTCAGCGTGAACGGCACGTCGATGTTCTCGGGCAAGGCGCTGCTGTCGCCGTGGTCGAGCCAGGCTTGCACCAGCGCCGGCCGCTTGCTGTCGTTCGTGAGTTGGATCGTGACCTCGCGCTCGCTGGACGGGAAGATCACGCGCGTGCCGGCGATCACGACGCTTGCGTCGGCTTGCGACGCGAATGCGGTGACGGCCAGGGTCAGCGTACGGAAGAGCTTCATCAGTTTCATGGGCGTAGAGAGTCGGATCGTTGGAAGGAAACGGACGGAAGCGGACTGAATCGGCAGCTTCCGGACCGCGCGGCGCGACGGGGCGGAGATCGCCGGGGTGGCGACCTCCACGCGCTCGTCCTTACTGGTAGATCAGCGAGTACTCGACACGCGAGTTGACGTCGCCGGCCTTCACGGCGCCGGAGGCGTAGTACTCGGCGAAGTAGTCCAGCTTCGCGTTGCCGTCGGCGTCGATATCGGCGATTTGCGTGTTGGCAGCGGTCGGCGTGCCGATGGTGATCAGCTTCTGTTGAGCATCCAGCACGTTGATCTGGACGCCTTCCGCGGCCTTTTCGCCCGAGTCGATCGTCAGACGGCCGGTCGACTGATCGACGTTCGTGCCGTTTTCGAAGATCACGCCGACCTTCACCGGATTGTTTTCGCCGACCGTGCAGCCCTTGAGCGCCAGCGAGAATGCGCTGCGACCGGCAACGGAGCCGACATCGGTGAGCGCCGTGGTGCTGACCGGCGGCAGCGGGACGGTGAGGTCCGATCCGCCCTCGACGCTGCAGGTCGACGCGATGACTTTACCGATGAAGTTGACGGTGCCGTCTGCCGCGTGGGCCGTGGACGAAAAGGCGATGCCGGCTGCGACGAGGAGGAACGGGATTGCGGTGCGCTTGAGGTTCTTCATATTTAAAAACTCCAATTAAAGTTCGACTTTTGAAAGCGCCTGGTGAATTTAAATCTCTGAATGGCGCGTTTCGGGTTAAATTATGCGCACCGTGTAATGATTTTGTAATGTGACGAGTACGAATCTATTTGATTTTTTTCTAGGACAAGTACTAAGTTTTTGGTTGCCGGCGGCGGCATTCATGCGGAGGAGGCGTGGGAGCGGCAGGAGGGGCTTGGGCGGGCGTACTTGTCCCGCCACCGAAATCGGCCGAGGTGCCGATTTCGTCGGTCGCGCTATTGGATATTCGCGTTATGCGCTATTTGAAGCGGATTGAAGCAGATCGAAGCGGAAACGACCGGCCGGCGAAGCGCGGCGGCGGCCGGCATCCCGCGTTGCAGCCGGGGCGCGTCATGTGCCGTTCGCGCGTGCGAACGGCCGCGATGGCGTCGCGCGATGCGTATCAGGCCGCGGGCGCGTCGATGGCCGGATCGAGGCGGCGGTAGCCTTCGGTCGCGCGCAGCAGCGTGCGCGTGTAGTCGCGTGCGACCTGCCCGGCGCGCACGTCCTCGATCCGCAACTGCTCGACGATCTCGCCATGCTGCATCACCGCGACGCGCTGGCACAGGAAGCCGATCACCGCGAGGTTGTGGCTCACGAGGATCATCGTCAGGTTGCGCTCGCGATGCAGGCGGCGCAGCAGGTTCAGGATTTCGGCCTGCACCGACACGTCGAGCGCGGAGGTCGGCTCGTCGAGCAGCAGCACGCGCGGCTCGACGATCAGTGCGCGCGCGATCGCGACACGCTGGCGCTGGCCGCCCGACAGCTGGTGCGGATAGCGGAAGCGGAACGCCGGGCCGAGCCCGACTTCGGACAGCGCGCGGGCGATGCGCGCGTCGGGGTCGTCGATCCCGTGGATCGACAGCGGCTCGCGCAGCGTCTGGTCGACCGTGAAGCGCGGATGCAGCGACGCGTACGGATCCTGGAACACCATCTGCACGTGGCGGCGGAAGGCGCGGTCGGGCGTGCCGCCGACCGGCCGGCCGTCGATCGACAGGCTGCCGCCCGCAAGCGGCACGAGGCCGGTCAGCGCACGCAGCAGCGTCGATTTGCCGGAGCCCGATTCGCCGACGAGCCCGAACACTTCGCCGTCGCGCACCGCGAAGCTCGCATCGCGCACGGCGTCGACATGGCCCGTGCGGGTCGGAAAACGGATCGAGGCGTGATCGACGTCGATCATCGTGCGGACTCCTGTTGGGCCGTCGCGGCGCGTGCAGGCGAAACGGCATCGAGCCACGCCGGATCGCGCCGCAGCACCGGCAGTTCGTCGGGCGGGTTCGCGAGCGGCGGATTCGCCGCGAGCAGCCCGCGCGTATAGGGATGCGTGGCATTACGCAGGTCGCGCGCGGCGCAGGTTTCGACGACGCGGCCCGCATACATCACCGCGACGCGATCGCAGAACGACATCACGAGCGGCAGGTCGTGGCTGATGAACATCAGGCCCGTGCCGTGCCGCGCGATCATCGCGTCGAGCACCGCGAGCACCTGCATCGATACCGCGACGTCGAGCGCGGAGGTCGGTTCGTCGGCGATCAGCAGGCGCGGGCCGGTCGACACCATCATCGCGATCATCACGCGCTGGCCCATGCCGCCCGACAGCTCGTGCGGATACGCATCGGCGACGCGCGCCGGATCGCGGATCTGCACGGCCGCGAGCGCATCGACGATCCGCTCGCGCAGCGCGCGGCCGCGCAGCCCCGGTTCGCGCAGCCGGAACGCTTCGCCCATCTGCTTCGCGACGGTCATCACCGGGTTCAGCGAATACTTCGGATCCTGCAGGATCATCCCCATCTGGCTGCCGCACAGGCGCCGGCGTTCGCTCGCCGGCATCGCGAGCAGGTCGTGGCCCGCGAAGCGCAGCGTGCGGGCCGACCAGCGCGCGGCTTCGGGCAGCAGGCCGAGCAGCGCGCGGCCCGTCAGCGATTTGCCGGAGCCGGATTCGCCGACGATGCCGAGCCGTTCGCCGGGCGCGAGCGTCAGCGACAGGTCGCGCACCGCGTCGGACACGACGCCGTCGTGCCCGCGAAACCCGATCTTCAGGCCGTCGATCTCGCAGAGCGGCGCGGGTGCGTTGACGGAATTCAGTGGCATGTCACGCTCCATGACGCGGATCGAAGACATCGCGCAGCCCGTCGCCGAGCAGGTTGAACGCGAGGCTGACGAGCAGGATCGCCGCGCCGGGCAGCGTCGCGACCCACCACGCGTCGAGCAGCACGTTGCGGCCCGATGCGACCATGAAGCCCCATTCGGGGCTCGGCGGCTGCGCGCCGAGGCCGAGGAAGCCGAGGCCCGCGACGGTCAGGATGATGCCGGCCATGTCGAGCGTCGCGCGCACGATCACCGACGACATGCACAGCGGCACGATGTAGCGCAGCAGGATCCGCGGGCCCGATGCGCCTTGCAGGCGCGCGGCGTGGATGTAGTCGGCCTGCGCGATGCGGATCGTCTCCGCGCGCGCGAGCCGCGCATAGGCGGGCCACGCGGTGATCGAGATCGCGACGACCGCGTTGATCACGCCGGGCCCGAGCGCGGCCGCGAATGCGAGCGCGAGCACGATCTTCGGGAACGCGAGCGCGATGTCGGTGATGCGCATCAGCACGCTGTCGACGAAGCCGCCGCAATAGCCGGCCGTCGTGCCGATCAGGAGGCCGATCGGCACGACGATCACGACCACCAGCAGTGCGATGCCGAGCGTGAGGCGCGAGCCCGCGATCAGCCGCGAGAGGATGTCGCGGCCGAGCTGGTCGGTGCCGAGCCAGTGCGACGGCGAGCCGGGTGGCAGCAGGCGGTCGGACAGCACCTGGCGCAGCGGATCGTGCGGCATGATCAGCGGGCCGACGATCGCGACGACGATCAGCGCGACCAGGATCGCGAGCCCGAACAGATTGAGCGGATTGGCGGCGAAGCGGCGCCAGCGGCGGTACGCGAGGCCGAACGCGGCCTGCGAGCGCGACGCGGGCGCATCGGAAAGCAGCCACGCGCGCAGCGTGAGACGCTCGGCATTCATGATCGGACGACCTTCGGCATGGGCGAGGAAAGAAGCGGGGTGGAAACGGTCATGGCGCGGCGGCCCTCAGCGTGCACGCGGATCGAACACGCGGTACAGCGCGTCGGTCAGCAGGTTGACGGTGATGAACATCGCGCCGATCACGAGCGTCGCGCCGAGCACCGCGCTCATGTCGGCGTTCAGCAGCGCACCCGTCAGGTACGAGCCGAGCCCCGGCCACGCGAACACGATCTCGGTCAGCACCGAGCCTTCGAGCAGGTTGCTGTACGTGAGCGCGATCACGGTCAGGAGCGGCACCGCGATGTTGCCGAACGCGTGCCGCCAGATCACGCGGCGCTCGGACAGCCCCTTCGCGCGCGCGGTGACGATGTATTCCTGGCTCAGCTGGTCGAGCATGAACGAGCGCGTCATCCGGCTCAGGTACGCGACCGAGTAGTAGCCGAGGATCGCGGCCGGCAGCGCGATGTGCGACACCGCGTTGCGGAACACGTCCCACTCGCCCGCGAGCGCCGCGTCGATCAGCAGGCTGCCCGTGCGCGGGTCGACCATGCCGTCGTACACGGGATCGAGCCGGCCGGGGCCGCCGACCCAGTGCAGCCGCGCGTAGAACAGCAGCAACCCCATCAGGCCGAGCCAGAACACCGGCACGGAACTGCCGATCAGGCCGACGAAGCGCGCGATGTGGTCGATCGGCCGGTTGTGCTTCACCGCGGCCGCGACGCCGAGCGGCACGCCGATCGCGATCCCGATCAGCGTCGCGATCGTCGCGAGTTCGAGCGTGGCGGGGAACACGCGCTGGATGTCGTCGAGCACCGGGTTCGACGTCAGCAGCGACATGCCGAGGTTGCCGTGCAGCACGTCGCGCGCGTAGATCAGGAACTGCGTGACGAGCGGCTTGTCGAGGCCGAGCGCGATGCGCTCGGCCGCGTACGCCTCGGCCGACGCGCGATCGCCGAGGATCGCGAGCACGGGATCGATCGGCACCTTGCGGCCGATCACGAACGTCAGTGCGAGCAGCCCCGCGAACGTGACGGCGAGCGTGAGCGCCCAGCGCAGCACACGCAACGCCCAGCGTACGGCCGGGCGCCGCGCGGGCAGCGTGCGCAGTGCTTCGAGGGAGGAGGCGGGAGTCGACATGCGGCGAATCTTATTGCTTCTTCAGGTTTCGGTACGACACGAGATCGTTGATCGGTCCGACTTCGAGCCCGCTCACGCCGGGCCGCGTCGCAACCTGCGCGACTTTCTCGAACAGGATCACGAACGGCGAACGCGCGAGCATGTCCTTCTGCATCGCCTGATACCGTTGCGCGCGTTGCGCGGCGGTCGGTTCGGCGAGCGCGGTGTCGGTTTCCTTCGTCAGTTGCGGAATGTCCCAGCTGTTGCGCCAGGCCAGCATTTTATAGCTCGACTTGTCGGTGTTGTCGGGGTTCCATGCAAAACCCTGCGCGTTGCTGTGCGGGTCGATGTAGTCGGCCGACCATTCCCCGATGTAGATGTCGTGCTGGCGCGCGCGGTATTTCGCGAGCGTCTGCTTGTTGTCGCCGGGGATCAGCTGCACCTTGATGCCCGCCTGCGCGAAATTCGCCTGCACGGCCTGCGCGATCTCCGTGTACGGATAGTCGTTGCGCACGTCCATCGTCACCGAGAAGCCGCTCGGCACGCCGGCCTTCGCGAGCAGTGCCTTCGCCTTCGCGACGTCGAGCTTGTACGGGTTCGCGTTCAGCGTGCCGAGGAAGCCTTCGGGCAGGAAGGTCTGGTGCACCTTGTAGGTCGTCTTCACGACGTTGGCCTGGATGCCGGAATAGTCGACCAGCCACTTCAGCGCTTCCTGCACGTCGGGCTTCGCGAGCGTCGGGTTCTTCGTGTTCAGGCCGAGATACAGCAGCGTCGCCTGCGGCGAGGCCATGACCTTCGCCTTGCCGGATTTCACGACCGACGCGAGATCGTCCGGGCTCAGGTCGCGTGCGGCATCGACGTCGCCGTTTTCCAGCAGCAGGCGCTGGCTCGCCGCCTCGGGCACGTGACGCAGCACGATGCGCTTCATCGCGAGCGGCAGCCGGTAGCCGTCGAAGCGCTGCAGCACGATGCTGTCGCCGGCCGCCCACTTGACCAGCCTGTACGCGCCGGAGCCGGCCTCGTTGGTCTTCAGCCACGCGTTGCCGAAGTCGTTGCCCTGCTGGTGCGACAGCAGCAGCTTCCGGTCGACCACCGACGCGGGCCACGAGCCGAGCACGTTCAGCACGAAGGTCGGCGCGTATTTGTGGTCGGTCGTGATCGACACCGTCTGGTCGTCGAGTTTCTTCACGTTCGCGGCGACGTTCGCCTTCGTGAGGCCGATGCCGGTCAGCACGGCGGCCGGGCCCTTGTCGAGCAGCACCGCGCGTTGGATCGACCACGCGACGTCGTCGGCCGTCAGCGGGTTGCCCGAGTGGAACTTGAGGCCCGCGCGCAGCTTGAACGTATAGGTCAGCCCGTCGGGGCTCACCGTCCACGACTGCGCGACGTCGCCGTTGAATTTCGACGGATCGCGCAGGTCGACGCGCACCAGCCGGTCGTACGTGTTCGCGACGTATTCCTCCGGCACCAGTTCGTAGATCTCGCCGGGATCGAGCGTCGTGAATTCGTCGAGCAGCGTGGCCATCACGAACATGTCCTTCGGCGTTTCCGCGCGTGCGGCGGAAAGCGGAACGGCGGCGAGCACGGACGCGGCCGCCAGCGCCGCGACGAGCCGGGATGTCGGGAATTTCATGTGCGCTTCTCCATGTGTCGTTGAAGTCGTTGAACGTGAACGGTGAAGGAAACGTGCATCGTCGTTACATCAGGCGCCACGGGCCGCTCGCCGCGTTGTCGATCTGCGGCAACGCGCGCGAACCGGGCAGCTCGTAGTGCCACCACTCGCTGTCGACATGCGCGAAGCCGGCCGCGTGCATCACGCCGAGCAGCAGCAGCCGGTTGCGCTGCACGGTGTCAGGCAGCCCCGCGTGGAAGTGGCCCGACGCGGCCACCATCTCGTCGAAGCCGGTGCCCATGTCGAGCGGCTCGCCGTTCGCGCCGACGAGCGTCAGGTCGAGCGCGGTGCCGCGGCTGTGGTTCGAGCCGCGGCCGAGATCGGCGACGAAGTTCGGATCGGGCAGGAAATCCCACAGCACCTGTTGCGCCTGCGGCGGCCGGTACGCGTCGTAGATGCGCAGCATGAAGCCGGCCTGCGCGGCGACGTCGACCGCTCGGCGCAGCGCGGCTTCGGCCGGCTCGAGCAGCAGGCAGTGCGCGCGGCGGTAGATCGGCTTGCCGGTCAGGTTGCGCGCGGTCGCATAGACGAGATCGATCTCGACGCGATGCGTGGCGGGCGTGATTTCGACGAGGCGGTGTCGGTTCATCGGCGGTCCGGGGCGCTCAGGATTCGAATTGGTCGAAGGTGCGCTGCAGTTCGCGGTTGCGCGCGACGCGCCGGTCGATCGCGGGACCGAGGCGGTCGACCACGGCGGTGATCAGCAGGTTGAACAGGCAGGTGAGCGGGGCGAGCGAATCCCAGAACTGGCCGACGTCGGTCTTCACCTGCAGCAGGTCGGCCGGCCATTCGCGCGCCCACGGGCAATAGAGATCGGTGACCAGCGCGAACGGCTGGCCGCGTTCGGCGGCAGCCTGGCAATAGCGGCGCGCGCCGCGCGAATAGGCGCGCGTATCGGTGACGATGCAGTACGGCCGCTCGAACTCGGAGTTCAGCGAATCGACGTACGAGCCCGATTGACCGTCGGAATAGAACACGCGCGGGCGCAGGTATTCGAGATAACTGCTGAACGCATTGCTGATGCCGCGGGTCGACTGGATGCCGAGGATGAACACGGCGTCGGCATGTGCGATCCGGTCCGCGACCTGCGCGAACACCGGTTCCTCGGCGAGCCGGTAGACATGACGGATCGCATCGAGCTCGCGATCGAGCGACGATGCCAGCGTGCCGTCGCTGCGATTGCTATCGCCGGCGGTCGTGTGCGTGCCGGCGGCGCGGCGGTATTCGTCGAGGCGATCGGTGATCATCCACGGGCGGTCGCTGCCGCCGCGCAGTTCGCGTTTCAGGTCGTCGAGGTTTTGATAGCCGACGCTGCGCAGAAAGCGCCCGACGGAGATGCCGCTGGTGCCGGCCTGCTGCGCGATCTGGTCGGCGGTTTCGAGCCCCAGCCGGTCGAGGTTCGCGAGCATGTAGCTCGCGATGCGCTTCGCGGTCGGCGTCAGCTCGGCAAAGCGGGATTCGACGGTATGGGCGAACGCGCAGGTCATCGGGATGTTAGATGTTTGTCATCGGATGATTCGGTGTCATTCATCTAACAAAGCCAAAATCATTCGCGCCAGCGGATAAAAACTATGGTTTGGCGGCGGCTGATAGCCATGTGCAAGGACGGGCCGGCAGCGCAATGACGATGCGCGGCGGGACACCTCATTTCCGTCACGCCGATTTCGCGTTCATGCGTGTGAGCACGATTTTGCGTTTATCCGAAACCGGCGATGGCGAGCGCGCGGACGGCCGATCAGGCTTCGCCGCCCGGTGCGTCGCCGCATTACCGCGTGCGATGCGTCGGGCGGCAAGCCGACGACGCATCGCCCACGCTACTGCCTACTGCTGCATGTCCGGCGCCTCGCGCAGCCGCCAGATCGCATTGCACTGCTGGCCGCCGAGGCTCGTCGAGCGCAGCGTGACGACGGTGCCAGCCGCGACCTGATACCAGAAATGCGTCATCAGTCCGGTGCTCTTGCGTTGTGCCTGCCCGTCGATCAGCACCTCGCATCGCAGCGGCGACGGCGAGCCGGACGGGTGCGTCATGTACACGTTCAGCCGCGCGATGTCGCGGGTCGCGGTGAACACGATCTCATGGTTCCCGCTGCCGACCAGCATCGTGCCGCCCGGTTCGTCGAGCGCCTGCAGATACGCGCCCGCGCCGCCCTCGATTGCGGCCGCGGTGACGGTCAGCCCGGCCGAGCGCACGTACTCGGTCGCCGCGATGCGGGCGGCGATCGCGTCGGACGGCGCCGGCGTGCCGTCCGACAGCGCGAACGGCGTGCCGTCGCGCAATGCGGCGTCGACGTGGTTCGGGTAGTAGCGCCACCGGTCGAAGAACCGGATGTCGCCGGTCATGTGCAGCGCGCGGATCGGCTCATCCTGATAGCGCAGCGTCGTGGTGCCGTTGCTCGCGTCGAACGACTCGTGAATGCCGTTCTTGCTGACGAAGTTCTGGATCGGGTCGAGCAGCGCGGTTTCGCCGCGTGCGCCCCACAGGTGCAGGAACGTCGTGTCGATCCCGAAGCATTCCTGGAAGTCGGTGCCGATGCGGGCGACGCAGTCGCGCAGGTGCGCCGCGTAGCGCGCCCACGCGGTGGCCGTGCCGGCGACGAGCCCGGCCTGCAGCGCACCGCCGTGACGCGCCTTCACGTCGTCCACGACGAGACGCCAGTGCGCGTCGCGCCGCTCGCCGATCAGCGGCGCGACGACGAACGTGCAGAACAGCGGGTCGGGGCACGCGTACAGGCGATCGTCGGCGATTCGGGAGAACAGGTCGAACGAGGCCGTGCAGAACCAGATGTCCGCGTCGTACAACGCAAGTTTCGTGATGTGCGGATTGCGCGCGCAATAGTCGGCGGCCTCGATGAAGCGGCCGACCGGCAGCGCATATTCGCTCGACGCGTCGATCACGTCGACCGACTGACTCGCCAGGATGCGCCGCTTGTGTTCCGACAGCCCGTAGCCGATGACGGCCACCTGTCCGTCGTAGCCCGTGTGCCGCAGCGACAGCAGGAACGGCACGAGCATTTCGTACCACGCGCGGTTGTTGTCGTTGATCGCCACGCAGACCGCGTGTCCGTTCGAATGCATGGTGCCTCCCCGTTGCGCGAGCACGGCTCAATAGCCGACGTGACGCTCGCAGACGACCGCGCCGCAACCGCGGCTGTCGTGATACGCGATGTGAAACTGCTTGTTGTCCCACAGCCATTGGAACACGGCCTGGTAGACGCCCGACGTGTTCATGTCGTGCAGCACGATCTTCTTGCGCGCGAGCGGGCCGAACCGGTTCAGCTCGGCGAGCGTCTGCTCGTACGTATGGGTGGTGTCGATGAACAGCAGGTCGGATGCGAGCGGCGCCATTGCGAGATCGTCGGCGATCCTGAATTCGAAGTCGATCGACAGTGCCTTCGCCGCGTGCTTCAGCTCGTCCTGGATATGGAAATACTGATCGGTGATGTCGACCGACACGAGCCGTTTCGGCTGCGCGAGCATGAAGGCCGTCGTGGTCAGTCCGGTGAATACGCCCAGTTCGAGGATGCTGTCGCATCCCGCGGCCGTCCGGGTGTAGAAGTCGAAGCGCGACGGGCTGTCGCCGAGCCAGCCGATCGGTTCGATCTTGTACTGCAGGAATTCCAGGCGCAGTTCTTGTAATGAGCGCATTGCGTGGTCCCCGAGCGAAGCGTATTGGAGGGTTGCTGCACCCGCGCGCCGGCCTTGCCGGCCGCGCGGGCAAACTGCATTATTTTGCCAGCGTCCGGTACGACACGAGGTCGTTGATCGGCCCGATCTCCGGCCCGGTCGTGCCGGGGCGCGTCGCGACCTGCACGACCTTCTCGAACATGATGATGAACGGCGAGTTCGCGAGCACGGCCTTCTGCAGCGCCTCGTAGCGCTGTGCGCGCTTCGCGGGCGACGGCTCGACCAGCGCGGCCTCGGTATCCTTCGTCAGTTGCGGGATGTCCCAGCTGTTGCGCCACGCGAGCATCTTCGTCTTCGACTGGTCGGAATTGTCAGGATTCCATGCGAAGCCGCGCGCGTTGCTGTTCGGGTCCATGTAGTCGGGTGACCATTCGCCGATGAAGATGTCGTGCTGGCGCGCGCGATACTTGCCGATCGCCTGCTTCGCATCGCCCGGAATCAGCTTCACGCGGATGCCGCCCTGCGCGAAGTTCGCCTGCAGTGCCTGCGCGATCTCGAGGTACGGATAATCGTTCGGCATGTCCATCGTCACGTCGAAGCCGTTCGCCAGGCCGGCCTTCGCGAGCAGCGCCTTCGCCTTCGCGACGTTGAGCTTGTACGGGTTCGAATTCAGCGTGCCGAGGAAGCCTTCCGGCAGGAAGGTCTCGTGCACCTTGTAGGTCGTGCTGACGATGTTGCGCTGGATGCCGTCGTAGTCGACCAGCCACTTCATCGCCTGCTGCACGTCGGGCTTCGCGAGATTCGGGTTCTTCGTGTTCAGGC
The DNA here is from genome assembly GCF_905339595.1 of Burkholderia sp. BCC1977. Classification (NCBI taxonomy): domain Bacteria; kingdom Pseudomonadati; phylum Pseudomonadota; class Betaproteobacteria; order Burkholderiales; family Burkholderiaceae; genus Burkholderia; species Burkholderia sp. BCC1977. The sequence goes on from NZ_CAJPGQ010000011.1 coordinate 147,060, forward strand.
TCAGGTACAGCAGCGCGGACACCGGCCACGACGCGACCTTGATCTTGCCGGCCTTGGTCAGCGACGCGAGGCTGTCGGGGCTCAGGTTGCGCGCGGCGTCGACGTCGCCGTTTTCGAGCAGCAGCCGCTGCGCGGATGCCTCGGGCACGTGGCGCAGCACGACGCGTTTCATCGGATACGGCGCGCGGTACTTGTCGAAACGTTGCAGCACGATGCTTTCGTTCGGCGTCCACTTGGCGAGCTGGTACGGGCCCGAGCCCGCGTCGTTGGTCTTCAGCCAGCCGCTGCCGAAATCGTTGCCCTGCTGGTGCGACATCAGCAGCTTCTTGTCGAGCACCGACGCCGGGCACGCGCTCAGCACGTTGAGCACGAAGCTCGGCGCGTACTTGCGGTCGGTTTCGAGCACGAAGGTCTGCGGGTCGACCGCGCGCACCTTCTGCATCACGTTCGCCTTCGTGAGGCCGAGATCGGCGAGCACGCCGGCCGGCCCCTTGTCGAGCAGGATGGTGCGCTGCAGCGACCACGCGACGTCGTCGGCGGTGACCGGGTTGCCGGAGTGGAACGTGAGGCCGGGGCGCAGCTTGAACGTGTAGGTGAGCCCGTCGGCGCCGACCGTCCAGGATTGCGCGATCTGCCCGTCGAAGCGCGTCGGGTCTTTCAGGTCGACCCGCACGAGCCGTTCGTAGGTGTTCGCGACGTACTCGGACGGCACGAGCTCGTAGATTTCGCTCGGATCGAGGGTCGTGAATTCGCCGAGCTGGGTGGCGACGACGAAAATGCCGGACGGCGTCGCGGCCTGCGCCGGCAGCGCCGGAACAAGCGCGACGAGCGCGGCGCTGACGAACAGCCGGGACAGCAGGTGCTTCATGCGGGCTCCGTGGAAAGGGAATCGTGGTGCGATTCTCTCATCGACGGCGGCCGGGATGAAAAAATTCGATGGGCGCGCGAGACGGCGCCCCGGGGGGAAGCGGCTTGCGGGCCGGGCGGGGTGCCCGGCACCGGCGGCGGTCAGATCACGCAGCGTGCGATCGCGAAGCGCATCGCTTCCTCGGCCGGCTCGCTGCCCGAGCCGCGCACGACCTTGACGACCGAACCGTTGCCCGACGGCGTGAGCGTGACGAAGTACGAGCGCGACCCGACGTCGATGTCGGTCACGCCGTTGTGCTGCGACTGCGCGGTGCCGGACAGGCGGCTGTCGAGGCAATTGGCGATTGCGTGGGCCGGACGCGCCGACGACACGTAGATCATCGGTGCCGAGCCGGACGCGGCCGAATCGGACGAGGGCGCGGAACCGCAGGCGGCGAGCAGGGCGGCGGGAAGGAGCAGCAGGAATCGTTTCATGTTCGGAATCGTCGTGTGTCTCGTGTCGAGGCTGGGGCGCGGGGTACGCGAAACGCGGAGCTTCGCGACGAAACCGCCGGAATCGTGCCGTTCGTGACGGTCGATACGGGAGGCGGCTGACGTCGGAGTATACCCGCGGCACTTGACGCGAACGGCCTGCTGAAACGATTCGATACAACAACAAGCGCCCGCTGTCGCGCGGCGGCAGCGGGCGTTTCAAGCGATGGCGAATCGACGTTGGCCGGCGTTACTGGCCGATCTTGTGGCTGACCGCGTTTTCCTGCTGGTTCAGCACGTGCTTTTCGCTCTGCGTTATGTGGCCGCGATCCTGCGCGGCCATGTCCCGCTCTTCCTGGCGGATCCTGCGGTCGTCACGGTGCAGGCGTGCGGCCTGGGCGTGCGATATCTCGCCTTCCTTCACCTCGTGATGGATCCGGCGATTCTGGTTGGCGAGGCGCTGGTTGACCTCCTCGCGGCGCGGATGCGCTTGCTGCCACGGCGTTTCCGCGAACGCGGTGCCGGTCAGCACCGACATCAGGGTGGCGGCGATCGCGAGATGGCGGGTAAGGGCTCGCATGACGTTTTCTCCTGTCGTTGTGCGCCGCGAATCGTGGGCGCTTGTCGAAAAAACGCTGTGCGGGCCCCGGCTGTTGACGTTTCCGGCTGTATCGATTGCAAGTCTTTATTACGGCCGCGGACCGCCGTGACGATCGCGATCGCGGCGCGCGCTCAATGCGCGCCCGCTGCCGCCGCATCCGCGTCGCCGCCGCCCGAGCGCGACGGCTTCGTGATCCAGATCAGCGGAATGATCGCGACGAAGATGATCGCCGACACGTAGAAGATGTCGTTCAGCCCCATCACGGCGGCCTGCGAATCGACCGACGCGTTGAAGAACGCGAGCGCCGAATCGGGGCTCAGATGCAGCAGCGAGCGGGCCGCGGCGATCTGCTGCGCGAAGATCGGATTGCCGGCGCTCGCCTGTTCGGTGAGCCGGACGTGGTGCAGGATCGTCCGGTCGTTCCACGCGTTGCTGATCAGCGACGTGCCGACCGCGCCGCAGAACGTGCGGCCGAAATTCGACAGGCCGGCGGCGGCGGGGATCTTTTCCGGCGGCAGCCCCGACAGGATGATCGCGGTGAGCGGCACGAAGAACATCGCCATCGGAATGCCCTGCAGCAGCGTCGGCAGCACGAGATCCCGGTGCGACACGTCGGAATAGAACGCCGTGCGCATCATGAACACGACCGCGAAGCCGACGAACGCGAGCGTCGCGATGTAGCGCGGATCGGTGCGCGGCAGGATGCGTCCCATCACCGGCGTCAGCAGGATCGCGAAGATCCCGAGCGGTGCGGTGGCGAGGCCGGAGTCGATCGCGCGATAGCCGAGATAGCCCTGCATCCACTGCGGCAGCAGCACCAGCGTGCCGAAGAACATCCCGTACGCGACCGAGATCGCGATCGTGCCGCCCGCGAAGTTGCGCTGCGTGAAGAGTCGCAGGTCGACGATCGGATTGGCCTCGGTCAGCTCCCACACGAGAAAGAACGCGAAGCCGACCAGCGCGACGACGCCGAGCGCGACGATGACGGGCGAATTGAACCAGTCGAGATCCTTGCCCTTGTCGAGCATGATCTGCAGCGACGCGACCCACAGCACGAGCAGCACGAGGCCGACGGTGTCGATCGGCAGGCGGCGCACGGGCGATTCGCGATCGCGGAACACGATCCACGTGACCGACGCCGCGAAGAAGCCGACCGGAATGTTGATGTAGAAGATCCACGACCAGTTGTAGTCATAGGTGATCCAGCCGCCGAGCGATGGCCCGGCGATGGGGCCGACGAGCGCGGTCATCGACCACAGCGCGAGTGCGCTCGCCGATTTCTGCCGCGGCCACGCGCCGAGCAGCAGCGCCTGCGACAGCGGCGCGAGCGGCCCGGCGACTGCTCCCTGCAGGATCCGCGCGGCGAGCAGCGTCGGCAGGTTCGGCGCGATGCCGCACAGCCACGACGCGAACACGAACAGCAGGATCGACGTGACGAACAGGCGCACCTGGCCGAAGCGCTGCGTGAGCCAGCCCGTCAACGGAATCGACACCGCGTTGGCGGCCGCGAAGATCGTGATCACCCACGTGCCTTCGTCGACCGACACGCCGAGGTCGCCCGAGATCGTCGGAATCGCGACGTTCGCGATCGACGAGTCGAGCACGTTCATGAACATCGCGAGCGATACCGCGATCGTGCCGATCGCGAGCCGGCCGCCCGTCAGCGGGCCTGGAGTGGATGGAGCGGACATGGCGTTCCTGCGAGAGGGAGAGGGCCTTACGGCGTGCGCAGCCGGTCGCGCGCGCACGCGTGCGCGAATGAACCGCGAAGCGGACGGATGCATGCTGCCCATGGACGGCCGGCCACGCGGCGCCGTCGCGTTGCAACGTGCGGTTCAAGCGTTGAATCGGAAAGCGCGAAGCCGTGGCGGGCTCCGGCAGGCGGACTGGCGCCCTGGCGCCGGTCAGGAAGGCGCGACGCGCGTGACGCGTCGGCGGGCAGCGGGTAGATGGCTGCCGTAGCGTGTGGTGTCGTTTTTCATCGGCACAGGCTAACGAGGCGGCGAACGACGATCAACGCTCGCCCGCTCATTAATTCCTTTCGTGTGCCGCAATAATCCGGCCGGAACGCGCCGAGTGCCGGTCGTGCGATACCGGTTACGGCGCGTTCCGCCATCCGGTGAAGACCTCCGTCAGGAACTCGACAAAGATGCGCACCTTGCTGTCGAGCGTCGCGCGCCGCGGATAGACCGCGTGCAGCTCGACGTCGTCGGTGCGGTGCCAGTCGGGCAGCACGATCTCGAGTTCGTGCTTGTCGAGCCGCCGCGCGGTGTAGTGCGTGGAGATCAGTGCGATGCCGCCGCCGCTCGCGGCCTGGCGCAGCACGGTGACCGATTCGTTCGCGATCAGCACGGGCCGCACCGGCACGTCGGCCACGTCGCCGGCCGCGTTGGTGAGCCGCAGCGTCAGGCCGGGCGCATCGCGGCCCACGTACAGGATGTCGTGCTGCGTGAGTTCCTGCGGCGTCTGCGGTCGTCCGGCGCGGTCGAGGTAGGCCGGGCTCGCGGCGAGCTTCGCGTGCGACCAGCCGAGCGAGCGCGCGACGTAGCCGGAATCGGTCAGCATGCCCGTGCGCAGCGCGACGTCGAAGCCGTGCTCGACGAGGTCGAGCGGGCTGTTGTCGTAGATCAGCACGAGCTGCACCCGCGGGTAGCGCCGGCGAAACTCGGCGAGCGCCGGCTCGAGTTCGAACAGGCCGATCGAGTAGGGCACCAGCACGCGCAGCGTGCCTTCGGGATCGGTGCGCAGCGCTCGGGCCTGGCGGTCCGCGTCGAGCAGGATCTCCTCGGCGCGCAGGCAGCGCTCGTAATACTCGCGCCCGGCTTCGGTGACGGACACGCGGCGCGTGGTCCGGTACAGCAGTTGCACGCCGAGCTCGTCCTCGAGCTGCCTGACCTTGCGGCTCACGCGGCTCAGCGCCAGGTCGAGCTGCACCGACGCGGCGGTGAAGCTGCCGCGTTCCACCACGCGCAAGAATATCCGGATGCTCTCGAAGTCCATACAGGTCGTTTTCGTGTTCGGCTTGCGCGCATCTTACCGTCGTCGGCCGGATTGTTTCGTGTCGGCCGCACCGATTATCCCGCCCGCTGCAATAACGCATTCCGTGCGCGCCATAGTGGCGGCCGCCGCGCGACCGTATGCTCGCCGCATGAAATTCGCTTTCCCCAGCCTGCCGCCGTTCGCGGCCGTGCGCACCGCGCTGCGCGACGCATGGCCCGCCTTGCCGCCCGGCGCGCTCGGCTTCGCGCTGCGCAACACGGCCGCCTCGCTGCTCGCGCTCTATATCGCGTTCCGCATGAACCTCGACGATCCGAAATGGGCCGCGTCGACCGTGTGGATCGTCGCGCAGGGCACACGCGGGATGGGGCTGTCGAAGAGCCAGTACCGGATCCTCGGCACCGCGATCGGCGCGGTCGTCGCGCTTGCGCTGACCGGCGCGTTCGCGCAGACGCCCGAACTGTTCCTGACGGCGCTCGCCGTGTGGATCGGCCTGTGCGCGGGCGTCGCGACGTTCCTGCGGAATTTCCGGGCGTACGCGGCGGTGCTTGCCGGCTATACGGCCGCGATCATCTCGATGGATGCGGCATCCGCGCCGCTGCACGCGTTCGATATCGCGACCGCGCGCTTCCTGTACGTGGTGGTCGGCATCCTGTGCGGTGCCGCGTTCGAAACGGTGTTCGCGCCCGGTTCGCCGCTGCGCGACGTCCGCACGCGGCTGGCACGCTATCTCGGACGCGCGGTGGCGGTCGGTGCGGATGCGCTGCGTCGCGAGCCGAACGGCGCGGCGGTGCACCGGCTGTTCGCGGATGCGCTCGAGCTCGACACCGCGGCCGAATACGCGGCCGCCGGCGCACCGCCGGTGCGCAACGCGATCGGCCATCTGCGCGCGGCGGTGCTGGGCGTGCTGTCCGCGCATGCGGCCGGGCAGGCGATCGAAGCGCATGCGGCGCGTCGCGGCGATGCGCCGGATCCGCTGGTCGCCGACGCCGCGCGCGTGCTGGATGGCGTGGCCGCGTCGGGCGAAGCAGGCCCCGAGTTGGCGGCGCTGCGTGCGCGGGTGGACGATGCGTTGCGCGCCGAGGCGGCCGAGCCGACCGGATCGGACGTCTCGCGCCTGCTCACGCTCGACCGGCTGGGCGCGCTGCTGGCCGGATTCGACGATGCATTCGCGAACAAGGCGCGGATCGACCTGCCGGTTCCGCCGCCGTCGCGGGTCCGCTACGCATTTCATCGCGATGCGGTGCTCGCGTGTCACAACGGCATGCGTGCGTTCATCGCGGTGCTGGTCGCATCGGCGATCTGGATCGTCACCGCATGGCCGTCGGGCGCGGGCTTCGTCGCGATCACGGCCGTGGTCGGCGCGCTGTTCTCGACCCGGCCGAATTCGGCCCGGGCCGCGGTGGGGTTCCTGAAAGGCGCGGCCTGCGCGGCGGTGGCGGGGATCGTCTGCAATTTCATCCTGCTGCCGGCGGTATCGGGCTTCGAGATGCTCGCGTACATCATCGGCGTGTTCATGATCGGCACGGGCCTCGCGATGCGCTATCCGCGCACCGCCGCGCTCGGCAGCGCATTCTCGATCTTCTTCTGGAATTTCACGTCGCCGGACAACACCGCCCGCATCGGCGATGCGGCGTTCCTGAACAGCGCACTGTCGACGCTGCTCGGCATCGCGTTCGGCGTGCTGGTGTTCGCGCTGGTGTTTCCCGGCGATCCGGGCACGAGCCGGCGGCGGCTGCATCGCGCGGTGCGCCGCGATCTGGCCGATATCGCGCGCGACCCGCGCGGCTGGTCGGCCAGCGCGTGGCTCAGTCGCACGGCCGACCGGCTCGGGCGCGAGCTCGGGTTCGCGGGCAGCCTGCCGCAGACGCTGATCGAGCGTGACCTGCGCGACCTGCTCGCGATCTGGGGCATCGGCGACAGCGTGCTGTCGCTCGCGGAACTGGCGGCCCGGGAGCCGGCCGCGCGCCGCGCGGTGGCCGTGGTGCGGGGCCGCGTCGCGATCGGGGATGTCGCGCGGCTCGAACGGAGTTGCGATGCGGCCGCGCGGTTGCTGCGGCGGCGCGTGGCCGATATCGACAGCGACGGCGGCCGCGCGCTGCTGCGCGGCGTCGTGCTGCTGCGGCGGATCGCGGACGCGGTCGCCGGGCACGGCGGCTTCCTGCGCGGTCGGCGCGACTGAGCGGCGCGACGGAAGCGGGGCGTCAGCGGTTCAGGTGAGCCGATACGCCGGGCCCGGCGTCGCTTCCGCCGGCAGCGGCTCGCGGTTCAGTTCGAGCAGCGTGCGCTCGATCGTCCGCGTCATCGCATCGAGCGCGAGGTGGTTCGGGCCGTCGCCGAACGGCTCGGCGATCGCATGGGCGATCGCGTCGAGCGCGATCAGCGTATAGGCGACGAACACGGTGACGAACGGCGTCGCCGCGCCGATCGAGTCGACGAGGCCGAACGGCAGCAGCACGCAGTACGCGTAGATGGTCCGGTGCAGCAGCACGTCGTACGAGAACGGGATCGGCGTCGACGCGATGCGCTCGCAGCCGCTCACCATCGACACGAGATCGTCGAGGCGCGCGTCGAGCATCCACAGCCGGGTATCGGCGAGATGGCCTGCGTCGGCGCGCGCGGTGAAGGCTTCGCGCAGTTCATGAACGATCGCGATCGGCGCAAACCGGGCGGCGACGATGCGCGCATGGGTTTCGCCGTCGAGCAGCGTGCGCAGGTCCGCCGCCGGATCGGTGCCGCGCAGCTGATGCTTCAGCGCATGGACGAACGCGACGACCTTGCGCACGAACGCCTGACGCGCGGCGTCGTTGTCGTCGATCGCGCCGTAGCAGAGCGCCTGCGACACCAGCGTGCGCGTGGCGGTCAGCACGCCGCCCCACAGCTGCCGTCCCTCGCGATAGCGTTCGTAGCTCGCATTGTTGCGAAACCCCGCGAAGATCGCGAGCGTGAGGCCGATCAGCGTGAACGGCGTCGGGTTCAGCGGCACCTTCTCGCCGAGCACGCGGCCGCCACCCCACACCGCGACGAGGCTGATCGCGAGCGTCAGCACGAGCTGCGGCAGGATGGTCGGCAGCACCGATCCGTTCCAGACGAGCAGCATCCGCAGCCAGTGCTCGCGCGGCCGTACGATCATCGCGGCGCTCCGTCAGGCGGCGGCCGACGCCGGCGCGGCCGCGCGATGCAGCAGCACCGGCACCGACTTCGACGTCGGCGTGTTGCACACGTCGCCGACGCTGTCGAGCGGCACCAGCGGGTTCGTTTCCGGGTAGTACGCGCCGATGCAGCCGCGCGGGATGTCGTATTCGACCAGCAGGAAGCCGTCCGCGCGCCGCTCGATGCCGTCGTGCCACACGGTTTCCATGTCGACCCAGTCGCCGGCCGCAAGGCCGAGCATCGCGAGATCGTCGCGGTTGACGAACACCACGCGACGCTGGCCGAACACGCCGCGATAGCGGTCGTCGAGCCCGTAGACGGTCGTGTTGTACTGGTCGTGCGAGCGCGTCGTCATCAGCGTCATCAGGCGCTCGCCGTGCAGCGCGCGGGCGCGCTGGATCGGCGTGTCGGTCGGCAGCGCGTGCGCGATGAAGTTCGCCTTGCCCGTCGGCGTCAGCCATTCGCGGTCGCGCGACGCGACGCGCAGGTGGAAGCCGCCCGGCCGCGCGATGCGCGTGTTGTAGTCGTCGAAGCCGTCGAAGGTCGCCTCGATCGCGTCGCGGATCTTCGCGTAGTCGTCCTTGTACGCGAGCCAGTCGATCTTGCCGCTGCCGAACAGCGCGTGGCCCATGTGCGCGACGATCGCCGGTTCGGACATCAGGTTCGGCGACGCCGGCTTGTTCATCCCGTACGACACGTGGACCATGCTCATCGAATCCTCGACCGTCACGCCCTGCGCGACGTTGTCCTGCAGGTCGATCTCGGTGCGGCCGAGCGTCGGCAGGATCAGCGCGTCGCGGCCGTGGATCAGGTGGCTGCGGTTCAGCTTCGTCGTGATGTGCACGGAGAGCGCGCAGCGGCGCATGCCTTCCCACGTGCGCGGCGTGTCGGGCGTCGCCATCGCGAAGTTGCCGCCGAGGCCGATCAGCACCTTCACGTGGCCTTCGAGCATCCCTTCGATCGTCTCGACGACGTCGTAGCCGTGGTGACGCGGCGGTTCGAAGTCGAACACGTGGCCGAGCCGGTCGAGGAACGCCTGCGACGGCTTTTCCTCGATGCCGACCGTGCGGTTGCCCTGCACGTTCGAGTGGCCGCGCACCGGGCACAGACCCGCTCCGGGGCGGCCGATGTTGCCGCGCATCAGCATCAGGTTCGTCAGCATCTGCACGGTCGCGACCGAATGCTTGTGCTGCGTGATGCCCATGCCCCAGGTCGCGATCACGCGCTCGCTGCGCGCATACAGCTGCGCGAGGCCGTCGATCTGCTCGTACGGCACGCCGCTTTCGGCCGTCAGCGCGGACCAGCTTTCGTTGCGTAGATCGTCGGCGAACGCGTCGAAGCCGGCCGTATGCTCGCCGATGAACGCGGTGTCGAGCACGCGCGGCGCACCGGCGGCGCGCGCGGCATCGTCGAGTTCGAGCACGCGCTTCGCCATCCCCTTGATCAGCGCGAAATCGCCGCCGATCGTCGGCTGGATGAAGGTCGATGCGATCTGCGTGCCCGACATCGTCAGCATCTCGAGCGGGCTTTGCGGATCGGCGAAACGCTCGAGCCCGCGTTCCTTCAGCGGGTTGATCGACACGATCGTCGCGCCGCGCTTCGCGCATTCGCGCAGCTCGCCCATCATTCGCGGATGGTTGGTCGCCGGGTTCTGGCCGAAGATCAGCAGCGTGTCCGCGTGCTCGAAATCGTCGAGCGTGACGGTGCCCTTGCCGACGCCGACCGACGCCGGCAGCCCGCGGCTCGTCGCCTCGTGGCACATGTTCGAGCAGTCGGGGAAGTTGTTCGTGCCGTACAGCCGCACCAGCAACTGGTACAGGAACGCCGCCTCGTTGCTCGCGCGGCCGGACGTGTAGAACGCGGCCTGGTTCGGGTCCGGCAGCGCGCGCAGGTGGCGTGCGATCAGCTTGAACGCGTCGTCCCATGAGATCGGCACGTAGCGGTCGGTTTGCGCGTCGTACGCCATCGGGTCGGTCAGGCGGCCGTGCTGTTCGAGTTCGAAATCCGTCTGTTCGAGCAGCTCGGTGACCGTGTGCGCGGCGAAGAATTCGGGCGTCACGCGCTTGCTCGTCGCTTCGGCGGCCACGGCCTTCACGCCGTTTTCGCAGAATTCGAACGTCGACGCATGCTGGCGGTCGGGCCACGCGCAGCCCGGGCAGTCGAAGCCGTCCGGCTGGTTCTGGCGCAACAGCGTACGGTAGTTGCCGCCGGCGACCTTTTCCTTGATCAGGTTGATCGTGACGGCTTTCAGCGCACCCCAGCCGGCGGCCGGGTGGGTGTACGGTTCGATGCGCGCGGCGGCGGATTTCTTTTTCATGATGCGGGTTGATGCCGGTGTCAGGGTCGATGCACGCAGAGTACGCGCGGCGCTGCGGCCGCTGTGTGTACACCTTTCATCTTCAAAAAAGAGTACAGTTGCGCCAAATCAAGCAGTGCGGACCGCAACTGTGTTGTTGAAGGGAAGTTGAAAGGGAGGCGCGTGAAGCGTTACGAACAACTGGCCGACGATCTGCAGGCGCAGATCGAGCGTGGCGTGTACCGGCCCGGCGAGCGGATTCCGTCGGTGCGCCAGGCGAGCCGGCAGCAGCAGCTCAGCGTCACGACCGTGCTGCGCGCGTATCTCGTGCTGGAGAGCCGCGGCCTGATCGAGAGCCGGCCGCAGTCGGGCTACTTCGTGCGGGCCCGGACCACGGCGCCGGCCGAGGCCGAGCTGCACGTGTCGGCGCCGGCCGCCGAGCCGTCGGCGGTGGACGTGAGCCGGCTCGTGCTGTCGACGCTGCGCTCGATCTCGCGCGACGACGCGGTGCCGCTCGGCTCGCCGTATCCCGACGCGTCGCAGTTCCCGGTGCAGCGTCTCGCGCGCTACGCGCAGGCGATCGGGCGGCGCCGCACGCGCTGGGGCGTGATCGACGACCTGCCGCCCGGCAACCAGGAGCTGATCCGCCAGATCGCGCGACGCTACGCGGAGCGCGGGATCCCGGTCGAGCCGGGCGAGATCGTGATGACGATCGGCGCGACCGAGGCGATCAACCTGTGCCTGCAGGCGGTCGCCAAGCCCGGCGACACGATCGCGGTGGAGTCGCCGACGTTCTACGCGATGCTGCACGCGATCGAGCGGATGGGCATGCGCGCGCTGGAGGTGGCGACCCATCCGGGCGACGGCATCGATCTCGACGCGCTCGAACGGATCCTCGCGCGCGAGCGCATCGCCGCGTGCATGGTGATGCCGAATTTCCAGAATCCGCTCGGCTTCCAGATGCCCGATGCGCGCAAGCGCGCGCTCGTCGAGCTGCTCGCGAAGCACGGTGTGCCCGCGATCGAGAGCGACGTCTATCACGAACTGCATTTCGGCGACACGACGCCGAGCGCGCTGAAGTCGTACGACCGCGACGGGCTCGTGCTGCATTGCGCGTCGTTCACGAAGAGCCTGTCGCCACGCTACCGGATCGGCTGGGCGATGCCGGGCCGCTACCGCGACCAGGTCGAGAAGCTGAAATTCCTGAACACGCTCGCGACGCCCGCGATCGAGCAGCTCGCGATCGCCGAATACCTGAAGTACGACGGCTACGATTTCCACCTGCGGCGAATGCGCAAGCAGTATGCGCAGCAGGCGAGCCTGATGAGCGCGATGGTGCGGCGGTTCTTCCCGGAAGGCACGCGGCTGTCGCAGCCGCAGGGCGGGTACGTGCTGTGGGTCGAGCTGCCGGCGCAGGTCGATGCGATGAAGCTGTATGCGCTCGCGCTCGCGCAAGGAATCACGATCGGGCCCGGCCACATGTTCTCGGCGACGGCCGACTACCGGCACTTCATCCGGCTCAACTACAGCTATCCGTGGTCGCGGCAGATCGAGGACGCGCTGAAGGTCGTGGGGCGGCTCGCGTCCGAGTGCGCGGGGCGGTGAGCGGCGCCCGGCGCGCCGCGACGGGGTGGGGCGGGCGGCCCGTTGCAGGCCGCCACGGCAAGCATCACCGCGCGTGCGGCGCCTGCAGTTCGGCCTGCGCCGCGCCGGCCATCCGGCGCATGTCGAAGCCCGACGGGTGCTGGTACACGCGCAGCCCGAACTCCGGCAGCACCGCGATCAGGTGATCGAACAGGTCGGACTGGATCGCCTCGTAGTCGACCCAGGTCGTCGTATCGGTGAAGCAGTACAGTTCGAGCGGAATGCCTTCGGCCGTCAGCGGCAGCTGGCGCGCCATGCATGTCATGTCGCGGCGAATGTGCGGATGGCCCTTCAGGTAGTTCGCGACGTACGCGCGGAACGTGCCGAGATTCGTCAACTGGCGGCGGTTCGCCGGGCATGCGCCGGCCGCGCCGAGCGTGCCGTTCCATTGCGCGATCGCGTCGACCTTGTCTTCCAGGTAGTCCTTCAACAGCGTCAGGCGTTCGAGCCGTTCGATCTCGTCGTCGCCGAGAAAGCGCACGCTCGTCGCGTCGACGAACAGCGCGCGCTTGATGCGGCGCCCGCCGGCTTCGGTCATCCCGCGCCAGTTCTGGTAGCTCTCGGTGATCAGCTTCCACGTCGGCACCGTGATGATCGTGTGATCGAAGTTCGCGACCTTGACCGTGTTCAGCGTGATGTCGATGACGGTGCCGTCCGCGCCGGCCGACGGCATCGTGATCCAGTCGCCGATCCGCAGCATGTCGTTCGACGACAGCTGCACGCCGGCGACGAGGCCGAGCAGCGTGTCCTTGAAGATCAGCATCAGCACCGCCGACATCGCGCCGATGCCCGACAGCAGCAGGCCGATCTGCTTGCCGGTCGCGTCGCCGATCACGACGAGCGCGGCCGTGATGAACATCACGAGCTTGACGAGCTGCATCGCGCCTTTCAGCGACAGGCGCGGCTGGTCGCGCTGGCTCGTGCGGTGCGAGTGCTCGAGCGCGGACAGCGTCGTGCTGATCGTCATCGACACCAGGAACACGATCAACGCGAACAGCACCTTGTCGGCGGCCTGCACGGCCACGGCCGGGATGCCGGGCACCGCGCCGAGCCCGAGCTTGATCACGACGAACGGCACGATGCGGTTCAGCCACTTGAATGCGCCGAACTCGAACAGCGCGTCGTCGATGCGGGTGGCCGACAGCCGCGCGAGGCGCGCGACCACGCGGAACAGCAGGAAATGCACGGCGGCGGTGATCGCGCCGGCGGCGGCGAGCAGGATGAGGATGCCGACGAGCGGCGCAAACCAGGATTCGTTCAGGGTCATAAGGGCAGGCAGGGTTCTTCGCGTGCGTTGAATCGGCGCCGCGCTGCGGCGCGCGCCCGGTGAAGGGCACATGAAAGGGACCGTGATTGTGCCACTGGGTTCCGGTCGGCGGCCGCGAATGCATGGCGTAGGGCTCCCGAACATTCTCACCGTTGCGTGGAGCTGCGTCGTGTTCATGGCGCGCAACACACTATGCACTTGCCACGCCATGCCCGCTCGGGGCACGATGCGCGAACGACTTCCTGCATCCCGCTTCCAGGTCGCTCCAGTCATCCACGCATTTCACGCATGCCAGATTCCAACGAAAGCCGGCCGCGCCGCGTGCGGCTGCTGAAGGGCATTCTGCCGATTCGCCGCGCGTCGGCCGTCCGCGACGTGTTCGCGGGCATCTCGCTTGCGTCGATGGATATCCCGCAGGTGCTCGGCTATGCACGCATCGCCGGCATGCCGGCCGTGACGGGCCTCTATACCGTGTTCCTGCCGTTGATCGCGTTCGCGTGCTTCGGCGCGTCGCGCCATCTGGTCGTCGCCGCCGACTCCGCGACCGCGACCATTTTCGCGAGCCGCCTGTCGTCGATGGCGCCGGCGGGCAGCGCCGAGTACGTCGCGCTGGCCGGCATGGTCGCGCTGCTGACCGCCGCGATGCTGCTGCTCGCCCGCATCTTCAAGCTCGGCTTTCTCGCCGACTTCCTGTCGCGCACGGTGCTGGTCGGCTTCCTCGCGGGTGTCGGCGTGCAGGTGTCGATCGCGATGCTCGGCGACATGCTCGGCTTGTCCGTGCCGTATCCGGCATCGCGCAGCGTCGCCCAGCTCGACTACGTCGTCACGCATGCCGTGCACGCGCATCGGCCGACGCTCGCGCTCGCGGTGCTCGTCGTCGTCGCGATTCTCGCGTGCAAGCGCTTCCTGCCGCGCGTGCCGATGCCGATGATCGCGGTGGCGGGCAGCATCGCCGCGAGCGATTGGTTCGGCTTCGCCGAGCGGGGCATCGCGGTGCTCGGGCCCGTCGCCGGCGGCTTGCCGCCGTTGCGCTGGCCGACCGTCACGTGGCAGCAGTTTCTCGATCTCGTGCCGGTCGCCGCGTCGTGCTTCGTGATGATCATCGCGCAGAGCGCGGCGGCGGCCCGCGTGTTCGCGCAGCAGTACGGCGAGGACGTCGATACCAATGCCGACATCCTCGGGCTCGCGGCCGCGAACGCGGCGGCGGCGGTGGGCGGCGCGTTCGTCGTCAACGGCAGCCCGACGCAGACCGCGATGGCCGACGGCGCGGGTGTGCGCAGCCAGATCGGGCATCTGGCGTTCGCGGCGGTCGTCGCGGTGGTGCTGCTGTTCCTGAGTTCGACGCTGCAGTACCTGCCGCATGCGGTGCTGGCCGGCATCGTGTTGACGATCGCGCTCGGGCTGATCAACGTGCGCAGCCTCGCGGCGATCCGCAAGGAAAGCCCCGGCGAATTCACGCTCGCGCTGGTCACCGCCGCGGCCGTCGTGACGGTCGGCGTCGAGCACGGGATCCTGCTGGCCGTCGCGTTGTCGCTGATGCGTCACGTGCGCCACAGCTACCAGCCGCACACGATGGTGCTCGAAGCCGCCGACGGCAACGGGCGGTGGCTGCCGGTGCCGGCCCGGCCGGGCGCGATGACGGCGCCGGGGCTGATCGTCTACCGGTTCGGCGCCGACTTGTTCTTCGCGAACGACCATCTGTTCGCCGCCGAAGTGATCGAGCTGGTCGATGCGTCGCCGGTGCCGCTGCGCTGGTTCATCGTCGACGCGGGCGCGATCACCGATCTCGATTACTCGGCCGCGCGGACGATCACCGATCTCGTCGAGGCGCTGCACGCGCGCCGGATCGGCGTGCTGTTCGGGCGCGTGAACCGCTATCTGCACGCGGACATGGCGCGCCACCGGATCACCGCGATCGTCGGCGCGTCGTGCATCTTCCCGACGTTGCACCAGGCGCTGGAAGCGGCGGGCGTGACGCCGGCGCAGCAGGATCCGGGTGTCGTGTAGCGGGAAGAAGGCTAGGCGGCCGTGCGCACGCGTGCGAAGCCGTTGCGCAGGTGGCGGGCCAGTTCCGCCGCGGCCAGCGCGTGCTGGCCGCGCGGCAGATGGAGGTTGATCGCGAAGTTCGGCAGGGCGGGCAGGCCGCTGTCGGCCGGCAGGATGTCGAGATCGGCCGGCACGGTGGACGCGAGCCAGGCCGTCACCGCGAGATCGGAGCGCACGGTCGCGGCCGTTGCGTCGATGCTGCCGTTCTCGAACACGGTGCGCCACGCGCGATCGCAGGCACGCAGCGCGTCGAGCACGGTGGGGCGGAACGCGCAGGTCCGGTCGACCATCGACACGGGCAGCGGCGTCTGCAGATGGGCGCTGCCGCCCTTCGCGCCGACCCAGACCAGACGGTCGACGGCGATGCATTCGCCGCGCGACGGCCCGACCGGTGCCTCGATCAACGCGACGTCGATCTCGCCCTGCCTGAGCGCCTGCTGCAGTGCGGGCGACGCCGCGCACACGAGCGACAGCGCGACTTGCGGATGCGCGTGCGCATAACCTTTCAGGATCGGCGCGAGACAGCTGCCGACGAGATCCTGCGGCGCGCCGATGCGCACGGCGCCTTCCATCGCACCGGCCGTCATATCGGTGAGCAGCGCGTCGTGCGCGGCGAGCAGCCGGCGCGCCTGCGCGAGCAGACGCTCGCCGTCCGCCGTGAGCAGCAGGTTGCGATGCTCGCGCACGAACAGCGGGCCGGACAGCGTTTCGAGCCGCGCGACCTGCTGGCTGACCGCGCCTTGCGTCAGGTGCAGCGCGCGGCTCGCCGCCGTCATGCTGCCGTGCTCGGCGACCGTGACGAAGGCGCGCAGCAGGGCGATGTCGAGGTTGCGTGTCATGAGTCGCATTATGAACGCTAATGGCAGGCATAAAAATCTTTCGCTTTCGTAATGCCGGGCGCGCGGGTAAAACGGGGTGTCGACGACACGAACCGGGAGCCCGCGTGCCGCTTCAAGACTACTTGCCGCTGGTGTTGTTCGTGATCGTGTCCACGGTGACGCCGGGTGGCGCGACGACGCTCGCGACTGCATCGGGCGCGCATTTCGGCTATCGGCGTTCGTTGCCGATGATGGCGGGCATCGCGGCCGGCCTGGCATCGATGGCGGCGGCCGCCGCGGCCGGGCTCGGCAGCGTGTTGCTGGCGCTGCCGGCGCTGCAACTCGGGATGAAGGTGCTCGGCTCGCTGTATCTGCTGTGGCTGGCCACGCGCATCGCGCGCGGCGGCAAGCCCGGCGTCGACGCGGCCGTGCAGCGGCCGCAAGGGTTCGTCAGCGGCGTATGGATGCTGTGGCACAACCCGAAGGGCTGGGCGATGACGCTCGGCGCGGCCGCGTCGTTCGCCGCGCTCGCGTCCGGCCCCGTGCGGCTCGGCGCGTTGCTCGGGCTCGCGTTCGGCGTGGCGGCGATGGCGTCGCTGTCGCTCTGGTGTTGTGCCGGGCTGCTGTTCGCGCGTGTGCTGCGCACGGAGCGGCAGTGGCGGTGCGTGAATGCCGGGTTGGGCATCCTGCTCGCGGCGTCGATCGTGCCGATGTGGTTGCAGTAGCGGCGCTGCGCGCACGGCGCAGTCCCGTCATTCAGCGTGAAGCGGCCCGCGCGGCCCCCGCTGGCGGTTCGTCCGCACGACGGCGGGCAGGCGTCCGAATGCGTTGAAACGGTATTCGTCCTGCACGGCGTCGCTCCTGCGTGGATCAACGCGCCGGCCGCGTGTGTCGTGTTTACTGGATCGAGCAGGTCAGCCAGCGATGGATCTTCAGCGCATCGCTCGACACGCCGGCGCGCGTCGGCGCGCCGAGCAGCACGACCGTTTCGCGGCGGCCGTTCACGCGCATGCGCATCACGACGCCGTGCCCCGATTCGTTGATGAAGCCGGTTTTCTGCAGCCGGATCGGCAGGCGGCCGTTGCGCACGAGCGGATCGGAGTTCACGTACAGCAGCTCGCCGTCGCCGGCCTGCACGGTGGTCGACGTGTCCGTCGAGAAATAGCGGATCAGCGGATCCTGCGCGGCCGCGCCGACGAGCCGCGCGAGATCCTCGGCGGTCGACACGTTGTGCGGCGACAGGCCGGTCGGTTCGCGGAAATGGGTATGACGCATCCCGAGCCGGCGCGCCTCGCGGTTCATCGCCTTCACGAACGCGGGGCGGCCGCCCGGATAGTCGCGGCTCAGCGCGGCGGCCGCGCGATTTTCCGACGACATCAGCGCGATGTGGAACATCTGGCGGCGCGACAGTTCCGCGCCGATCGGCAACCGCGAACCGGTGAACTTGATCGTGTCGCGATCGCGCGAGGTGACGCGCAGTACGCCGCTCAGCGGCCGGTCCGCGTCGCGCGCGACGACGGCGGTCATCAGCTTCGAGATCGACGCGATCGGCCGTACCGTGCGTGCGTTGCGGGCCAGCAGCGGCGTGCCGGAGTCGACGTCGAGCACGTAGGCCGCGCGTGCGTGCAGCGCGTTCACCGCGCGCGGGCTGTAGCCGCAGCTCGCGAGCAGGCGCGGTTTCGCGGCGGGGCGCGGGCGAACCGCGTTCGTGTGTGTCGCGCGCCGGTGCTGCGGCGCGGGCACCGCGTGACGCTTGACCGCGTGATGCTTCACGCGTGGGCGGCGGTGTTTGACGGCCTTGTGCTTGCGGTGGGCGGGCTTCTTCTTGACGACTTTCGCATGCGCATGCGGAGATGCGGTGCGCTGCGGCTGCACGGACGCGTTCGTCGCGAACGCGAGTGTCAGGAACGACAGGGCGATGAGCAGGGTGGTCCGGGCGCGAGGCAGGCGCGCGATGAGGCCGGTCAAGCGAAAGTCTCCTTTTCACGCGCGTAGCGGCGACGTGAAATGCGTGGGCGGTCAGCGGTTGCGGGAAATTATAAGGTCGATCGCGTGGCAATGACGATGGATGTGCGCGCAATGATGCGTGATGCCGGTGGATTGCCGCTGTTTTTTTGCGGCGGGTCGAACGCAACCGTCCGGCGCGAGGGCGCCGGGTGCGTCGAATCAGCGCGGCCAGTTCCGCCGCGACACGACCGCGAAGCTGATCGCGATCGAACCGGTGACGGCACGCGGCGGCGCGTCGTCCAGCGCAGTGCCGAAGCGAAAGCGGCGGCTGCGTCCGTCGGCGCGTGCGGCACGACGCTCGGGGGCCGGTGCGTCGGGCTCGGTTCCGCTCGCACCGGCGACCATCGTATCGCACGACATATCGGGCAGGCATTCGGTCGCTTGATCAACAGGCATGACAGTGAATTCCGGGAGGGGCATGCCCGTATTGAACGTCACGCCGTTCGATCAGTAAAATGAATGTTTCGATCAGTATGATTCCTTTGAAGAATGGAACTGAAACTGCTGCGCACCTTCCTGACGGTCACCGAGCTCAGCCATTTCAGCCGCGCGGCCGACACGCTGCACATGAGCCAGCCGGCGTTGAGCAAGCAGATCGGCGCGCTCGAGGCGAGCCTCGGCGGCAAGCTGTTCGAGCGCGGGCGCCACGGCGCGGAGCTGACGCCGTTCGGCGAACGCTTCCTGCCCGACGCGCAGGCGCTCGTGCGCGATGCCGACGAAATCCTCGCGCGTGCGCGCGAGGCGACCAGCGGGCAACGCGGACACCTGCGGCTCGGCATCTGCCTGTCCGTGCTGACGCTCGTGCCGAAACTCGTCGCGGAATTCCGGCGCTGCAATCCGGGCATCGCGGTCACGCTGAGCGACCTGTCGTCGTCCGAGCAAACCCGCCGGCTGCGCGCGGGCAAGCTCGACGCCGGGTTCCTGCGCTTGCCGCCGGATGAAGGGTTGTCGTCGTTCAAGGTGATCGACGAGGGGCTCGCGCTCGCGGTGCCGCCGCACCTCGGCTTCAAGCGCGTGCCGGCCGATCTCGACGTGCTCAACGAGATCGGCTTCATCGCGCTGCAGCGCGCACGCGGCCCCGGGCTCGCCGCGCAGATCGACCGCTGGTGCGTCGCGCGCCGCTTCGTGCCGCAGGTCACGCAGCAGGCGGAAGACGTGCAGTCGGTGCTCACGTCGGTCGCGGCCGGGGTCGGCGTCGCATTCATTCCGTCGCGCGCGCAGTACCTGCTGCGCGACGCGACCGTCCTGCCGCTCGACGGCAGGGACGCGAAATGGCGCGTCGGGCTCGCGTGGCTGTCGGGTCGCGACGATCCCGTGACCACGCGTTTCGTGTCGTTCATGCGCACCGCGATCAAGGGCGCGTGACCGGGCGTATAGTGTCCGCGATCGCCTTCCGCCTGAATGCCGGCCCGGCGCCGGCTCACGAACCCGAATCGATGACTTCAGAATCCGACGACTCCCCGCTCGATCCCGCACTCGTTGCGACGCTCGCGACGCTGCACGAAGCCGCGACCGATCCGTCCGGCAAAACCTGGTCGCTGCCGAAGATCGCGAAGCGCGCGCAATTGCCGATGAGCACGCTGCGCCGCGTGCTGACGCAGCTCGACGCCGCAGGCCTGAGCGCGACGACGCTGAACGACGACGGCACCGGCAGCGCCGCCTTGACGGAAGAGGGGCGTGCGGTGTGCGCGCAACTGTTCGGCGTGAACGACGGCGAATGAAAAAAACGGGTCGCCCGAAGGCGACCCGTCGTCTCGCGGTTCGATAGGCGGCGTCGGCCGCATCACCACGGCATCACCACCGCGCCGTCACCCCACCCATGACGGAATGACGGTAGGTCTGGTCGTTCAGCCCGTGCCGGTAGCCGAGGTCGAGATCGAGCCAGCGCGTCGGCGAATAGATCGCGCCCGCGATCACGAACGCCGGATTCGCGCCGGCCGTGCTTTCGGTGTTGCGCGACAGGCCGAGATCCGCGACGAGCTGCACCTTGTCGGTCGCCTTGTACAGCGCCGCGGCCGACATGGCCCAGACCGCGCGCAGGTCGCGCTGGCGATTCGGCTGGTAGGCGAGGCCCGCATTCGCGAGCAGCGAGAAGCGCGCGACGTCGGCTTGCGCGAGCAGCGTCGCGCCGGTGCCGACGCGGCCCGTGCCGAGCCCGCGACGGTCGTCGCCGGTCGGCATCGTCACCTTCGGTTTCAGCGCAAGCGACAGCGGCCCGCGTTCGACGAAGCGCCATTTCATGCCGATCTCGACATCGCCGATGCCCGCGCCATTGTCGTCGGTCCGCGTTTGCAGATGCGTATAAGGCGCGTTCACGTAGAGATCGACGTGCTCGCCGAACCCGCGCGTGAGCGTCGCGTTCCACGCCTGATGGCGGCCGTTCTCCTCCTGTTTCGAGGTTTCCTCGCCGTTGAACTCGAACTGCCAGTTCGCGTTGCCCTGCGTGCCCGTGTCGTCGCTGACGAGCGGATGGGCCGCGTACGCGTCCAGCGGCGCGAGGAGGGCGCTCGCGGCGGCGAGCGGAAGCATGCTTCTTTTCATCACGTCACCTGTAGTGCGTCGTGGGCGTGCCGCCCATGCGGGCCGGCACGCCGTCGTTCGGAGGAAATCAGAACCACTGCTTGTAGCGACGCACATAGATCGTCTTGACGATCTGCGCGAGCAGGATGTAGCCGACCATCGTCGCGGCGAGCCACAGCCAGTAGGTGCCCGGCAGGTGCATGAAGCCGAGCGAATCCGCGAACGGCGAGAACGGCAGCCAGCAGCCGATCGCGATCGCGGTGAACGTCGACAGCAGCACCGGCAGCGCGGCCGTGCTCTGCAGGAACGGGATCTTCTGCGTGCGCAGCAGGTGCACGACGAGCGTCTGCGACACGAGGCTCTCGATGAACCAGCCCGAGTTCATCACGATCTGGCCGCTCGAACCGCCGTGCAGGTGATACATCGCACCGGCGCCGAACACGGTCCACATCAGCACGTAGGTCGTGATGTCGAACACCGACGACGTCGGCCCGACCCACAGCATGAAGCGACTGATGTTGCCGGCTTCCCACTTGCGCGGCTTCTTCAGGAACTCCGGATCCATCTTGTCCCACGGCAGCAGCATCTGCGACGTGTCGTAGATCAGGTTCAGCACGAGCAGCTGGGTCGCGAGCATCGGCTCCCACGGCAGGAACGCACTGGCGACGAGCACCGAGAACACGTTGCCGAAGTTCGAGCTGGCCGTCATGTTCAGGTACTTCAGGATGTTGCCGAAGGTCTCGCGGCCCTTGATCACGCCTTCCTCGAGCACCATCAGGCTCTTTTCGAGCAGGATGATGTCGGCGGTTTCCTTCGCGATGTCGGCGCCGCTGTCGACCGAGATGCCGACGTCGGCATCGCGCAGCGCGGGGGCGTCGTTGATGCCGTCGCCGAGGAAGCCGACCGTGTGGCCGTTCGCCTGCAGCGCCTTCACGATGCGCGCCTTCTGCAGCGGCGTGAGCTTCGCGAACACCGTCGTGCGTTCGACGACCTGCGCGAGCGTCGCGTCGTCGAGCGCCTCGAGTTCGGCGCCGAGCATCGGCTTGCCCGGTTCGAGGCCGACCTGGCGGCACACCTTCATCGTGACGGTCGGGTTGTCGCCCGTCAGCACCTTCACCGTCACGCCGTTCTCGCGCAGCGCGGCGAGCGCCGGCGCGGCCGATTCCTTCGGCGGATCGAGGAAGGTCAGGAAGCCGCGCACGACGAGGTCGCGCTCGTCGGCGGTGCGGTACTGTTCGCGTTCGTCGCCGCGCGGGATCGTGCGCGTCGCGAGCACCAGCACGCGGAAGCCGTCCTCGTTGTACGCGTTCGCCTGTTCGAGCAGCCGCTTGCGCGCGACGAAGTCGAGCGGACGCACGCCGTCCTCGTCCTGCACATGGGTCGACACCGCGAGCATTTCCTCGACCGCGCCCTTGCAGATCAGCAGGTGCGTGCCGTGCGTGTCCTCGACGACGACCGACAGGCGGCGGCGCACGAAGTCGAACGGCAGCTCGTCGATCTTCCGGTAGCCCTGCGGCTTCACGCGGTCGCCGATCTCGTCGGCGCGCGCGACCACCGCGATGTCGATCAGGTTCTTCTGGCCGCTCTGATGGAAGCTGTTCAGCCAGCCGAGCCGCAGGATGTCCTCGTTCTTGTGGCCGGACAGGTCGAGATGATGTTCGAGGATGATCTTGTCCTGCGTGAGCGTGCCGGTCTTGTCGGTGCACAGCACGTCCATCGCGCCGAAATTCTGCACGGAGTTCAGCCGCTTCACGACGACCTTGCGGCGCGCCATCGCGATCGCGCCGCGCGCGAGGTTCGCGCTGACGATCATCGGCAGCATCTCGGGCGTGAGGCCGACGGCCACCGCGAGCGCGAACGTGAGTGCGCTCAGCCAGTCGCCCTTGGTCAGGCCGTTGATCATGAACACGATCGGCACCATCACGAACATGAACTTGATCAGCAGCCAGCTCACGCTCGCGACGCCGCGGTCGAAGCTCGTCTCGATGCGCTTGTGGCTCACGACGTTGCGGGCGAGCGAACCGAAATAGGTGTCTTCGCCGGTCGCGACGACCACCGCCGTCGCGGTGCCGCTGACCACGTTGGTGCCCATGAAGCACACGTTCTCGAGATCGAGCAGCGACGTCGACGCGTCGTTTGCCGCGCCGGCCGTGCCTGCCATGCCCGTGTGGGCCGACTTGCCGGCGACCGCGCCGAGCGTGTCGTATTTCTCGACCGGCAGCGCTTCGCCGGTCAGCACGGCCTGGCTGATGAACAGGTCGCGCGATGCGAGCAGGCGCACGTCGGCGGGGATCATGTCGCCGGCGGACAGGTGCACGATGTCGCCGATCACCACCTCGCGCATCGGCACCTCGCGGCGCGTCGGCTCGGACGTGTCGGTCACCGCGCGCTGCACGGTCGCCGTCGTGCGGACCATTGCCTTGAGCTTCTCGGCCGCGCGCAGCGACCGGAATTCCTGCACGAAGCGCAGCAGCGCGCTGATCGTGACCATTGTCAGCAGGATCGTCATGCCGACGTAGTCGCGCTCGTCGGGTGCCGCGAAGTAGACGTCGGTGCAGAAGCTGATCGCGGCCAGCACCAGCAGCACGTAGACGAACGGATTGTGGAACGCGTGCAGCAGCTGGCGCGTCCAGTGCGGCGGCTTGTCGTGCGCGATCTCGTTCGGGCCGTTGTGCTGCAGGCGGTCGGCGGCCTGCTCGTAGGTGAGGCCGCGCGTGCTGGTGCGCAGCGACCTGAAGGTTGCTTCGAGCGGGCGGGCCGCTTCCTGCGCGGCGCGCATGATGCGCGGTTCGTTCTGCTGACCGGGGCCGGCGTTGATGAAGCCGCGCTGTTTCTTTTGCGAGGTGTTTCGGTGTGTCATGAGTCGCTCCTTGCGCGCGAGGCGGCGGGCGGGGAGCGACCGTGACGTTATCGACGCACGAGCGCTCCCCGCCGCGTCGCGTCAGGCGCGATCGGCTGTGGATCGGTGAAGGGGGGAACGCTCGCCGGCGCGCGGAGTGCGGTCGAACGGTCGATGCGCAGCGTCGCACCGGCGAGCGGTAATCGACTACTGTCGTCTGAGTTCATCTGCACTCCTGTCGGTTGCGGGTAGGCGGCACGGGCGATCGGCAGCCGCGCACGCACGAGGGCGCGCGGCCGGACGGCACGCGAACGGAACATGCACGCAGCTCGCGCTGCACGCGGCACGAACGCACGCACGCGGCAACGCACGGTTGCGCAGCGCGGACATTCGGCGATATCGAAAAATTCGGCGGGGGATTCTGGCCGGTCAGGCCGGAAGGGCGCCGCATCCTGCTTCCCGGGATGCGGCAGAAGACGAGGCTCTGCGCGGTTTCCTCAGGCAGCAGTCAAGTTGGTCGAGGACCAACTACAACTCGCATCGGTGTTCACAGAACACTCCATGTAATCAGACGGGGGCGATGGTAATGGGTCGTCGTGCGAAGCGTCAACCCTTTGTTCGCCCTTTTTTTCCGGCAATGCTTGCAGAACGTCAGCGCGACGATGTGGGGCCGCCGATGAAAAAACGCGCGCACGCCAGGCAGGCATGCGCGCGGTTGCGTCGAGGCGACGTGACGGTTACTGCGTGGACGCCGTGACGGCGGCGCCCGCATCGGCGATACCGGAGCCGGCCGGCAGCGCGGTACACGACGTGCTGGCCGGCAGCAGCGCCGCGCGCGCGCCGCCTTGCAGCTTCTGCTGGATCTGCGCGGGTGTGAGGTTGCCGTTCATCGACAGCATCAACCCGACGATGCCCGTCACTTGCGGCGTCGCGAGGCTCGTGCCGCTCGCGGTGCCGTACGTGTCCGTGCCCGGCGTCGTCGTGCCGCCGTTGGCCGTCGACAGGATGTTGACGCCCGGCGCGCTCAGCGCGACGTCGGAGCCGAAGTTGCTGAACGATGCGCGGCGGCCGGTCGCGTCGGTCGCGGCGACGGTGATCACGCCGCGGCAGTTCGCGGGCTGGTCGAGCCCGGTCGACAGGCCGTCGTTGCCCGCGGCGACGACCACGGTCACGCCCTTCGCGTTCACGTCGTCGATGGCCTGCTGGAACGTCGCGCTGCATGCGCCGACGCCGCCCAGGCTCAGGTTGATGATCTTCGCGGGATTCGGGTTCGTCGGCACGCCGGCGACCGGCATGCCGGCTGCCCAGCGCATCGCGTCGGCGATGTCGCTCGTCGTGCCGCCGCACTTGCCGAGCACGCGCACCGGCAGGATCCGGCCGAGCCACGACACGCCGGCGACGCCGGTGCCGTTGTTGGCGGTGGCGCCGATCACGCCCATCACGCGCGTGCCGTGCCAGCTGCTGTCGCTCGGTTCGCTCGCGCAGTGATAGTACGGGCCGCTGGCATTGTCCAGTTCCTGCTGCGTGACCCAGTCACCCGGATCGGTTGCATCGATGCCGCGGGTTTGGCCGTTGTTGCTGGTGTTGGCGTTCGAGATGAAGCTGTAGCCGGGCAGCAGGTTGCCGACGAGGTCGGGGTGCGGCCGGTAGCCGGTGTCGAGCACGGCCGTGACGACGGTCGGCGAACCCTTGGTCCGCGTCCACGCGGGCGGGGCATTGATCCCGACGCTCGCGTCGGACAGATACCACTGCTGGCCGTATGCGGGGTCGCTCGGCGTGTCGCGAACCTGCATCGGGTGATCCGGTTCCGCGTAGTCGACGTCGCCATCGGCCGCGAATGCCTGTGCGAGCATCGCCGCGTCGCCGGACGCGACGCGCTGACCGATCGACAGCACGGCCGCGCCGTCCGACAGGGTGCGTTCGAGCTGCACGTTCAGCGGTGCCTGCGACGTCGTCACGGCGGCATACGCCCGTGCGGCGCTGGTCGTCGTCGGCGCCGACCAGCGCGTCATCGAGCGCTGGATCACCGCGTCGAGCCGCGTGCCGGTGTCGATGGCCGCCATCGCGCGCGTGGCCGTCAGCGTCTTCAGCCGGACGATCAGGTGATCGACCGGCGGCTCGGCCGGCGCGCTCGTCTGGGCGGCCATCTGCACGGCGGCCTGCTGCGTCGCGCACGCATTGCTGCCGTTGGTCGCGGGCGGGGTCGTCGGCGTTGGCGAGGGCGACGGCGCGGGGGCCGGCGCTGCATTGGAAGAAGACGGATTGCTGCCGTCGCCGCCACCGCCGCCGCAGCCGGCGAGCGGAAGCAGGGCGGCGGCAGACAGCATGCCGGCGAGCATGCGCGCATGAGCGGAACCGGCCAGCGCGAAATTGAAACGTTTGGCTCTCATGGTGAAACTCGATCCTCGTAGATAACCGTCGTGCCGGCGGTAGTGCGTGGGTCCGGGGGAACACCGGACCTTGTTGTTTTTGTCTGACAAACGCCGCCGGGTTGCTGCGACGCGCCATGCATTGGGTAACGGCCGCCAAGGGAGCTTCTTGAGTGTGTTGTATGAGAAAAAATCGGATTGCCGCAAACGATTGCGTTGCTGCGTTGCGGCGCGATTGCGCGTCCGGGGCGGGCGATGCGAGGGGCGGGACGCGACCGAAGGCGGCCGGCCGGGCGCAGCGCCGGACGCGCGCGCGTTTGCGCGCCACGGAAATGGGCCGCCCGCGCGCGGCCCGCGATGGACGCGTGCTTACGCTTTCCCTGATGCGACGCGAATTTTGTCGGGCGTACGATCGCGATTCGATCAACGTTTCGTCAGGAGAAAAGCATGGATCGCCGCTCCCGTTGGCTGGCCGTCGCGCTGACCTGCGCGCTGGCGGGCACCGCGCACGCGCAGGCGCTCACCGGCACGCTGAAGAAGATCAAGGACACGGGCATCGTGTCGCTGGGCATCCGCGAATCGTCGGTGCCGTTCTCGTATTCGGACAACCAGCAGAAGAACATCGGTTACTCGCGCGACATCGCGGCGCGCATCATCGACGCGCTCAAGGCCGAGCTGAAGGCGCCGAACCTGACGGTGAAGGAAATCCCGATCACGTCGCAGAACCGGATTCCGCTGCTGCAGAACGGCACGATCGACTTCGAGTGCGGATCGACGACCAACACGCTCGAGCGGCAGAAGCAGGCCGCGTTCTCGAACAGCATCTTCCTGTACGGGATCCGCTTCAGCACGCGCAAGGATTCGGGCGTGAAAGAGTTCACGGACCTGGCCGGGAAGACGGTCGCGACGACCGCCGGCACGTCGGACGAGCGCCTGCTGCGCAAGCTCAACGAGGAGAAGGGGATGAACATGACGATCATCAGCGCGAAGGACCACGCCGAAGCGTTCATGAACGTCACGACGGGGCGCGCGGTCGCATTCGTGATGGACGAGCCGCTGCTGTACGGCGAGATCGCGAAGGACCGCAATCCGGGCGCGTACACGGTGGCGGGCACGCCGCTCGTCCATGAAAACTACGCGTGCATGATGCGCAAGGACGATCCGGCGTTCAAGCACGTGGTGGACGGCGTGATCGCGAAGATGCAGACCTCGGGCGCGGCCGAGAAGCTCTACGACCAGTGGTTCATGCAGCCGATTCCGCCGAAGGGCGTGAGCCTCAACTATCCGCTGTCGCCGGAGATGAAGCAGCTGTTCAGGAATCCGACCGATCAGGCGCAGTACTGATCGAAGCGTCGTGATGGCGTGCGGGCCGGCACGTTGCGTGTCCGGCCCGGCACGATCGAATCCGTCGGCCTGCGGGCCGGCGTCGCGGCGCGCATCATGCGGCCGTAAGCGTGCGCCGTGCGGGGCGAGCCGGATCCCCAAACCGTCCTCTGATCCGTCACCGGTCGCGTCGCGCCTCACCGGTTGCGCGTCATGGCCGCTCCGTCTTCGCTCGTATTCCCCCCCTTTGCCTGAACCCGTGCCGCGCAACGAAGCACGGTTCGCACGTGCGCGTCGATCCGCGAGCCGAGCGATTCGACGTGCTCGTGTTGCCGCGGCTGCAGGCAAATGTGCGCCAGTTGATGAGGCGGCCCGGGGGAGGTCCGGCGCCCGAGTCAGGTGCGGATCGTCAGGAGAGGTTCCAGTCCCGGATAGCGGGTGGAATTGACAATATAAACGGACCTTTCATCGGTGAATTTATTATTTGCCGACTGCTCCCTGGATTCGGGTAAATGGAGGTTCATTTGACGGCCGAATGCGGGACATTGCGCGTGTCGAAAAGGGGGATTTCCGTCTTTGATCTGCGTCATTAATTGATGATATTAAATGATGTGAAGAATTGATTTGAGGCGCGATCCTGATTGCACGTGTTTCTACGCTGGGCGAATGACGGGCGCTCCAGGCTCACGATGTTCCGGGCAGAGGGGGCGACGGGGAAAGGAATTTCGGGCTGCCTTGTGAGCGTGCCGCATATGACACCGGGACATCGACGGGGCCGCGATCCAGTCGCCTGAAAAATCAATGAAATATTATCGAATATTTCATCCTATAATCTGCTGGAATAATAAGTAAGTTAATGAAATATAATGCGATTTCGCGTTATTTAAATTGTGTAAAATGAGGTGTTTATGGATATCATTTAAAAAACAGCAACGCTAAACTCGCGCCCTGTCGGTGATTAATTTTTAACCTTGTTCATCGACATCCCATCGACAAAATCGCGAGATATGACCATGAAACGCCTCACCGCCGCCCTGACCGCCGTTGCAATCGCGGCTGCAGCACTGTCGCCTGCCGCCGCTTCCGCGGCAACTTATTCGAACGGCACGGCCACCGCCACTTTTGCGGTTTCGCTGACGCTCGTCGCCAATTGCACGATTTCCGCGAACGCGTTGAATTTCGGTTCGACTGGCGTGCTCACTTCCGCGGTGACCGGCAGCACGACGCTGGCGGTGACCTGCACCAACACGACGCCGTACAACGTCGGCCTCGATGCCGGCACCGTGTCCGGCTCGTCCACCACGACGCGCCTGATGGCCGGCACGACGAGCGGCAATACGTCGTCGACGGTGTCGTTCAAGCTGTACCAGGATTCGGCGTATTCGACCAACTGGGGCAACACGCAGGGTACCGACACGCTCGCGGGCACCGGCACCGGCTCGGCGCAAACGCTGACCGTCTACGGCAAGGTGCCGGCTCAGACGACCCCGGCGCCGGATACCTATACGACGACGGTCACGGCCACGGTGTACTTCTGACCATGGGTGCATGGCGTTCGGCAATGGGTGTCCGCATCGCGATGCCCGTCTTGGCGGCCGTGCTCGGCGTGCAGGCGCACGCCAGCACGCTGCAGATCTCGCCGGTGATGGTGGAGTTGCACGCCGACCAGCCGGCCGCGGGTGTCAGCCTGCGCAATACGGGCGACAAGCCGCTGTACGGGCAGGTACGCGTGTTCGCATGGACTCAGACCAGCGCCGGCGACGTTCTCGTGCCTACGCAGGGCGTGGTCGCCAGCCCGCCGATCGTGCAGATCGCGCCGAATGCCGATCAGCTCGTTCGCCTCGTGCGTGCCGCGCCGGGCCCGGTGCCGGCCGAGCAGAGCTACCGGCTGCTGATCGACGAGATTCCGCCCGCGGACGCCGCACCGGCGAACGGCGTACAGGTGCGCCTGCGCTATTCGGTGCCGGTGTTCGTCGGCTCGGCCGTGCCGAACGTCCAGCCGCAGCTCGACTGGCATCTGGAGAAGCACGACGACGCATGGTTCCTGCGCGTGGAGAACCATGGCGCGCGACATGCCCAGATCGGCGCGCTGACGCTGCGCAACGCGGCGGGCGAGTCGTACGCCGTGTCCGGCGGGCTGTTCGGCTACGCGCTCGCGGGCACGCGGCGCGAGTGGCGGCTCCCGCTGAAGGGCGGCGCCGATCTCGCGGGTGCGATCACGATCGTCGCACGCATCAACGGACAACCGGTCACGGCGAACGTCGCACACGACTGACCGGAAAATTCGGGCGCCGCTCAACCGGCCGGCGCCGCCCATCTGACGTGCGATGAAAAAACGAAATCATGGACATCACCGGCTGCGGACGCTGTGCGTGCTCGTCACGCTCGCGACGCGCGGGGCGTCGCTGGCTCACGGCGAAACCCTGCCGGATCTCGCGGGGCCGGCGAGCGCGCCGCGAGACTTGTATCTGGAGGTCAGGGTCAACGGCGAACCGACGTCGGCGCTTACGCATTTCCGGCAGGTCGGCGGCCGGCTCGTCACGAACGGGGAAGCGCTCGAACGCGTTGGCCTGGTGTTGACGCGCATCGGCGCCGTGCCGCAGTCGGAGATCGCGCTGGACGATATCTCCGGCCTGCGTTACGACTACGACCCTGGCACGCAGACGGTCGATCTGAAGGTGCCCGACCGTCTGCGCAAGCCGCAACAACTGAACGCGCGCGTGCGGGACGTGCTGCCCGCCGCGACGACGTCGCGCGGTTTCGCGCTCAATTACGACGTCTACGCGCAGTCCGATTCGCGACAGCCGGTCGCGCTTTACAGCGAAGCGCGCTACTTCGACCGGTACGGTGTATTCAGCAGCACCGGCACCGCCTACCTCGGCCGCGGGTCGAATCGGTACGTCCGTTACGACACGACGTGGAGCCGCTCCGATCCCGCGACGCTTGCCACGTTGCGGATCGGCGACAGCGTGTCGTCGTCGCTGGACTGGTCGCGCTCGGTGCGGCTCGGCGGCATTCAGTGGAGTACGAACTTCTCGCTCAGGCCCGATCTGGTCACGTTTCCGGTGTCGACGCTGTCGGGCTCCGCGGTCGTGCCGTCGGCCGTCAGTCTGTATGTGAACGGCATCCAGCAGTATTCGGGCACCGTGCAGTCGGGCCCGTTCACGATCAACCAGATGCCGGGCATCACCGGCGCGGGCGTCGCCACCGTCGTCACGCGCGATGCGCTCGGGCGCACCGTGACGACGTCGGTGCCGCTCTATATCGACACGCGGCTGCTGTCGGCCGGGCTGAAAAGCTATTCGTTCGAGGCCGGCTTCGTGCGGCGCAACTACGGCGTCGATTCGTTCGATTACGGCCGGCGTCCCGCCGTCAGCGCATCGACGCGCTATGGCATGACCGACGCGCTGACGCTCGAGGGGCACGCCGAGGCGAGCACCTCGCTGTATGCCGCCGGCGCGGGCGCGCTCGTGCGCCTCGGGATGGCCGGCGTCGTGACCGGTTCCGTCGTCGCGAGCGGCGGCCGCTTCACGGGCGGCCAGTACAGCATTGGCTATCGCTACGTCGCGCCGCGCTTCAGCGTCGAGGCACAGACGACCCGCACCGTCCGTCGCTACGGCGACCTCGGCGCGATCGAGGGCACGCCGGTGCCGAGCCTGACGGACCGCGTGACGGTGACTGTCGCGATCGGGCACGCGCAGAGCGTGTCCGCGAGCTACATCGGCTACAAGGTTCCGGCGGTCGACATTTCGCGGATCGGCTCGTTGTCGTATTCGACGGCGCTCGGCGGCCGCGTGTCGCTGAACTTCGGCGCTTACCAGGACTTCGGCCCCGCCCGCACGCGCGGCGTGTCCGCAGGGCTCAGCGTGGCGCTGGGGCCGAAGACGTCGGTATCGGCGAGCGCCGGCAGCCAGAACGGCCGCACGACCGCGAGCGTCAGCGCGTCGCGTCCGGCCGATTACGACGGCGGCTGGGGCTGGAGCGCGCTGACCGGCGA
The DNA here is from genome assembly GCF_905339595.1 of Burkholderia sp. BCC1977. Taxonomy (NCBI): domain Bacteria; kingdom Pseudomonadati; phylum Pseudomonadota; class Betaproteobacteria; order Burkholderiales; family Burkholderiaceae; genus Burkholderia; species Burkholderia sp. BCC1977. The sequence continues at coordinate 178,275 of NZ_CAJPGQ010000011.1, forward strand.
CGCGCAGGACGTGCGTTATGCGCAAGGCCAGTTGCAGTATCTCGGCCGTTACGGCCGCGTGACCGCGATCGCGCAAAGCACGGCCGGCAACAGTGCCGGAGCGATCGACGTCGCGGGCGCGATCGTCGCGATGGACGGCACGGTCGAGGCCGCACGGCAGATCGGCGACGGCTTCACGCTCGTGTCGACGGACGGCGTGGCCGGCATCCCGGTGCTGCACGAAAACCGCGTGATCGGCACGACCGATTCGAGCGGCCACCTGCTGGTGCCTGACCTGAACGCGTATCAGAGAAACCTCGTCGCGATCGATCCGCTCGGGCTGCCTGCCGACGTGCGCGTCGAGGATACGACCCGCGTGATCGTGCCGGAGGCGCGAGCGGGCGTGCTTGCGCGCTTCCCGGTCGAACCATTCGCGGCAGCGTCGGTGATCCTGACCGATTCCGCAGGCACGCCGGTTCCGGCAGGCGCATCGGTGCATCACGCCGAAAGCGAGCGGGACACCGTGACCGGTTACGACGGATTGACGTTCGTCGACGGCCTGCGGCCGGAGAACCACCTGACGGTGACAGCCAGGAATTTCAGTTGCGTCGCGACGTTTGCCTACCGGCGTCCCGCGAACGGAACATTGCCGACGATCGGCCCCGTGGTCTGCAAGCCCTGACAGGAAAGCATGCGATGAAACGTTACTGGATGATCTTGGTTCTGCTGGCGGGCGTGCTGCTCGGGTTCAGTCAGTCCGCGCGGGCAGACTCATGCACGGGCACCGCGTCCGACATTGCGTTCGGCTCGGTCAGCCCGATCGCGAATACGGCGGTCACGGCGACCGGCAGCATCACCGTGACATGCACGTGGTCGGCGCTGACGCTCAACCGTTACGCGGTGGTCTGCCTGAATCTCGGCACCGGGACGGCGTCGACGTCGTGGGCGCCGCGCTATATGGCGAACAGCAGCTCGAATACCCTCGGGTTCAACGTGTATACCGACTCCGCGTACTCGACGATCTGGGGTTCCACCAGCAGCACGACGGCCTCGACGCCCATCACGTTTACGCTCGCCACGTCGTATTCGATTGCGTCGCAGGACGTGTCGCAAACCGTTACCGTGTACGCGCAGATTCCGTCCGGCCAGACCACCGTGCCGACCGTCGGCAACAGCACGACGACCTATTCGACCAGCTTTTCCGGCACGCATACCCGGCTCGATTATGCGTTTGCGGTGTCGAGCTTGCTGCTGCCCAGTTGTTCGTCCATCAGCGCGTCGACGGTGCGGTTTCCCTTTTCCGTGACCGCCAACGTCGTCAACAACTGCAACATCAGCACGACGCCGATGAGTTTCGGCAATGCATCGGTGCTGACCGCCGCGCTGACCGCGACGAGCACGATCTCGGTGCAGTGCACGTCGGGCGATGCGTGGCAGCTTGCACTGAATGGCGGCAGCACGAGCGCAAGCGTTACCGCACGGCAGATGAAAGGGGCTGCGTATGGCGCGACGGTCGGCTATCAGCTCTACACGGATTCCGCGCGAAGTACGATCTGGGGGGATGGCACGAGCAGCACCAGCATGGTGACCGGCACCGGCACGGGCGCCGCTGCGGCGGTGACGGTCTACGGCAAGGTGCCGGTGCAGACGACGCCCCGGCCGGATACGTATAGCGATACCGTGACGGCGACCATCAGTTTCTAGCGGGTGGCCGGATCATGACGGGATCGTCACGATGCGTCGGGAAACGTTCGAAGGGGAAGGGCGCGGCCGGCAGCGCGCTCGATGGCGGCAGTGGATCCCTGCTCGTGGAGAACCGATGGCGGCGATTTGAACCGGCTCGAGCGATCGACCGGTTTGCTACGTGCTTGCGGAAACATGCGCCGTTTCCCCTATCGCGATCTCGCAGCGGAGGACGATCTCCCGTCCGTCTGAAGACCTCCACGTCCGCGAAACCCGCACATGCGCTCTCAGCCGGTCGATCGGTACGAATCGGGCTGCGTCATTTCGGGGGCAACGGTCGCGACGATTCGCGCACGTAGGCCTCGAGAATAGTGGCTCCCGTCGAGCGCCGTGACGTGTGCAATGGTGGCGTCGCCATGTTGCCGCGCATACACGGCGTCGTCGCTCAGTGTCGTGCGCGCGATTCGATGCTCGACATAAGGCGCCATCGTCATCAGATCGACCATCAGGGCTTCGGGGAAGAACACCTGTCCGACATGAGACACGTGCGCGGCCCGGTTCGAAGTGGCCGGTTCACGCACCTTGAAATGAACATGATTCGTGCGGCCCGGGTACACGCCGGGCACGATGCTGCGGAAGGCCACTTTCCCGCTGCCATCCGTGCGCATCGTGCCGCGCAGGAATGTGAGCTGGTCGGTCGGGGGAGCGGGCGGCGGCCCGTTCGGCACTGCATCGAGATCGGCGCGTTGCGCACCGGCCGGGGCGCCGAACGGCGGCGCGCCATGCATGCGATCCCGCGCGCCGGGTGGTGGGCCCGGCGGTGGACCCTGCATTTCGCTCGCCTTGGTAAATCCGGAATAGACGCCGAGCGCGTCGCATTGCCAGATGTCGACGATCGCATTGGCCAGCGGCACGCAATGACGCGCATCCAGAATGGTCAGTTCCAGCAGCAGCGGAACGCCGGCCTTGCCCTCGCTGATATCGCCTCGGAGGAGGTTCTCGTCGAGATAGTACGGACCGATTTCCTGCTCGGGGCTCAGCGTACAGACGCCGGCTGGCGCGATCTGAGCGGCCTGGCCCAGCGTCGGGAAGCGAAGCGCGGTGCAAGTACCCAGCGCCAGCGTCGACGTCACAAAACGGCGTCGCGACAGGTGTCGACTGGAAGTCATTCTGGTCCGGAGCATGAATGGAACGAGCTTCGACGATACGGCAAGGGACCGAGTCGATCGTTACGAGCCGTTACGCCGTCTTATCTGCCCAGCCGACGACACGTGCGTTTTTCGCGCCGGAACTTGCCGCGGGATTGCGCTGTGTAATGTTGGGTAAACGAAACCGGGTCGCATTCACGCGGGCGTCGTCCGGCCCTTCACGAGCGGAATCGGCAGGTCTCCAGGCATGACGCCGGCTTGCCTTCGAACTCGAACGGATAGCCGACGCCGTAAATCGGGCGAATGAAATTGTGAGTGGGGCACGCCGTCTGCAACTTGCGCCGCAAATTCCTGACATGGCTGTCGATCGTCGGGTCAGCCACGATCCGAGAGGCGTCGTACAGCCGGCGCTGCAAATGGTCGCGCGGGTCGATCCTGCCCGGCATCGACAGCAAGAGCGACAAGAGGCGCACCTCGATTCGTGTCAGGTTCAGATTCAGGTTCTTGCCGTCGAGCCACGCGACGTGATGTTCCGTATCGTGCCCGGCGTCGGCGCACAGGGAAGTCGGCGAGCCGTCCGCACACACGTACCTTGTCGCGTGATCCGGCAACGGACAGGATCGTCAAACGGACCGCACTTCGCCGTGCAGCGACGTGCAGGGAAGAGCCGCCGCGGTCCGGGCGGTAAGAGATGAAACGAAATATTGGTCAATTTCCTTTAAATCCCGCGGATGCACCCGGCGGGCAAGGCCGTGTGTCGTTCGGTTTGTCTTCAACGGGTAATCGGAGGTAACCATGCACCGGTCTCGTTTTGAGAGCATGCGCATCGTTGCACTTTGCTCCAGGAGAAAAACATCATGAAGAAACAGGCTCTCGCATGCCTCATTACCGCGAGCATGCTCGCCACGTCGATCGGCGCATTCGCGCAGCAGGGGCCCGACGATCAACAGGGTGGACGCGCGCCGGGCGGCAACCACGAACTGCGGCAGGATCACGGCCCTGAGCGCGACGGCGGTGCTCGCGCGCCGGGCGGCCCCCAGATGCAGGCCCCGCATCGTGACGCCCGTCAGGAGGGGCGCGGCGACGTCCGTCCGGGTGAGCACGGCGACTGGCGTCGCGGAGAGCGTGTGCCGCAGGATTATCGTGGCGCGCAGTACGTGGTCGACGACTGGCGCGGCCGTGATCTTCAACCGCCGCCGGCTGGCTATCATTGGCTGCAGATCAATGGCGACTTCGTGCTGGCCGCCATCGCGACCGGTGTGATCGCGAACGTCCTGCTTGCGCCGCACCACTGATCGATGAAGGGAAAGACGATGAAAAAGACGTTTGCCGCGGTCACGCTGATCGTGTTGGCTTCGATGCTCGGCGGTTGTTGCTGGTGGCCGTATTGCGGCCCCGGCGGTCCTGGCGGCGGCCCTGGCGGCCCGGGTGGTCCGGGCGGAGGTCGCGGCGGCCCGGGTGGTGGTGGCGGCCCGCAAGGCGCGATCGTCCTGCCGCATTCGTCCGCGCTGAGCTGATCGACGCGATGCCCTGAGGTTGCTTCGATAGCCGCAGGGCATTTCTTCACCGTTTTCAGTCGCTAAAACGGTAGAAGCACTTCAAAGGAAAACACCCCAAACGCCGGATCGGTTTCCGGTTTTTTTGGGGGTGTTTTTCATGGCGCCTGACGGCCGGCGCCAGCGAGCGGTGAAACGGAACCGCTTACGGCAAGTAGTCCTGCGTCCGACGCGGTACGTAGCCGGTCAGGTGCCAATGGCCGTCGCTGTCGAGCCGGAAGCTCAGCTTTTCGTACATCTTCGTGCCGGTGGTCAGCGTGGTCGCGAAATCGACGTTTGCATACAGGCCGTCGGGCAGGTCATTCCTTTGGGTGTACTGAATGCGTACCAGTTGCGCCCAGCCGCGATGCTGGACCACGCCGACCGACTGACGGGCGCGGCGCACGTCCGCGACGAACTGATCCTGCTTGATGCGCGTCTTGACGAAGTCCGCCGCATTGGCCCACACATCGGCGAACTGACCGGCGTCGAGCTGGCGAAATACCGTATTCGCATCGTTCAGCAGTTCGTCTGCGGAATCGCCGGCGGCCTGCGCATGTGCGCTTACCGCGAACGATGTCGCCATGCAGGCGATCAGCCACTTTGCATACATGTTGTTCAAGGTGGTTTCCATTCAATTAGGGCGACGCGTTGCGCGTCGCGATTACGGGGCATCGGCACATCGCCCGCTACGCGATGTGCCGATGGATGCCGTGTTCCCTGATCGGCTGTCCGTCTCTCCCGAACCGAAAGAGGCGGACAGGCGCCTGTCGACCCGATACGGCCAGGTCGAGCAGACACGTTGCATTACCAGCTGTACCCGTATCCGGCGCCGAACGTCCGGTTGTCACCCGACACGCCGATGCCCAGCTTCAGGATGCCGTTGGTAGACAGGTGCGCGCTGGCACCGAACGCCATCCCCGACTGCCCGGCAAATCGAGCAACGCCTACTGCGACGTTGATCGACTTGCCCGGTTCGACCTGCGGCAGCATGGTCAGCGCCGTTGCCGCGGCGACCCCCTGACGGGCCAACTTGTCGGTCTGCCCCAGCGCGGTGCCCAGATTGTTGATCTGGGTTTGCTGGCCCGACACCGCCGTCGACAGCGTCGACTGCACCGCATTGAGCTGGTTCACGTTGACCGCATCGGTGCCTTGCGTGCCGGCCGCGACGTTGGTGATCTGCCGTTGCTGCGAGTCGCTGCCGACCGACACCACGTTCGAACGACCGCCGTCTGTCGAACCCGCTCCGAGGGCGACCGAGTTGGTCCCGGTTGCGGACGCCCCCGTGCCGATCGCGACCGAGTTTGCAGCCTGCGCGACGGCACTCGAACCGATCGCGACCGAGTTCGTGCCGAGCGCCTGGCTGTCGGCGCCGGTCGAATTCGTGTGGAAATACTTGATCCCCTGGCTGTTGATGTTGTTGATTGCATCGCCCACGCTCTGAGCCTGGGTCGTGGTGCCATCCGCGTTGTACGTGGTGTACGACGGCGACGAAATCGTGCCGGTGCTCGAGTCATACGTCGCGCCGCCGCCGAGCGCCGCCGCTGTGCTGTTGCCGAGATTCTTCGTCACCGTGTTGGTGGTGCTGAGTCCGGTCGACAGCGAACTGATCGAACTGGTGGCCGTGCTCAATCCGGTCGACGTCGACGTGGACAGCGACGAGATCGCGCTGCTGGCCGAACTCAGGCCGGTCGACAGGGAGCTGATGCCGGTCGAGGTCGAGGTGGACAGCGAGCTGATCGAGCTGGTTGCCGACGAGAGAGCCGTCGACGTGGAGGTCGACAGCGAAGCGACCGAGCTATCGGTCGAGCTCAGGCCAGTCGACAGCGAGCTGATACCGGTCGAGGTCGAGGTGGACAGCGACGAGATCGAGCTGTTTGCCGAGGACAGGCCCGTCGACGTCGAAGTCGACAGCGAGGCGACCGAGCTATCGGTCGAGCTCAGGCCAGTCGACAGCGAGCTGATACCGGTCGAGGTCGAGGTGGACAGCGAACTGATCGAGCTGGTTGCCGAGGACAGGCCGGTCGACGTGGAGGTCGACAGCGAGGCGACCGAGCTGTCGGTCGAGCTCAGGCCGGTCGACAACGAGCTGATACCGGTCGAGGTCGAGGTGGACAGCGAGCTGATCGAGCTGGTTGCCGAG